>CAYXKM010000097.1:0-15839 GCA_964465665.1 uncultured Woeseiaceae bacterium
ACGCGCTCGCCGGCGCCGACAACAACTGCGTCGACGCGGGAGTCGACTGCACACCTGCGGACATGGCTGCCAACGATATCTTCCTCTGGGACCAGCAGGCACTGGACACGCTGCCGAACGGCGATGTCACCGTGGTGTTCAACAACGGTGTGGTTCCGCCGACTTACCAGATCACCGTGTCGTGGACCGAGCCAGGCGAAGTCCTGAACTACTCGGTCACCATCCCGGTATTCGGAATCTGACGGCCATGAAGAAACAGTATATGCAATTGAGTAACCGCCAGGCCGGCGTCACCCTTATCGAAGTAATGGTTGCCCTGGCGATCGGCTCGTTCCTGATGATCGGCGCGATCCAGGTGTATACCCAGAGTCGCCAGGCCTACGTCATCAATGAGTCGGTAGCCCGCGTTCAGGAAACGGCGCAGTTCGCCATGGATACGGTCGAGGCCGACCTCCGCATGGCCAGCAACTGGGGCCGCCACAGCCGCGGTAGTGCCGTCGAGGGCCGGTCATTGCTGGCCGACGCCAACCCGAAGGTGCTGACGGTCCCCACCGGCACGACCGGCAGTTGCGGGGTAACCTGGGCATTCGACCTGGCGCGACCGCTCGCTGGCGGAAACAATGGCTACACCCTGCCCTGCGCACCGGCTGCTGGCGCGGTGGCGCAGGCGAATTCCGATATCGTCACGACGCGCCGTGCAACGGTTGCGCCAACCGCACCGCTGGCCGGCCGGTTGCAGATTCAGTCGACGCGTATTCAGGGCGAACTCTTCCAGGATGGCACCGTGCCGTCGACTTTCGACCCGGCCGCATCGGAAACGCACGACCTGCTGGTGAACACCTATTACGTTGCTGCGGATTCTGCGCTGATCCCCGGCGCACCGACATTGCGCCGCAAATCGCTGCAGACCGTCGGCGGCGCTCCCGGCATTGTCGACCAGGAAGTCGCACCGGGCGTCGAGAACATGCAACTGCAGTTCGGAGTCGATGTTGACGCGGACAATACAGTCGATCGCTACGTCAACCCGGGCGATGCCATACTGGATCCGGCGGACGCCGCATTCATACCGGGATCGCGGGTCATCACCGCCAGAATCTGGCTACTGGTGCGCGGCGTCACGCCGGAACTCGGCATTGTGGACAACGCGAATTACGCACCGGGTGACGTTGCACTCGGCAATTTCAATGACGGTTTCCGGCGCATCCAGGTATCGAAGACGATACTGCTGCGGAATGCCCGGTCCTGATCCGGAGCGACAAGAGACTAACCATGAATCACATCCGATTGCACAAAAGACAGAGCGGCGCGGCATTGGTCGTCAGCCTCATACTGCTGGTGGTCATCACCGTGCTGGCAATATCCGGCATGAATACCGCGACGACCGAGCTCGCGATGGCACGTAACGCACAGAACTACGAGAACGCGTTCCAGGCGGCCGAGACTGGCCTGGAGCAGGCGCTGTCGCAAGGTCGTTTCAACACCCTGGTGAACACCGACCTCGGCCAGTACGTCATTACCGGGCACGAATCGGTAACGGCAGTGATCGCTTTCGAGGATTCGACCCTGGTGCCGGATCGCGCGTTCAGCCTTGGCGTTGGCAGCGGTATCGCTGCTTATCACTTCAATGCAACGGCAACGGCAGAATCGGTACGCGACGCCGGAGGGGTCACCGACCGTGACGCTTCGGCCGTTCATACCCAGGCTTTTTACGTCGTCGGACCAGAAGCGCCGACGCTTTGATGATTCGCCCTCACCATCCTAAAGGACACGGGGTAATGGCCATGCACATTCGAACAATACTGGCAGCAATGCTGCTCGGACTGAGCCTGCCGGCTGCTTCCGAGTTCACCACCATCGAAAGGGCGTACGAGGTTCCGCTGAGTCTCCTGCGCATCCCTGCATCGACCAGCGGTGCTGTCATGTTCAGCGAATGCGCTGAGTGCGAGTCGTTCCGCGTGCCGCTGACCGGCAATACGGAGTTCATCATCAACGACAAAGCCGTATTGCTCAGGGACTTTCGCAAGAGCCTGTTCAGGATTCGCGACCGCGAAGCCGAAGTCGTGACAGTACGACGCCATTTGCAGTCCGACACGATCACTGCCATCAAAGTGACGCTCTGAGTTTGCTGTCCGCAAGAGATTTGAGGAAACGATCATGAAGATCCGCACAAACAGAATGACAGGGATGATTTCCGGATGCGCTCTGGCAGTGCTTGCCGGAGTACCGGCGATTGCAGACGACACGGAACTGCTGCTCATCAATCCGGACCCTTCGCTGAACCCGAAACCGAACGTCATGTTCATCATGGACACGTCCGGCAGTATGGATACGGTCGAACTGACGGTAGCTCCCTACAACAGCAGCCTGATGTATGCCGGCGCTTGCGACAGGAACAACATTTACTGGACCGATGTTGACGTCACTCCGATCTGCGACGGCAGCCAGACACAGTACGTCATCAAAAGTGCGTTCAAGTGCAATTTCGCCGCCCAGCAGATCTCTGGCATCGGTACTTTTACCAACACCATGGTGCAGTATCGTTCCGGCAGCAGCGGCTCAGCCAGCTGGCAATACCTGGAACCCGGAAACAGCACGGATCCGGTCGAATGCAACGCGGATTCGGGATTGCACGGTGACGGTACCGCCGGTTATGTGTACGCCGCGAGCGGCTCCGGCTTGTCCAATCCCTGGACCAACGACGCCGATCAGGAAGTGTCCTGGGGCAGCGCGCCGCGAAACCTGGCTTATACCGTGTTCGATGGCAATTACCTGAACTGGAAGGCCTCGCCGGCGAACGTCAACATGACCCGCATCAATATTCTGAAATCGGTCAGCAAGAAAGTGTTGGATTCGGTCAATAACATGAATGTTGGCATCATGCGCTTCAGCGGCTCGAGCGGTGGCTCAGTCATACAGGCCATGACCGACCTGGACGCGAATCGAGCCTCGATACTGGCCAAAATCGATTCGCTGCCAGCCGCCGGCAATACGCCGCTGTCCGAGACGCTTTACGAGAACTCCTTGTACTGGCTTGGCAGAACCGCTCACTACGCCGACATGGCAGGTCAGGTCCCTACCGACCCTGCCGCTCTTTCGGCAACCGGACCCTCGGTTTACCAGCAACCGCCGCTCGACGTCTGCGCCAAGAATTACAACGTATTGATCACCGACGGCGCGCCGGTCGGCGACGGTGACACACCGGCTCTGGCGCCGACACTGCCATTGTATGCGAGCGTGCTGGGCCGTACGAACTGTACCGGTGCCGGCGACGGCCGCTGCCTGGATGACATCGCCGAGTACCTGGCGAATGTCGACACCGACGCCGTCAACAACGGCACGCAGACTGTTACAACTCACACCATCGGCTTCACCGTCGACCTGCCGATTCTGCGCGACACTGCGGCAGCCTCGGGTGGTCAGTACTTCCTCGCGGACGACGTCGAAACTCTAACCGTCGCACTGTTGCAGATCCTGGCCAATATCAATGACCGTTCTGTGTCATTTTCGGCGCCGTCGGTCTCTGTCAACACATTCAACCGCACGCAAAACCTGAACGATGTCTACATGACACTGTTCGGAGCCCGCAGTCGCGCGCATTGGCCGGGCAACCTGAAGAAATACAAGATCACCAACTTCACTACGTTAGGCCCGGGCGGAGAAACCATCCTTGTGCCGACGATCACCGACGTAAACGGCAACCCCGCAGTCGATCCGGCTACCGGATTCTTCTATGACACGGCTCGCAGTTACTGGACGGCCGGTGGCGCCGACGGCAACGACGTATTACTCGGCGGCGCGGCCAATGCCCTGCCCATCCCGACAGTGCGCAACCTCTATACGAACAACGGCGCGGACGACACGCTGTCCGCGGGAAGCAATGCCATTACTCCGTCGAACATCGCCGCTTTCCAGCCAGCCGATTTCGGCCTGACCGGTGCGACCGGCGAGCCGACGGTCGCCGAGCTCATACGCTGGATGCGCGGCGAAGACGTACGCGACGAAGACGGCAACGCAGCAACGACGGTGCGAAATGCCATGGGTGACCCGCTGCATTCGCAGCCGGCCGCAATCGTTTATGGTGGCACGGCGCAGAATCCGGATGTCGTCGTTTATACCGCGACCAATGACGGCTACCTGCACGCGGTAAACGGCGCGACAGGACAGGAACTCTGGTCCTTCGTCCCGAAGGATTTGTTGCCCAATATGACGCGCCTGTACTTCAATCCTTCTGCGAAATACAAGCAGTACGGCATTGACGGCAACATCGTGCCGGTGGTGAAAGACGACAACAACAACGGCATCGTCGACGGAGACGATTTCGTCTACATCATTTTCGGCAAGCGCCGTGGCGGCAGCGATTACATCGCAATCGACGTCACCAACAAGAATGCGCCTGAATTGCTGTGGAACGTTACGCTGGCGGACGCCGGCCAAAGCTGGTCGACGCCGGTCGTGGCCCGCATGGACATAAATGTTGGCGGCCTGAACGCTGACAAGGCGGTGGTCGTCATCGGTGGCGGCTACGACACGGTGCATGACACCAGTGCCCATCCTTCAACAGCCGACGCTGCAGGCGCCGGGCTGCACATCCTGGACCTCGTCAGCGGCGCCACCTTGTGGCGCGCCGGCCCGACCGGGTCCGGGGCTGACCTGCAACTGCCGGAGATGACCCGTTCACTGCCAAACGAGACCCGTGTCATCGATACCAGTGGCGACGGCATTGCCGACCGCATGTACGCGTCGGACCTCGGCGGACAGATCTGGCGGTTTGACATCGCCAAAGGCGCAACTCCGGCGCAACTGGTTGCCGGCGGCGTCATCGCACGGCTCGGCGCCGAAGGCCTTGGATCGCCAACGGCAGCCGATACGCGGCGTTTCTACAATGCTCCGGACGTGTCCTTGTTCACTGACAACATCCAGGATCGCCGTTTCATCGCGATCAGTATCGGTTCCGGATATCGCGAACATCCGTTTGACCTCAGTGCTTCGGACCGCTTCTATTCGATTCGCGACAAGGACATTTTCCGCCAATTGACACAGCTCGAGTACGACAATTACGACTTCACTACCGAGGCCGACCTTGTTGAAGTTGCCGGGCAGACCCAGGTCACCATCGGTCCGAACGATCACGGCTGGAAGTTCACCTTGCCGGCGAACGAAAAGGTACTGGCCGATTCACTGACATTCGATGACTCGGTCCTGTTCGTCTCGTTCACTCCCGACAGCAATGCTGCAGCGAGCTGTTCTGTCGGACGTGGCACGAACTTCCTGTACCGGGTAAGCGTCATCAATGGTGACCCGATAGTCAACAATCTCGATGCGCTGGATCCGGCCGATGCGGATGACGCGCGCCGCGACACGCTGTCACAGGGCGGTATAGCCCCGACGCCGGCCATATTGTTCCCGAGTTCGGATGACCCGAACTGCACCGGTGCTGCATGCGCACCACCGCCGCTGGGTTGCGTCGGCGTCGAATGTTTCGATCCTGGCTTCGTCAACAACCCGGTCAGGACGCTTTGGACACAGGACGGAATTGAGTAGTGGTTCCGGGCATAAACGCCTGAATTGACAGATAATGTAATTAATGTAATGGATAGCGCGACCCGATTGGGCCCGGGTCGCGCGTACAGCAGAAACTTCGCTTGGAGTACGTATGATGGACCTGCGCAAACTAATTGCGGTCGTTACGCTGGCAGCATGCCTGCCGGCAATCGCCGAAATCCGGATCATCACGCGTGCGGTAGAAACCAGTACCGCATTCATGAGCATTCCGACGACAGACAACAGCAGGCTGATGTTCAAGTCCTGCGACGAATGTGAAGTCATCGAAGCGCGGCTGACAACCAACACGCAGTTCTATCTGCGTGGTGAGCTGCTGCCCTTCGCAGAATTCCGAAAGCAATTCAACAGCCTGAGGCAAAGCAAGGAAGACTATGCCCTGGTGACCTATGACACTGAAACCAACACTGTAACCAGCGTTCGTGTGGCCGATTGAGCGATTGAGCCGCAAATTGATTTATTGAGGAAATGAACATGTCCAGGATACGCGCCACATGGACCGGTGCAGGACTCGCTCTCGCATTGGTAACCGGATTCCCCGCCGTCGCTGACGACGTCGAATTGCTGTTGACCGTACCGGGTGCCAGCAATGCGGCAAAACCCAACGTGCTGTTCATACTGGACAGCTCGGGCAGCATGACCACGGTCGTCGAGACCAACCAGGAGCCGTTCGACGGATCCAAATCCTACAGCGGCGATTGCAACCGCAGCGATTATTACTGGACTACCTCCGGCAGCGTTCCCGACTGCGACAGCAGCTCCGACCGCCGTCGGCGGGTCGATGACTCCTACTTTGTCTGCAAACAAGGCAGGGACCAGATCGCGGCTAACGGTTCCTTCACGGGCACTATGGCGCAATACCTGACCTACAGCGGCAAGTCGAAATGGCAGGAACTCGCCAGCAGCGAGGACGAGGCTTACGTGGAGTGCGCGGACGATTCCGGCATCCATGGTGCCGGCACGGCAGGTGTTGTTTACGCCCAGATTGGCACCAACAGGGCCCGTTTCACCTCGAATCCGGATCGTGAGGTCGACTGGGGCAGCTCGCCGACGAACCGTATCTATACGGTGTACTCAGGCAATTATCTGAACTGGTACGAAGATCCCCCGAGTTCGAAAATGACGCGCAATGACATCGTCAAAGCCGTGACCAAGAACGTGCTCGGATCCATCAATGACGTCAACGTCGGTTTCATGCGCTTCAACGGCAATGACGGCGGCATGGTGTATCGAGCCATCAAGGACCTCGACGCGACTCGCGATCAGGCTATGGCGCTGATCGATATACTTCCGGCAAGCGGCAATACGCCGCTGGCGGAGACCATGTACGAGGCGGCATTGTACTGGCGCGGCATGAATGCGCATTACGCGCCGCTCTTGCTGACCGATACCGAGGCACTGGATTCCAAGGTCCCGATGATCTATCGACAACCCACGGAGTACGCCTGCGCCAAGAACTTTGTTGTCTACCTGACGGACGGTGAGCCAACGCAGGATCAGGGCGCCGATGACCTGGTCGAAAACCTCCCCGATTGGACCACAACCCTGGGTCACAGTGGTTGTACAGGTGGAACCGGTCACGGCGTTTGCCTGGACGACATTGCCGAGTACTTGTCCAAGAAAGACATCAACCCGGACGTGCCTGGCGACCAGACCGTGGCCACTTACACCATCGGTTTCGCGGTCGACCTGCCGATCCTGGAAGAAACAGCTCGGAAATCCGGCGGCAAGTATTACCAGGCCGAGGACGTCAAGTCCCTGACCGTTGCACTGACGGACATCGTCACCAATATCTTCGATCGTGACATTTCCTTTACCGCTCCGGCCGTTGCCGTCAATGCGTTCAACCGGACGCAACATCTGAACGACTTGTATGTGTCCGTATTCCGGGCATCGAACAAGGTTCACTGGCCGGGCAACATCAAGAAGTACACGATTGCCGATGCACAGATTGTCGACAAGTTCGGCGACCCTGCGGTTGACCCTTCGACCGGCTACTTCAACGATACTGCGCACAACTTCTGGAACGGCGGATCGAACTCCGACGGTGCGAACGTCCTTGTGGGCGGCGCAGCCAACCTGCTCCCCGATCCTGCACAGCGCAACGTTTACACCAATCTCGGGGCTGCCGACCTGACGGCTGCTTCGAACTCCGTGTCGACGGCCAATCAACTCGCGTTCTCGATCGATGATTTCGGTCTTGCCGGCGATCCGGGCGATCCTGGCGTGGCCAGCCTGATCGAGTGGATTCGCGGCGTTGACGTGCGCGACGAGGACGGCGACCCCACGACCACGTCACGCAGATCCATGGGCGACGCACTGCACGCACAGCCGGCATCGATCGTATACGGCATGAACGGCGACCAGCCTGACATCGTCGTCTACACCGCGACAAACGATGGCCTGCTTCATGCCATCGATGCCAGCACCGGCGAGGAGATGTGGTCATTCATGCCGCACGAGCTGCTGGCACGCACGGGCGAGCTGTACTTCAACGAAACCGTCGACTACAAGAACTATGGCCTGGACGGCGATATCGTCCCTGTCATTGCCGACCGTAACAAGGACGGCGAAATCGAGGTCGGAACCGACTTTGTGTACCTGATCTTCGGCATGCGCCGCGGCGGTGACAACTATTACGCCCTGGATGTTACCGACAAGAACGCACCGAAACTGAAATGGATGAGGACCTTCCCGCAGATGGGTCAATCCTGGTCCCCGCCCGTTGCAGCAAGGGTCAATGTCCAGAGCCTCGCAGCGACCAGCCCGGACAAGGCAGTACTAGTGCTCGGCGGTGGCTACGACACGGTGCATGACCAGGCAATCCACCCGGCAAGCCCCGACCTCGAAGGCGCAGCAGTGTTCATGCTGGATCTCGAAACCGGTGCACAGATCTGGCGCGCCGGTGCGGATGGCGCCGCAGATCTGCCGTTGACCAAGATGACGCGTGCGATTCCTGCACGCATCCGCGTCCTCGACCTGAACGGTGACGGATTTGCGGATCGCATGTATGCAGCCGACCTCGGCGGCCAGATCTGGCGCTTCGATATCCGCAACGGCCTGACGGCGCCGAATCTTGTCGCCGGCGGTGTGATCGCGCGGTTCGGTGCCGAAGGACTGGCAACACCGAGCGCCGCGGAAACGCGCCGTTTCTACACGTCACCGGACGTCTCGCTGTTTCACGATTACAAGCAGGATCGGCGATTCCTGGCCATCAGCATCGGCAGCGGATACCGTGAGCACCCGCTGGACAGCAGCGCTCAAGACCGCTTCTATTCATTGCGCGATCCCCATGTGTTCACCGGCCTGACGCAGTTACAGTACAACAGCTACGATATTGCGACCGATGCCGACATGGTGGAGATCAGTGGCACGTTTGACGTGGACATTTCCTCGTCGGACCGTGGCTGGAAATTCACGCTGCCTGCGAATCAGAAGATACTGTCGGACTCGCAGACCTTTGCGGATTCGGTGTTCTTCGTTTCATTCGAGCCGACGGTCGGTTCTGACGACCCCTGCCAGGCCGGATTGAGTGTCAATCGGCTGTATCGGGTCAACGTCGTGAACGGCGATCCGGTGGTCCCGCTCGATACGCTCGACCCGAATGATGCGGAAGGTATCGATGCCAGCCGGGTTACCGAACTCGAACAGGGTGGTATCGCGCCGAAGCCGAGCTTCCTGTTCCCGAGCCCGACCGATCCGAACTGCACAGGCGAAGAATGCTCGCCGCCGCCCATCGGCTGTGTCGGTGTGGAATGCTTCGATCCGGGATTTGCGAACAATCCGGTGCGGACGTTGTGGACCCAGGATGGCATAGAATAGCCATCGCAAGATATTGACGGAGACATCCGATGCGAATGCACATGCGCGGCGTAACGTTGATGGAGCTGATGGTCGTTGTCGTGATCGTCGGAATCATGGCAACTCTCGCCTACCCGAGTTACCGGGAGTTTGCCGCCCGTGCCAAACGAACCGAGGCAAAATCGATGTTGTTGCAGGTTGCTACGATGCAGGAGCGGTTTTACCTGCAGAACA
This sequence comes from uncultured Woeseiaceae bacterium, assembly GCA_964465665.1. Classification (GTDB taxonomy): domain Bacteria; phylum Pseudomonadota; class Gammaproteobacteria; order Steroidobacterales; family Woeseiaceae; genus JAKEGN01. The sequence goes on from CAYXKM010000097.1 coordinate 9,595, forward strand.
ACAGCTACACGACCGATCTGACTGCACTCGGTTTTGTCAATGCGGCAAACCATGTATCGGATTCCGGTTCGTATCGGCTGAACGTCACTGCGGCGAATGCCAACGACTTTACCGCGGTCGCCGTTTATCTGAATGCGGATAACGAGGCTGGCAAGTGCGCCACGTTCCAGATCGATGGTCGTGGCGCGAAGACCTCGGCGCCGCTCGCCGATTGCTGGACCCGCACCCGGTAACAAAAAGTCGAATCCAGGTCGCCTGCAATGCAGGCTCCTACAACGCAAGCCCGAAGCCGGCGGCACGTCGGCGTGATGCCGGCGTGTAACACAGGATTAGCATCGCCGTCACCTTATCCGGTCAGATCATCCTGAGGTGGTGGCGGCGGCCTGGAAACAAACAAAGCATCCAGGATCAGGAATGCCGCACCGACTGTAATTGCGGCATCCGCCACATTGAACGACGGGAATGGCCAGCTCCCGATCCACACCTGGAAAAAGTCGATGACGTATCCGAGCCTTATCCGGTCGATGAGATTGCCGACGGCACCGCCAAGCACCAGCGCAAGGCCCGCCGAAAGCATCACCTGGCGCTCCGTGCGGAGGCGCCATAACCAGGCTGTTATGAAGCCGGCAACCGCGGTCGCCAGCACGATAAATGCCCAGCGTTGCCAGCCCCCGGCATCGGCCAGAAAACTGAATGCCGCGCCTTCATTGCGCTGATGCGTAATATTGATGAATCCATTCAACGGGATTTTCTCGTAGAGAGTCACCCATTTGATGATCGCAAGTTTGGTCAGCTGGTCCGCCACGATCACGATCACGGAAGCCGCCATCCATAAGCCGAACGCCGACCGGTTTCTCGAAGTTTCCGAAATAGTGTGTGTCAATTGAATTTCCTGGAGTGTTGCATTGCTGACTCCGCGTCAAGCCGCGAGCACGTCGCGCGCCTGCTGCGAATCGCGGTGCATTTGCTCGACCAGCGCGTCCGCGCTGGCGAACCGCCGCTCATCGCGCAAGCGCTCGATGAAATCGACATGAATGTACCTTCCGTAAATGTCCTCATCGAAATCGAAAATGTGCACTTCGAGTATCGGCTTCGTGCCATCAAAAGTCGGTCGGGTGCCGACGCTTGCAACGGCATCGAGCGGCTTTTCCCCCAGTCCGCGCACCCGTACGGCAAATATACCCATGACGGCGCTCTGGCGCCGCTGCAAATTGACATTGGCAGTGGGAAATCCGAGCTTGCGGCCGACATTCTCGCCCCGTATAACTTTGCCGGACATGCTGTAAGACCGGCCCAACAGTCGTTGTGCGACCAACAATTCGCCTGCTGCCAACGCGTTTCGTACCGCCGTGCTGCTGACACGTTCTGACCCCGAGATGACGCTCGAAACCTGCTGAACGCCGAAACCCAGCGCTTTGCCGGCCCGTTGCAGGTGTCCGACATTGCCCTCGCGGTTTGCCGCAAAGTGGAAGTCGTCGCCAACCACCAGCTCGCGGACGTTCATGGCATGGATCAGCATCTGTCGGATGAACGTGTCCGCGGACACCCCGCGCATGGCCGGACCGAAGCGCGGACAAAAGAAAATATCGATGCCGGCAGCCGCCAACGCCTCGAATTTCTCGCGAAAACGCATCAGCCGCGCCGGTGGCCGGGCAGGTGCGAAGTACTCTCGCGGCATAGGCTCGAAGCTCATCACGATGCTGGGGAGTCCGCGAGCTCTGGCTGTTTCCGTCAAAGTCTGCAGAAGCTTCCGGTGCCCGAGGTGCAGCCCGTCGTAAGCACCGATCGTGGCAACACTACCCTCCCTCACCTCGCCGAATGGAAACGCCGCAGCTGTACGTACCAGCATCATTTGTCAGGCCTGATCCGGTCTCAATCGAAGCGCGCCTGGCCGAAGGCCAAGCGCAAGCAAGGTCAGCAGGTAAACGCCGCAGCCGACACCGATGATCAATGCCAGCCATAACGAACGATCGACCAAACCGCTTTGTAACCACCAGTCAAGCGGCCTGTTCAACCACAGGAGACTGAGTGCCATCAATACGTTGGCACCGGCGAAACGCAACAGCAACGGCAGCCAGCCCTTGCCATGCACAAAGACCCTGTCGCGCCGCAGCCCGCGATACAGCAGCCAGGCATTCACCAGGGCTGCAACCGATGTTGCCAGTGCCAGTCCTGCATGCGTGCCCTCGTAACCGGAACGGCTGAGCGTGTAAGCCAGGATCACGCTCAGGCCGAAATTGACGGCGAGTGCAACGAGGCCGACCTTGACCGGAGTTTTCGTATCCTCACGGGCGAAGTACGCCGGTGCAAGAATTTTCACCACGGAGAAACCGATCAGTCCGAGGGAGAATGCCTGCAGGCTCAATGCAGTCATGCGCACGTCGTAATCCGAGAATTGTCCGCCATAAAAAAGCGTCGCAACGAGTGGCTCGGCCAGCACAATCAGCCCGATCGCAGCCGGGATTGCAATCAGAAACACGAGTTTCATCGACCAGTCAACGATCAGGGAAAATTCAAGCATCGATTGCTTCGCGTGCTGGCGCGAGAGATGTGGCAGCGTAACAGTTGCTATGGCGATGCTGAACAGGCCAAGCGGAAATTCCATCAGGCGATCCGAGTAATACAGCAGGCTTACCTTGCCGACGCCAAGCATCGAGGCAATGATGCCGCCGACCAGCACATTGACCTGGGCAACCGACGAACCGAAGATGGCGGGCAGCATCAGCGTGCCGACGCGGCGTACGCCGTCATGGCGGGGACGCCAGCGCGGCCGCGGAACCGCGTGGATTTTCGCGAGAAACGGGATCTGGAACACGAGCTGTGCCACGCCGGCAACGAAAACGCCGTAGGCCAGCGCCATCCCCGGTTCGGCCAGTCGCGGCGACAGCCACATTGCGGCCGCAATCAATACTACGTTGAGGATGACCGGCGTAAACGCCGGTGCACCGAATTTACCGTAAGTGTTCAGCACGCCACCGGCAAACGCGGTCAGCGACACAAAGAACAGGTAGGGAAAGGTAAAGCGCAACATGGCGGTCGCAAGATCGAAACGGCCGTCCTCACCGACAAAACCGGGCGCAACCAGGAGCACGAGGAACGGCGCCGCAATGACACCGGCGAGCGTCACCATGAACAGGATCAGCCCAAGGGTTCCCGCTACGGCATCGACGAACTCGCTCGACTGAGCGTTGTCGTGATTCTCCCGGTAGCGCGCCATGACGGGCACAAAGCCCTGGGAAAACGCGCCTTCGGCAAAAAAACGCCGCAGCATGTTGGGAATCCGGTTGGCGACGATGAAAGCGTCCATGACGATGGTCGCGCCGAAGTATCGGGCAAGCACGATGTCCCGGACCAGGCCGAGGATGCGTGACAGCAGTGTCATGGTGCTGACCACCGACGTGGATTTCAGGAGCCCGAGTCCCGTCAGCCGCCGCCCGCCTTTCTCTCCGTGTGGACCGGGCTGTGGGTACTCTGCTGGAGGGGTATGGGGCATTCGGGACGGATCCGGGTGGGTCGTTTGTCCGATTTTAGCCTGAAATGCACCGAAAAATCAGTGATTTAGCAAACGCCGAACGGCTCCGGCGTATCCCTCCCGTCGAATCATTGACAACATCCACCCGGGCACGAATAATACGCGGCTCTTTGAGCCCGGACAGCCGACACGGTGTCCCGGCGGAACCCCCGACAAACGGAATACCCGCAGTGGCAAATATCAAATCGGCCCGAAAACGCGCCAGACAAGCCGTCAAATCCCGGCAGCAGAACATGGGATTCCGCTCGAAATTACGCACCCATATAAAGAGTGTGATTCTCGCGGTGCAGAAGGGCGACAAGGCTGCCGCAACGGAGGCTTACAAGGCCGCCGTTCCCGTCATCGACAGCATGACCAACAAAGGCATCGTGCCGAAGAACAAGGCTGCACGTCACAAGAGCCGGCTGAACAAGATGATCAGGGCAATGGCCGCCTGAGTCTTACGACCGGCTGGAACAATCCGGCCTGAAAAAAGATAAGGATCCCGCGGGATCCTTTTTTTATGCATTCGATTCCGCTGCTTCGCGCTTCATCCGTTCGAGTTCGCGCATGACAGCCTGGGCCAGTTCCGTCGTGCCACGGCCTGTGGCGGCACTGATCTCGAAAAACGGGCCATGCCAGTCAAGGTTCTTGAGCAGCGCCGATCGCGCGGTGGCAAGGTCATGTTCCACCAGCAGATCGATTTTGTTGATGACCAGCCAACGCGGTTTGTTGGCCAGCTCTGCAGAAAACTTTGCCAGTTCCCTCTGAATGGCGGCAACGGAATCCGCGGGTTCGGACTCATCGATCGGTGCAATGTCCACGAGATGCAGCAGCAACCGGGTTCTTTGCAGGTGCTTGAGAAACTGGATCCCGAGCCCCGCGCCCTCTGCGGCACCTTCGATCAGGCCGGGAATGTCGGCCATGACGAAACTCTGCAACGCACCGACGGAGACGACGCCGAGATTCGGGTGCAAGGTCGTGAACGGATAGTCGGCCACTTTCGGTTTGGCCGCAGACATGGCACGAATCAGCGTCGATTTGCCGGCATTCGGCAGTCCGAGCAAGCCCACGTCGGCAAGGAGCTTCAGCTCGAGCGACAGGTGGCGTGATTCGCCGGGCGTGCCGTTCGTGGTTTTCCGCGGTGCCCGGTTGGTGCTGCTTTTGAAACGCGTGTTGCCGTACCCGCCGCGCCCGGCTTCTGCCACTTTCAGGCGCTCGCCGCTCCCGGTCAGGTCGCCGATCAGTTCGCCGGTATCCACATCGTGCACGACGGTGCCGATCGGCACGACGATTTCCAGGTCGCTGCCGGATTTTCCGGTCATGTTGCGGCCCGCACCCGCGTCGCCGCTTTCGGCACGAAACTTTCGCGCCATGCGAAAATCCGCGAGCGTATTCATGCCCTCGTTCGCCACCAAGTACACGTCGCCGCCGGCCCCGCCATCACCGCCGTCCGGTCCTCCCTTGTCAATGTATTTTTCACGGCGAAAACTCAGGCAGCCGTTGCCGCCGTTGCCGGCCTGGACCCTGATCGTTACTTCGTCGACGAATTTCATGTGTTTACCCGGGAGCGGTTCCCGAGGGGCCTTGCTCTGCAAACAAAAAACCCCGCCTGCGAGCGGGGTCTTTCGTACTATGCTGTCGCTTGAACCTAGCCGGCGACCACGCTCACGAACTGGCGGTTCTTCGGCCCCTTTTTGCGGAACACGACCGTGCCACCGCTCTTGGCGAACAGGGTGTGATCCCTGCCGACGCCGACATTCGGGCCTGCGTGAAAGACCGTACCGCGCTGCCGAACCAGGATATTGCCGGCAACCACTTCCTCGCCGCCGAAGATTTTCACGCCGAGTCGCTTACTCTCCGAGTCCCGACCGTTACGGCTGCTGCCGCCTGCTTTCTTGTGTGCCACTGTAGTTCACCTTCTGTCCGGAGCCGGCGTGTGTTGACTGCCGGCTGAAATTCGAAATCTGCCGAAAGACGCTTCAGGCGCCCTTCTTTTTTGCTGCTTTCTTCTTGCCCGCCGGTTTCTTGGCGGCGGTCTTTTTCTCCGATGACTTGCTTGCCTTTTTAGCGGCGGCCTTTTTCGTTGCCGCCTTTTTAGCGACGGGCTTCGCTGCCGGCTTGTCCGCTGCGGCTACGGTCGACGGTGCTCTTTCACCACCACTGCGGATGTCGATGATTTCGACTTCGGTAAAGAACTGTCGGTGCGTGTGCTTGCGCAGGTAATTGTGCCGGCGCTTGAATTTGATGACGTTGACTTTTTTCGACTTGCCCTGTGCCAGGACCCTGGCATCGACGGCCATGCCGCCTATCAACGGTGTGCCAACCTTGACGTCGCTGCCCTCGCCGACCAGCAGGACTTCGTCGAAGCTGATGCTTGCGCCTTCCTCGGCGTCGATCTTCTCGAGCTTCAGGCGCTCGCCTTTGCTTGCGCGGTACTGCTTACCGCCGCTGCGAAATACCGCGTACATCGTTCAGGACTCCAAAAGGCGGCCCGCCGTCGATCAGGCAAGCTACTAAAAAATAAGAGGTTTTCAGGGCGTCGACCGGCCGGACACACGCGTGTTCGGGGTCCGCCGCCGCAAAAGAGCCGGAATTCTATAGGCTTCGGCCGCCCGGGTCAATGTTGCTCCTGCAATAATATTTCTTGAATACAATAGCTTGCAAATAACGACGCCTATTCGGCCCCGTCCGGGGCCGGTCGCCAATGACAGCGTTATCAGGCAATATCGCA
>CAYXKM010000098.1:0-7444 GCA_964465665.1 uncultured Woeseiaceae bacterium
GCCGAGTGTGAGGTCCCATCGGTCGTTGAGGCGCCGGCCGAGCAATGCATCGAGCCCGGCGTAGGATTCGTTCGAACTGCCATCCCTCGAACCCCAGTAGCCGTCGATCGCCGCACGGCCGAACCAGTCGTCGCGCTGCCAGTTGAATCCGCCAAGCCCGTTCACGATCGTGGTATCGACGAACGATGCGTCCGGATTGTCGCGATGGCTCACGCCGGCGTTGACGATCCAGCCGAAGCGCGAACTCCGCGGCACGAACCAGTCGAACCCGACGCGCAGCTCGGCGAACGGCGATTCGGTCTCGACGTTATCCGGGCTCAGGGTGAATCCGAGAAACTGCTGGTCACTGGTCGAGCCGTTGGCGTTGCTGTCATAGCCCGCCACCAGTTCGACGTACGGCAGGAAACGGCTTTGCGGCGCGACCGGTGCGCGGTCGATCGCCTGCAGGTATTCGCGAATGACGCCGGCCACGGGTGCCGGCGGGTTCTCTCCGAGCAACTGGTTGAACAGCGGCCTTGCGAGCTCCGGGTTTCCGGATTCGTAATAGGCACGTGCAAGTTCCATGCGCGCGCCCGAGAATCCCGGTTCCACCGTCAAAGCCCGCCGCAGACTGAAAATCGCCTCGCTCAGGCGGCCGGTATCCAGCGCAGCGACACCGAGTACATAGTCATACAGCACATCGCCGGCAAGCGCCGCTTCGTGCGGCATCAACAGCTCGTACGCACGCTGGCTTTCGCCCCCGGCCAGCAGCCCTTCCGCCTGGCTGACCAGTTCGCGGGTTTCGGCACCGGTACTGAGACGCAACCCGTCGCCGGTCTGTGCCAGGCACGTGCTGCAGGCAAGGCCCAGGAACAGCAGGCCGCGCCGGAGGATGTTCATGCCCCGCTGGGTGTGATCTGGCATTCGAATTCGCTCCCCGACGGCAGGACGCCCGTTCGCCCTGCCGCACACAAACCGGCTTGCTTCTACTTGGTCAGGTGCTCGAAAACCCCGTCCCAGTCCGCCGGCGGCGGTTCCCGCCTGAATTGCTCGATCCGATCAAGGTACACATTATAAAGAGGCCGTTCTGTGCGCTCGTTCAAGTTATGTAATGTGGCCCGGGCAGTATCCCAGTTCCTGCTGCGAAACGCGGTTACCGCAGTGGCGAACAACGCTATTTGCTCCTGTTCCGTCTCCGACAGTTCAGAGTTGAGGCCGACGGGTTCGTAAATGGCCACGGGTTCACGCTTCCCCTTGACGCGAACGAGATCCAGTTCACGAAAGGCATAATCCGGAAGGAGCTTTGCCGTGCCTTCGCTGACGATCATGTCGACGCCGTATTGCTTGGTCAGGCCCTCGAGGCGCGAGCCGAGATTGACCGTATCGCCGAGCACTGTGTACGCAATGCGGAACTCGGACCCCATGTTGCCGACATTCATGGTGCCGCTGGACACACCGACGCCGATCGCTATCGGCGGCCAGCCTTTCTGTGCAAAATCACCCGCGAGATTCCGCACGGCCTCGATCATCCCGAGGCCGGCCTGCACGGCATGCCGAGCATGCTGATCGTCGGCAAGCGGAGCGCCCCAGAACGCCATCACCGCATCGCCCATGTACTTGTCGATAGTGCCGCGGTGCTCGTGAATCACCCGTGTGATCGGCGTCAGAAACTCGTTCATCAACCGTGTCAGTTCCTTGGCGTCGAGTTTCTCGGACAAGGTGGTGAACCCGCGTACGTCGGAGAACAGCACCGACATCGTGCGGCTTTCGCCTTCGAGCGATACGTCCTGGCCGCTCGCGTCCATTTCCGCAACGAGTGTCGGAGGAATGTACTGGCCGAAAATTCTCGACAGGTGCCGTTTGTTGCGTGACTCGATGAAAAAACCGTAGTTGATCTGCAGCACCGATGCAACCAGGGTGAAAGAGAGCAACGATGCCAGCGGCACGACCAGTCCCTGCGCAGTCCACATCCACAGGTTCAGCGCCATGGTAAGACCGAGAAGGCCGATGACGAATGCCAGCGCGGTCAGGGGCGCGAGGCGCGGCAGAACCAGTGCCGTCAGCAATGCAATGACCAGCAGCAGCGAAAATTCCAGTCCGATCGTCCACGATGGCTGCTGCAGTATGGCGCCATCGAGCAGGCCGGATACGAGATTGGCATGCGCTTCGACGCCGATGTAGCGCTGGCCGACCGGTGTCGAACGCAGGTCGAGCAGTCCGGCGGCACTTGCACCTATCAGCACGATACGCTCGTGCAGAACTTCCTTCGGCGCAGTGCCATTGAAGACATCTTTCGCCGGGACATAGGGAAAACTCCCTTGCGGGCCCCGGTACGGAATGTAGACGGTCACCTGTTCGTTGACCGGGATGCGCGTGTCACCGAGTTGCAGCGCCTCGAGCTCGATGCCGCTCATGCGTTCGCCCCGGGTGGCAGCGAATGCCAGGCTGACCGGCGGCGAGCCGAGCGACAGGCCGGCAACCGTGAGCCCGAGTGACGCGTACAGGTCGCCGCGGTATCGCTGCAACAGCGGCGCTCTGCGAAAGACGCCGTCCGAGTCGATGACCGGGGCGTCGAAAAAGCCTCCCGCCATCGCGTTTTCCTGAAGTGCCGGCAGGTTGCCGGCAAAGCCTTTGGCGTCGACGAACGGGATGCTTACGCCCTCGATGGCCGCCGCCGGAATTATCGGTTCCGGCAGGACGCCGGTCGATTGCGGTTCGTTCGGCGCCAGAGAATCCTTGAAAACGAAACCGGTCACAACGTCTCTTGCGACGAACGATTCCGCGAAACGCACATTGCTGTCCTGCTCTGCCGCGAACCGCGTGAGCTCATCGCGGACTTGCGGTATGGCTGCAATTTCGCTTTGCGCCAGTCGCCCGAGCAGCCTTTCTGCCGAAGTCTCCTCGGCCTCGGCGAACAGCACATCGAATCCCAGAACCCGGATGCCGTAATCGTCGAACAGGCGATCGACGATGGTCGCCAGGGTGTCGCGGGGCCATGGCCAGCGGCCGAGTTCGAGCTGGCTGGCCTCGTCGATATCGACGATCACGATGCGGTCATCCACCGTGCCGGGCATGGTCAGCCGGATCCGGACGTCATACAGGTAGTTCTCGATGCGGTCGATGATCTCGAATCGTGGCGAGGACGCGACATGCATGGCGAAAAGAGCCAGCGACAGTGCGCTGATCCCCAAGCGGATGAAAAGCCTGAACCAGCGTAAACTTGCGGCCGATGACATGCATCCAAGTCTAAACGAAAACCCGTTGAAATCTTGCCGGGGTTTCGAACTGTTGCAAATATGCCGGTCTAACCGGACACGACGAAGAACGGCAATCAAGAACAAGGAGAACGAGTATGCGTCGATTGCATCTGATCGGGTACCTGTTGCTGCTGGCACTGCCCCTGTCCGGGGTCGCTGCGGAAGACGATGCAGCCGTCTGGGATCTCAGCGAAATCTATCCCTCCGACGAAGCCTGGAACACGGCCCGCGAAGAAGTACTGAACGAGCTGGATCTGATCGAGGCCCGGCGCGATACCCTGAGTGACAGCGCCGATGCCCTGTACGGAGCGCTCGCCCTGGTGTCGGATGTGACCCGCAAGGCGGCTCGCGTCTCCGCGTACGCCACGCTCAAAGCCGACGAAGACCTGCGCGAAACCGAGACCCAGGAAAAACGGCAGTTGAGCCAGATCATGTTTGCCCGATTGAACGAAGCAACCGCGTGGATGCAACCGGAGTTGCTCCGCGTCGGCGAAGAAGTGATCAATGCCTACATCAACGAAGACGACAGGCTCGGGCGGTTCGCCTTTCAGCTGGAAGATGCGCTGCGCAATGCGCCGCATACCCTCGGCGATGAAGCCGAGGAAACCCTTGCGTATTTCACCCAGGCTTTCGGCGCGCCGTCCAATATTTACAGCGTGGTCGCGAACTCCGATATTCCCTGGCCCACCGTGACATTGTCCGATGGCGAGGAGTTCCTCGTCGATTCACAGGGCTACGGCAGGCTCCGCGGTGGTCCGAACCGCGATGAACGCAAACTCGTGTTCGACACGTTCTGGGGCAAGTGGCTCGAGTACAGGAACAGCGTCGGCTCGGTGCTGAATTCGCACATCCAGACCCAGGTTTCGCTGGCAAAGGCCAGGAACTACGACAGCGTGCTGCATCGCGAACTTTTCCAGGACAACCTGCCGCCCGAGGTCTACCGGACCCTGGTTGCCGAGGTCAACAACGCGCTGCCCACGCTGCACCGTTACTTCAAACTGCGGGCGCGGATGCTCGGCCTCGAGCAAATGCACTACTACGACATTTACCCGCCGATGGTGGCGCTCGAGAAGACATTTGACCTCGACACCAGCAAGGAGATCACGCTGAAAGCCATGGCAGTGCTCGGTGACGACTGGGTCGACATGCAACGGAAAGCCATCGACCAGCGATGGATGCACGTCAAGCCGCAACGCGGCAAGCAATCGGGCGCCTACATGAGCCCGGCTGCTTACGACGTGCACCCTTACCTGCTGCTCAATCACAACGACGATTACGAATCGCTGTCGACCTTCGCGCACGAATGGGGCCATGCGATGCATACCTTGTACTCGACGCAGGCGCAACCGTTCGATACCGCGTTTTATTCGACCTTCATCGCGGAAATTCCGTCGACCTCGCTCGAACTGATCCTGCAGGACTACATGGTTTCCAATACGGACTCGGTGGAGGAGAAACTCTTTTACCTCGGCCAGGGACTGGAAAGCATGCGCGGCACGTTCTTCCGGCAGACGATGTTCGCGGAATTCGAACTGTCGCTTTACGAGGCGGCGGAGCGCGGCGAGGCTTTGTCCGGCGAGAAGATATCGGAGATGTACGGGGCGATCGTCCGGCGTTATCACGGCCACGACCAGGGTGTTGTGTTGGTCGATGACCTGTACACCAACGAGTGGATGTTCGTACCGCACTTCTACTTCAACATGTACGTGTTCCAGTACGCGACATCGCAGACCGCCGGAACCGCGCTGTATGCACGTATCAAGAACGAGGGCGAAGCCGGCGTCGAGAACTACAAGAACCTGCTGCGCGCCGGCGGTTCGGACTACCCCTACGACTTACTGAAGAACGCCGGTGTCGACATGGCAACGCCCGGCCCGTACCGCGCCGCAGTGACAAAGATGAACGCGATCATGGACCAGATGGAACGCCTGCTGGAAGAGCGCGACCGCACGTAGAAGGGGTCTCGCCGCCGGCGGCATGACGGTAAATCAAGGAATGTTAGGAGCCAGCAGCGCTCGCGACGCGGTGGTAATAAACGTGCCAAGCTTCGACCTTCGCGTCGCCTGCAGTGCAGGCTCCTACACGGGCTTCGACAGCCGGCGACGCGGCGGTATGCCTTTCGAACGAGTTAAGATTTCCGAGTGAGAAAGGCATGGCGGCGTGGCGCCGGCGTGCAGCGCACGATCAGAATCGTTGTCGCCCGCTCGCCGAAAACTGCTCCTGCGTTTTCGGCACTTCCGCCATCCATGGCGGTCGTGCGGGCTCCTACAGGTTGCGGAATGATTCGAGGGTGCGCGTGAACCAGGCGCTTGCATCTTCCTCGGTGTCGCCGCAGCGAATCCTGTAAGGCTTGCCGCTCCACGAGCTTTTGCTCGCGATGCGCTCGATGAATTCTTCGGTCGTGTCGTAGTATTTTTTGCCGCGCTCGCGCTTCATCTGCAGATGATCACGGGCTGCTACTCCGCTGTGCTCCTTGCCATTGCGAATATAGATACAGTCGCTCTCTGCGACCGAGGTCAGCAGGAAATCGATCTCGGCATCCATCGCGGTATCGTCCGCGAATGCGGGACACGCAAGGATCGCTGCGGCACAGATCGCCCGCAGGCAGGCAGGAACGATTCGCATTACTTCGACTCTACGACCCGCGCACCGACTATACGCACCGGGCAGGATCCGCCGGCGGTGTAGGGGCCAAGCTTCGTATTGACACTGGTAACCTGCCCCGCGCCTAGTCTGCCGTTGACCTGTTGATCGATACGGCGTTGGCGGCCCGTGTCGTCGGTATATTCGATCGCGAAGCGAATGTCGGCGATGGTCACGGCCGTGCCATTCCTGATCGATACCACCAGCTCGCCGGCGCTGTTCGGGTCGCAGCGTTTCTGCAGATAGGCATCCGGATTGTTGCCGAGATCGAGCTTCACCAGTTCCGTTTGCGCGGCTTCAGCCAGATCGCCCTGGCCGCCGGCAACCATCTTGTAATGTTCTATGGCGTCGGCTTTGTCACCACGTTTTGCCGATATGTTACCGAGCGTGTAGTGGGCAATACCTGTCGGCAGCAATTTATTGCTCTTCTCGAGGTCCGCGACCGCTTTGCTGTCATTGCCCAGCTCTTCGTAAAGCCGCCCGCGCTGCAAATAGTAATAGAAGAAATCGTCACGGCGCTTGATGGCATCGTCAAAATCCTTCACCGCGGGTTCGTACTTTTCCTCTTCGATTTTCGCGTCGCCGCGCAGCGCGTAGAAGTTCGCTTCGGCCGGAAACAGTTTGATGGCTTTCTCTGCATTTGCGCTGGCGACTTCCGGCTTATCCTCGCCGAGCGCTTTCCGGCCTTCGTCATACAGGTCGTAGGCAGGCTTGACCGCTATGGTCTTTGCAATGGCGGCATCGTAACGGTCGATGCCGAGATCACCGCCTGCCGGCAGTTCCGCCGCAGTTTTGCGGTTTGTATCGACGCGTTCCTGCGATGGCGGGTGGCTCGCGAAAAGCCCGCTCAGCCAGTCCTGCTCCTTGCCTTCGCTCAAACGCACAAAGGTCTCCTGCAGCGTGATTGCGCCTTGCGGGTCGTAGCCGGCGAGTGACATGAATCGCATGCCGTACAAGTCGGACTCGAGTTCGTCGCCGCGCCCGTAGCTCTGGTTCAGCATTTGCGACAACACGCTGGCACCACCGACGGCCAGATTCCCGTAACTGGTGTCGGAGGTCGCGACCGCCGTACCGATAATTGCAATCTGGAGCATCTGGCTTCGTTCGATGCGTTGTGCCGTATGCCGGGCGGCCGCATGCACGATTTCGTGCCCAAGCACCGCGGCCAGTTCTGCTTCCGATTCAAGCTCGGTGAGCAAGCCTCGATTGACGGCAATTTTTCCGCCCGGCAGCGCCCAGGCATTCGGCACGGAACTGTTCAGCACCTCGAACTCGTACGGCAATGACCGGTCGGTAACGAGGGCCGTGCGGCTCGCCTCGACCAGCCGGTTGCCGACGCCCTGGACATAGGCCGTCAGCTCGGGATCGACGTCGTAGTCCCCGCCTTGCGACTGCCGCATGGGCGCGTAATTCTGCTCGCCCATTGAGATTTCGCTCTCGGTGCCGACGAGGGTAATCTCTCGTTTTCCGGTGACCGGGTTGACGGCACAGCCGGAAACAAAAATGGCGGAAACGATTCCAAGGATGACTCTACGCATGTGTTTGGTCCGGAGGTCGTTCTGTGC
>CAYXKM010000099.1:0-10944 GCA_964465665.1 uncultured Woeseiaceae bacterium
CGCCGTCATAGGCACTCAGGATATCGTTTTCGGCGAGGTGGACCGATGAGTAGTGCCTCACGCGTACTGTCCGATCACGTTCGCGAAGAAATTGAGCGCTGGACAGCAAAGTTTCCCGAGGATCGAAAACGCTCGGCCGTCATTGGCGCGCTGCATGCCGCCCAGCATGAGAATGACGGTTATCTGACGGTCGAATTGATGAACGGAGTTGCCGAGTACCTGCAGTTGCCGCCCATTCAGGTGTACGAGGTGGCAACCTTCTATTCGATGTTCCAGACCAGGCCGGTGGGGCGGCACAGCGTGGCAATCTGCACCAACGTGTCCTGCATGCTGCGCGGCGCTGACGATATCGTTGCCCACGTCGAGGACAAACTGGGCATACGGCTGGGCGAGAGTAGCAGTGACGGACGCATCTTTCTCAAAAAGGAAGAAGAATGCCTGGCCGCCTGTTGCGGAGCTCCGATGATGATGGTCGACCACAAGTATCACGAGAACCTGACCATATCCAGGGTCGACGCCATTCTGGATGATCTCGAATGACCGGCTATCCGCAGAACCTTGTCTGTTTCAATACTTTTGGGTCCGCAGATTCCTGGACACTCGAGACGTACGAGAAGCACGACGGTTACAAAGCGTGGCTACGCATACTCTCCGGCGAGCTTACGCCGGAGCAGATCATCGCAGAGGTCAAGGCCTCGGGCCTTCGCGGGCGAGGCGGCGCCGGATTTCCGACCGGACTCAAATGGAGCTTCATGCCCCGAAACGCTCCGGTACAAAAGTACTTGGTCTGCAACTCGGACGAAAGCGAACCCGGCACCTGCCATGATCGCGAGGTGCTCAGGTACAACCCGCATTGCCTGATTGAAGGAATGGCGATCGCTGCGTACGCGATGGGGGCGACCGTTGCTTACAACTATATACGTGGCGAATTTATCGATGAACCGGTGCCACGGTTCGAAGGGGCGCTGAAAGAGGCGTATGACGCCGGCCTGCTGGGAAAGAACATACGCAATTCCGGGATCGATTTCGATTTGCACACATTTGTCGGCGCCGGTGCCTACATTTGTGGCGAAGAGACCGCTTTGCTCGAATCGCTCGAAGGCAAGCAGGGAAAGCCCAGGTTCAAACCGCCGTTTCCGGCGAATTTCGGCCTCTATGGCAAACCTACGACCATCAACAACACTCAGAGCCTTGCGAGTGTCCCGGCAATCATACGCAACGGCGCTGCATGGTTCGCAGGCCTCGGCCCGGAGAATTCGGGCGGAACCGCACAATTTTCAGTGTCCGGGCACGTGGAAAGACCGGGCAATTTCGAACTGCCGATGGGAATTCCTTTCAAGGACCTGCTTGCCCTGTGCGGCGGAGTGCTCGGAGGCCGGAAGCTGAAAGCCGTCATCCCCGGCGGTTCCTCTGTGCCGGTCATGAAAGCGGATGTGATCATGGATTGCACCATGGATTACACATCGTTGCAAAAGGCCGGGTCTTCATTCGGCACGGGCGCGGTCATGGTTATGGATGAGACCACCTGCATGGTTCGTGTCCTGAGGCGAATTTCGCGTTTTTACATGGCCGAATCCTGCGGCCAGTGCACGCCATGCCGGGAAGGAACCGGCTGGTTGTATCGCATGTTGACCCGAATCGTGGAAGGCAAGGGCACAGAAGACGATCTGAACAAGCTCGTCGATGTTGCCAACAAGATCGAAGGACACACGATCTGTGCGCTCGGCGATGCCGCTGCCTGGCCGGTGCAAAGTTTTCTCAAGCATTTCCGGCACGAGTTCGAGTACATGGTACGCAATCACGGCCGCAGCATAGTCGACAGTCCGTCGGAGCGAGCCGCGTGAGCGAAGACCTGATCAATATCGAAGTCGACGGCAAGCCCGTTCAGGCCAGGAAGGGCCAGATGCTTATCGAAGCGACCGATGCCATCGGTGCTTACGTCCCCCGGTTCTGCTATCACGAGAAACTGACCGTTGCTGCCAATTGCCGCATGTGCCTGGTCGAGGTGCAAAAAGTTGGCAAACCGATGCCAGCATGTGCCACACCGGTCACCGAAGGCATGAAGGTTTTCACGAAATCGCCGAAGGCCATTGCGGCACAGAAAGCAACCATGGAATTCCTGCTTATCAATCATCCGCTGGATTGCCCAATCTGCGATCAGGGCGGTGAGTGTGAGCTGCAGGACCTCGCAATGGGTTTTGGCCGCGACGTGTCCCGTTACCAGGAGCAGAAACGGGTCGTCAAGGACAAGGACATCGGGCCACTGGTTTCGACCGATATGACCCGCTGCATACACTGCACACGTTGCGTACGGTTCGGCGAGGAGATAAGCGGACTGCAGGAACTCGGAACGACCGAGCGCGGCGAGAACATGAAGATCGGTACGTATATAGAGAAGAGTATCGATCACGAATTGTCCGCCAACATCATAGACCTGTGCCCTGTAGGAGCATTGAACAACAAGCCCTACCGATACAGCGCTCGTGCCTGGGAAATGACTCAACGTGCCACCGTAGGTGCCCACGACTGTGTTGGCTCGAATGTCTTTGCGCATGTACTGCGCGGCACGGTGAAGCGCATCGTACCTCGACCGAACGAAGCCATTAACGAGACCTGGATCAGTGACAGGGATCGGTTCAGCTACGAAGGCATCTACAGCAGCGACCGGTTGCGTACGCCGCGAATCCGCCGTGCCGACCGATGGCAGGACATCGGCTGGGAGGGCGCCCTGCAGGAACTCGCAGGAAAAATCCAGGCGGCGGACGCGCAACGGCTGGGCATACTGGCTTCGCCGTCCAGCACGGTCGAGGAATCCCATTTGCTGTCACGGCTGGCGACCCACTTGGGAACGGCAAACATCGATCATCGCTTGCGGCAGCAGGACTTTTCGGATGACGATGCCGATCCGCTATTTCCATGGCTCGGTTGCGAAATTGCGGAGATCGAGACCTGTGATGCGATTCTCGTTGCCGGTTCGAACCTGAGATCCGAAGCACCCATCCTTGCGCATCGCGTGAGAAAAGCAGCGCTGCGTGGCGCACGCGTCGCTTTCGCGGATACCGAGGTCGAGGAGTATTTCTTCGACATTGCGGCAAAAGCGGATGGACAAGACCTTGTCGAGCTGCTGGCCGGTGTCGCGGTAGCGGCGGCGTCCGGCAAGGCGTTACCGCTCCCGGTCCGCCAGCTTTGCAAGGGCAGGAAGCCGGGCGCGGACCAACAGGCGATCGCATCACTCCTGACGGAGGCGACGAACGGCATGGTGCTGATCGGACATCGGGCACACAGGCATACGGGGTACGCGGCTATACGCGCACTCGCATCCGCAGTTGCCGAGCTTACAGGCTCACGGCTCGGCTTTGTTTCGGAAGGACCCAACTCGGCCGGTGCCTGTCTTGCCGGATTGTTGCCGCATCGGGGCGCAGGTGGGCAACGCCGCACGGAGCCGGGCCACAACGTAGTAAAGATGCTCGACGAACCACCCGAGGTCATGCTGATTTTCGGCCTCGAACCCGACCGGGACATTGCAGGACGCGATGTGGTGTCACGATTGTCGTCGGCAGGATACGTCGCGGCATTCAGCGCTTATGACTGCGAAAGTCTGCGGCAGTGTGCCGACCTGATGTTGCCGATCGGTACCTTCGCCGAGACATCCGGTACGTTCGTCAATTGCGAGGGGCGATGGCAAAGCTTTTCGGCCATTGCGACAGCGGCGGGCGAGGCGCGACCCGGCTGGAAGGTCTTGCGTGTCCTCGGCAACCTGCTGGAGGTTTCCGGCTTCGACTACGAGTCTAGCGAGCAAGTGCGGGACGAATTGAAGACGGCGCTCGGCGACGTACTGCCGGACAATCGCTATCGCGGCACCCGGGCATTGCCGGTATCCGGTGGCAAAGCGGCGGTCAATCAGCCTGTCGATGTGCCGATGTATGCCATCGATCCGGTGGTGCGACGCGCCACTGCCTTGCAGCTCACTCCTGAAGCCAGGCGGGCTGCGGCGCGAGGTCGACAGCGGTGACCAGGCTCATTCCCGACTTCATCATGGAGCGATGGATGTCCTTCTGGGACATGCTTTCGCCGATATCGCAGTTCATCGTCGGGAAAACCTTCCTGATTGCTGTTGTTACCTTGTGCCTCATTCTCACCGTTGCGTTTACGACGTATTTCGAACGCAAAGTCATCGGTTACATGCAGGGCCGGGTGGGCCCGAACCGAGTAGGACCGATGGGACTCGGCCAGCCCTTCGCCGACGTCATCAAGCTCCTGATCAAGGAGATCGTGATTCCGCAAAAGTCGAACCGCTTCCTGTTCCTGATCGCACCGTTACTCTCCATCATTCCCGCTCTTGCCACCTGGGCCGTCATTCCGCTCACGGGCACGCTGGTCATTGCAGATATCAATGCCGGCCTGCTGTATGTGCTTGCCCTGACATCGGTCGGTGTGTACGGCGTGATCCTGGCCGGTTGGGCAACCAATTCGAAGTACGCATTTCTCGGCGCCATGAGATCGGCGGCGCAGATCGTCGCGTATGAAATTGCGATGGGATTTGCGCTGGTTGGAGTGCTGATGGCGGCGGGAAGCCTGAATCTCGGTGAAATCACCAGAGCGCAGGCGGGTGGCGTCAGCAACTGGTTCATCCTGCCATTGCTGCCGTTGTTCTTCGTCTATTTCATTTCCGGCGTTGCTGAAACCAACCGGGCGCCTTTCGACGTTGCCGAAGGAGAGTCCGAGATTGTTGCCGGCTTCCACGTTGAATATTCTGGTGTCGCGTTTGCCGTGTTTTTCCTGGCGGAGTACGCCAACATGGTGCTGATCTCCGCATTGACGTCGATATTTTTTCTCGGCGGAGCGGCGTCGCCTTTCGAGGGATGGTCGTTCCTGGGAGACGAGAGCCTGTTGAGAGAACCAGGCTTCTTCTGGCTTGCTGCAAAAATATCGTTCTTCATTTTCGTGTTTTTCTGGTTGCGCGCCACTTTTCCGCGTTATCGATACGACCAGATCATGCGGCTGGGGTGGAAGGTCTTCATCCCGGTGACGATCGTCTGGATTGCAATTGAAGGTGTCATGGCTTGGTTGCAGGTCGGCCCCTGGTCGGGACTGGCCGGATAATACTATGAGCATTTTTCGAAGCATCATCAGGACATTTTCCCTGTGGGAGCTGTGGCAGGGACTGTCTGTCACCCTGCGCAATTTCTTCAAGCCAAATGTTACTGTTCAGTACCCCGAAGAAAAAACGCCACAGTCGCCGCGATTTCGCGGCCTGCATGCGTTGCGCCGATATCCCAACGGGGAGGAACGATGTATAGCCTGCAAGCTGTGTGAAGCGGTCTGCCCGGCGCTGGCGATTACAATCGAATCGGATGTCGGCGCCGACGGAACGCGGCGCACGACGCGTTACGACATCGACCTGTTCAAGTGCATTTATTGCGGGTTCTGCGAAGAAGCATGCCCGGTCGACGCAATAGTCGAAACCCGCATCCACGAGTATCACATGGAGAAGCCGGGTGAAAACATCATGACCAAAGACAAGCTGCTTGCGGTCGGTGACAGGTTTGAAGCCATGATTTCTGCCGACAAGGCAGCAGACGCAAAATATCGGTAAGGACGCTATGGTGTTTCATGCAGTCCTTTTTTATACCTTTGCTGCAGTGCTGGTCGGCGCTGCACTCGGCGTCATTCTTGCGCGTAACCCGGTACACGCAGTCATGTTCCTCGTCCTGGCGTTTTTTCAGAGTGCGGTGCTGTGGCTACTGGCCGAAGCCGAGTTCCTGGCCATCGTGCTGGTGCTGGTGTATGTCGGAGCGGTCATGGTGCTGTTCCTGTTCGTGGTAATGATGCTCGACATCAACGTGGAAAAGGTCCGGGGCGGCTTTACCCGCTATGCGCCGCTCGGCGTGATAGTCGCGGTGCTCATGGTTGTCGAGCTGCTACAGGTGATCTGGCTGCGTGGGCAGGGTAGCGGTGCCGCTACCGGCTTTCAGGCAACTCCCGAAGGCTACAGCAATACCGAGGCACTGGGTGCGGTACTGTACACGGAGCACGTATACGCATTCGAGATCGCTGCGGTCATATTGCTGCTGGCAATCGTCGCCGCCATCACGTTGACCATGCGCCATCGTCCGGGACTGAAGCAGCAGAACATTTCGAAACAGGTTGCTGCAAAAAGCAGCGACCGTGTACGTCTGGTCAGAATGCCGTCGGAGAAACGGGAATGATCGGTTTGCAACACTACCTGACGATGTCTGCGATCCTGTTTGCACTGAGCGTCGCCGGTATTTTCATCAATCGACGCAACCTGATCTTGCTCCTGATGTGCATTGAACTGATGTTGCTTGCCGTCAACTTCAATTTCATTGCATTTTCGCGTCACCTGGGTGATGAAACCGGCCAGGTATTCGTTTTCTTCATCCTGACCGTTGCTGCGGCGGAGGCTGCAATTGGTTTGGCGATTCTGGTTGTCCTGTTCCGCAATCGCCACTCCATCAATGTGCAGGAGCTGGATTCGATGAAAGGCTGATCCTGTGCACGATTACCACCTGACAATTGTGCTTGCCCCGCTGATCGCCGCCATCATTGCCGGTCTTTTCGGCCACAAGATCGGACGCGCCGGTTCGCACTGGATCACGATTCTTGCGGTAGGCCTGTCCTGTGTGCTGTCGGTGATCGTGCTGAAGCACCTGTATTTCGATGGCGGGTCGCCCGAGAACTACAGCGTCTACACCTGGGCAGTGAGCGATGGCTTGCGCATGGAAGTCGGGTTCCTGATCGACAGGCTCAGTGCGCTGATGATGGTCGTGGTGACATTCGTCTCGCTGATGGTGCACATCTACACCATCGGCTACATGCACGACGACCCCGGGTACCAGCGCTTCTTCAGTTACATTTCGCTGTTCACCTTCTCTATGCTGATGCTGGTGATGTCGAACAACTTCCTGCAGCTGTTTTTCGGCTGGGAAGCCGTAGGCCTGGTTTCCTACCTGTTGATCGGATTCTGGTTCAAGCGCGAGTCGGCGATCTTTGCCAACCTGAAAGCGTTCCTGGTCAATCGCGTGGGGGACTTCGGCTTCATCCTCGGTATAGCCGGCGTTGTCATGTTCACCAATACGCTGGATTACGCCAGCGTGTTCTCCGCCGCCGACACAATCGCCGCGCAGGAAATCGAGATATTCAGAGGCGTAAGCTGGAACGCAATGACAATGATTTGCATCCTGCTGTTCATCGGCGCCATGGGAAAATCAGCACAGGCGCCGTTACACGTGTGGTTGCCCGACTCCATGGAAGGCCCGACACCGATTTCAGCGCTGATTCATGCCGCAACCATGGTCACAGCCGGCATTTTCATGGTCGCGCGCATGTCGCCACTGTTTGAATTGTCGGATACGGCGCTGGCGGTAGTCCTCGTCATCGGCTCATTGACGGCATTTTTCATGGGGTTGCTGGGTGTCGTGCAGAATGACATCAAAAGGGTCGTTGCATACTCGACCTTGTCCCAGCTCGGTTACATGACGGTTGCGCTTGGCGTTTCGGCATATGGCGCAGCCATCTTCCATTTGATGACGCACGCTTTTTTCAAAGCATTGCTGTTTCTGGCCGCAGGCTCCGTGATCATTGCCCTGCATCATGAGCAGGACATCCGCAAGATGGGCGGCCTGAGAAAGTACATGCCGGTCACTTACTGGACGGCGCTCGTCGGGTCGCTGGCCTTGATCGGTTTTCCGGGTTCGGCGGGATTTTTCTCGAAGGACGCACTGATCGAGGCGGTGCGCGAATCCCACTGGCACGGGCAGGGCGCCATTTACTGGGTGGCCTATCTCAGCGTGTTGCTGGGTGTGTTCGTCACCGCATTGTATTCGTTCCGCATGTTTTTCCTGGTGTTCCACGGGGAGGAACGTGCGGACAAGCACACCCGGTCGCACCTGCGCGAGTCGCCGGCGGTCGTGACCGTGCCTTTGGTCATGCTCGCGATTCCGTCGGCGGTCATCGGCTGGCTCACCATAGAACCGATCCTGTTCGGCGGTTTCTTTGGCGAATCGATCCAGGTGCTCGCAAAGCACGACGTGCTGGCGGAGCTGGGTACGGCATTTCACGGAAGTGCGCAATTCATCGTGCACGCAATGCAAGGACCGGCTGTTTACCTGGCGGGGTCGGGCGTATTGGTTGCGTGGTACCTGTACCTCAAACGACCGGATCTGCCGCAGAAGATCCGTGACAGGCTATCCGGCCTCTATGAACTGCTGGATAACAAATACTATTTTGACGATCTCTACATCAAGGGGTTTGCAGCGGGCGGCCGGTCGGTCGGCCGTTGGCTATGGCAGAAAGGGGACGAGTTCCTGATCGACGGGGTCATGGTGAACGGGACGGCGAATTCCGTCGTGCGTCTCGCCGGCGTGTTGCGGCAGTTGCAGACCGGGTACCTGTACCACTACGCCTTCGCCATGATCATTGCGCTGACCGCAGTGCTGTTCTGGCTCCTGTGGCTCAGTTG
This sequence comes from uncultured Woeseiaceae bacterium, assembly GCA_964465665.1. Taxonomy (GTDB): domain Bacteria; phylum Pseudomonadota; class Gammaproteobacteria; order Steroidobacterales; family Woeseiaceae; genus JAKEGN01. Next base: position 8,483 of record CAYXKM010000099.1, read on the forward strand.
AGACCGGGCATCGTCGCTTGGACCTCACGCACAACATCCTGAGTATGCTCGTCTGGCTGCCGTTGCTGGGTGGCATGGCGCTGTTGCTGGTCGGTGACGGCGGCAACGCAACTTCGCCACGCGCGGCATCCATGCGCCTGCTCGCACTGGCCGTATCGCTGCTGACTTTCCTGCTGAGCCTGTTCCTGTATTCCAAATTCAATGCGGGCACGGCATCCATGCAGTTTGTCGAGCGTGTTCCCTGGATCCAGGCGTTCGGCATCGAGTACTACCTGGGAGTCGATGGCATTTCGTCACCGTTGATCCTGCTTACGACATTCATGACTCCGCTGGTTGTCATTGCAGGCTGGGACGGCATCAAGGCACGTCCGGCGCAGTACTTCGCGGCATTCCTGTTCCTCGAGGGACTGATGATTGGCGTTTTTGCCGCTCTTGATGCATTCCTCTTTTATGTGTTCTGGGAGGCCATGCTCGTGCCGATTTTCCTGATAATCGGGATTTGTGGCGGGGAACGGCGCATTTATGCGTCGCTGAAATTTTTCCTGTACACATTTCTCGGCTCAGTGCTGATGCTGGTGTCGTTCATCTACCTTTATGGCAAGACGGGTGACTTCAACTTCTTTTCTTTCATGGACGTACCGCTCACTCTTTTTGAACAGCAGCTCATTTTTATTGCGTTCCTGCTCGCATTTGCCGTCAAAGTGCCGATGTGGCCGGTGCATACGTGGCTGCCGGACGCGCATGTGGAGGCACCGACCGGGGGCTCGGTGATCCTGGCCGCCATCATGTTGAAAATGGGTGGTTACGGGTTCATCCGTTTGTCGCTGCCGATGCTGCCCGATGGCAGTGCCTACTTCGCCGGTATGATGATTGCACTATCGCTGATCGCAGTCGTTTACATTGGCTTCGTCGCGTTGATGCAGACCGACATGAAGAAACTGATCGCGTATTCCTCGATTGCTCACATGGGATTCGTGACCCTCGGCTTTTTCCTGCTGTGGTCGATCGGAGACGGATTTGGTGCGGAGCTCGGGATGACCGGCGGTATGGTGCAGATGATTTCACACGGCCTGGTCTCCGGTGCGATGTTCCTTTGCGTCGGTGTGCTGTACGACCGTGTGCACAGCCGAAAAATCGCAGACTACGGCGGAGTGGCGAATACGATGCCGGTGTTTGCCGCATTCATGGTCCTGTTCGCCATGGCCAATGCCGGCCTTCCGGGCACGTCGGGCTTTGTCGGGGAATTCATGGTCATCATTGCGAGCTTCAAGGCCAACGTCTGGTTTGCGTTTTTCGCTGCCTCGACGTTGGTTCTCGGTGCCGCGTACACCCTGTGGATGGTCAAGCGCGTAATTTACGGCGAAGTGGCCAACAGGAACGTTGCGGCGCTCCCCGACCTGAACCGGCGGGAGTTCCTGGTTCTCGGAGCGCTCGCTGTATCGGTGTTGCTGGTCGGACTGTGGCCCGCACCGCTCGTCGACATGATGTCATTTACGGTCGATCAGCTGCTCGAACAGATTGCGCAGTCGAAATTGCCGGCAGCCAGGTAGCCCCACATGACTTTGTTCCCGATGACCCCGGCCGCTCCTGAAATCACGCTCACTGCGATGATTTGCGTGGTGCTGCTCGTGGACTTGTTTGTACCTCAGGAAAGGCGCGTTGTTACTTTCTGGCTGAGTATCGTCGCGCTGGCTGTTACCGCCGGGGCAGTGTTCGTCGTGTCGCATCCAGGGACGGTTCTCGCGTTCGATGGCAGTTACGTCAGCGATCCGCTCTCTCGGCTCATGAAATACGTCGCCATTGGCAGTGTCGCCGTCGGTTTCCTGTATGCGCGCGATTACCTCAAGCAAAACGAACTGCTGAAGGGCGAGTACTTCCTGCTCGGTCTGTTCGGCTTGCTTGGCATGATGATTATGATGTCGGCTAACAGCCTGCTGACCATGTACCTCGGACTGGAGACATTGTCACTATCGCTGTATGCGCTGGTCGCATTCGAACGCGATTCGGCCAGAGCCGCGGAATCGGCAATGAAGTATTTCGTGCTTGGCGCCATCGCGTCCGGCGCTTTGCTGTACGGTATCTCCTGGGTCTACGGCGTGACGGGCACCTTGCAGTTTCATGAGATTGCCGCGGCCGTACGCGAGAATCCATCGCTGAACGCAATGCCCCTTTGGTTTGGCCTCGCCTTCATGATCGTCGGTATAGCCTTCAAGTTCGGTGCCGTGCCGTTTCACATGTGGCTGCCGGACGTCTACCAGGGCGCAAGGTCTCCGGTGACCCTGTATATCGCCTCGGCGCCCAAGATTGCGGCCCTGGCCTTGCTGTTCCGTATCCTGGTGGATGGATTGGGCGATCTGCACGAGGTGTGGCAGGGCATGGTGATGGTCGTCGCTGTACTGTCACTGGTCATCGGCAATGTGGTCGCCATTGCGCAGACCAACATCAAGCGCATGCTCGGTTAC
>CAYXKM010000100.1:0-9633 GCA_964465665.1 uncultured Woeseiaceae bacterium
GGACAGGCGTGCGTCGCGCACTTCGGGAACGGTGAAAAAGCGGACGATGACGTGCGGCAGCCCGGCCGTGCCCACCATTAGCGCCAGTGTGATGCAGAAGACGTCTGTCGTGCTCTTCGATCCGCTCGTGTACTGGTTGAAGCCAAGCGAAGTCACGATGTCATCGAGTTTGTCGAGCAGACCAACGCCGCTGGCATTGACATCCGCGCCGAAGGCGAGCTGCGGAATGGCGTTGCCGGTGATCTGGATGGCGATGAAAATCGCGGGCACGGTGTAGGCGAAGATGAGTACGCAGTACTGCGCAACCTGCGTATAGGTAATACCTTTCATGCCCCCGAGCACGGCATAGACGAAAACGATGCCCATGCCGACCATGAGGCCCACGGCCACGTCGACCTCGAGAAAGCGCGAAAACACGATGCCGACGCCGCGCATTTGCCCGGCAACGTAAGTGAACGACACAAAAATCAGGCAAATGACGGCAACGATTCGGGCTGTCTTTGAATAGTAGCGTTCGGCGATGAACTCGGGCACCGTGAACTTACCGAACTTCCGCAGGTATGGCGCGAGGAACAGCGCCAGCAGCACGTAGCCACCGGTCCAGCCCATCAGGTACACCGATCCGTCGTAACCGAGGAATGCAATGAGCCCCGCCATGGATATAAAGGAGGCGGCGCTCATCCAGTCGGCGGCGGTGGCCATGCCGTTGGCAACGGGCGACACGGATTTGCCGGCGATGTAAAAGTCGCCGGTATTGTGTGCGCGGGACCAGATGGCGATGCCGATGTACAGCGCGAAACTGGCGCCGACGACGAGATAAGTCAGTGCTTGCAGGCTCATGATGTGCAATCAGTCCTCGTGCACATCGAATTTCTGGTCGAGATGATTCATGCGCCAGGCATAGAAAAAGATCAGCACTATGAAGGTGTAAATCGAGCCTTGTTGCGCAAACCAGAAACCGAGCTTGAATCCGCCAATGCGAATAGTGTTCAACTGATCGACGAGCAATATACCGAAACCGTAGGAACAGGCGAACCACACGAGCATGCAGCCGAATAGCAGGCGGAGATTGGCGCGCCAGTAGGCTGCTCTGTTTTCAGGACTCACTTACTCTCCCCCGCCGACCCCCGCAATGGGTCCTGCGCAATCTATCAGAGCACAATCCAGGATACACGCACTGCGTGTAACCGCAGGCCGATGATTCCACCACTCTTCAACACGGGAAGGCGATGTATACCTGCGTAGCAGTGACGCCATTTTTGCGTGCGGGCGAGGACCGACGCTCCACGTTGTCAATCCAGTGGTTCTATTTGACGCATATCATCATTTGTGGTCTATTAATTTCAGGCACTTAAGCGTAAATCAGTCATGATATGCGGCCATTTGCCGAAATTGAATTACTGCGCCGCGGCGCCTGCATATAGTCAGACGGCATAGCTGGACGCTGCGACGACGTTAGCTATTGACCGCCCGTTGCAGGCACTCGGAATTGAGGGTGTGATGGCAAGACGTGGATTGTTGTCGGCAATTTTTGCTTTGCTTTCGACAGCGACTTTCGCCGCTGACAACGAGTACTTGCTTAACTTCGACCTCAATATGAAGCTGCCTGATGGCAGTAATAGTTACAGTGTGCAACTGCAAGGCGTTGGCCTTCGCTTGAACCAAGCATTTCACGGTAGCGACTTGGGTAAGTATGACTATTTCCTTACTGTCTCGGATGTTGAAAACGACAAGGGCAAGTTGACTATCGAGTTCTACGAATACGAGACACGCAGCAAGACCTCGGATGTCGTTTCTGAGGTCGTTGCAGATGTCGATTTTTCCCTCGGAAGTCCCACCGTGTTTGAGTCGATGGGTGACACCTTCGGTATCGATCTGGCATTCAGCATCGTCGAAAAGTGACACTTGGCAAACAATTTGAGGGGCAGTATCTCACCAAGGTAGATGGGCACGCGGAATATGCCGTCCAGCACGTCGATGCAAACGGACCGTCGTCAAGTCACCAGACTCTACGTTTCCTGTCAATTCGAGGAAGAATATGAAGAAAATCGACCTCGGGCGAACGATCAATACGCTGGCAAACCTTGGGGTAATTGTCGGCATCATGTTTCTTGCCATAGAACTCAATCAGAACAATCAACTGCTGAAAAACGAAGCGAGATACAACTTACAGCTATCGAGAAGTGGCGAGCTGGATGATCTGTGGAGAAACCCCGATCTGTCGGAGGTCCTGGAGAAAGCTCGACAGGGTGGCACACTGACAGACGGCGAACAGCGACGTCTCCGCTCCTACGTGCTAAGCCGATTTGTCAGATGGGAGTGGTATTACGAGCAGTATCGAGACGGGCTTATTGACCAGTCGAATCTGCCGATAGCTGCATGGCGTATTTTCCTTGGAAGGAACCCTTGGGCCACGATGTACTTTGTGGAATATAGGGCTGTCTTTTCTCCAGATTTTGTCCAATTCGTCGAGGATGAGTTGCTTGATAATTGAGTGACAGGCTCTGGCCGAAACCCCGTCGTCCGTTGAGTTACAATCTCCGCTGTTGACCCAAAGGCGACAGTCGAAAGATCTGCAATGAATTCCAACTTTTCCCAATTTCGAAGTATCTCGCGCCTCCTTGTCCCTACATTACTTGTTGTAGGCGCCTGTGAATCACAAACAGATCAATTCGTCGGGGCAAATGCCTCTGCTGGGACTGTGACTTCGGCAGATGGGGTGCCAATCAGGTATGACGATTATGGCGAGGGATCGCCGGCCCTGGTGCTGGTTCATGGCTGGTCGTGTGATCGCAGCTACTGGTCGGAGCAAGTTAGTCCGCTGTCTGTCCACTATAGAGTCATCACTGTAGATCTCGGCGGGCACGGCGAGTCCGGACTCGAGCGAGAAAACTGGACCATTGCCTCGTTTGGCGCCGACGTGGCAGCGGTCGTTGAATCTCTGGACCTGGACTCTGTTGTACTGGTCGGGCATTCGATGGGGGGAGATGTGATCTTCCAGGCCGCGCGCCTTTTGCCCGACAAGGTTAAGGCTCTCATTATGCTTGATACATACAAGCAACTCGGCGTCGGGAACAGCGATTCGGAGATTGACGAAATTGTCTCCGAATTCAAAACCGACTTTTCGGGTGTCACTGAACGGTACGTTCGAGGATATTTTCCGGCTCACGCAGATCAGTCTCTGATTGACAGGGTCGCGACAGACATGGCGGCGGCGCCGCCGGCGGTTGCCCTGAGCGCGATCCGTTCTTCCTTTCAGCACGCACGTGAGATTCCTGCTCTGATCGAGGAGTTAGATATCCCGGTTGCAACAATCAATCCGGACGATGCGCCGACGGACCTTGAGTCTATGCGTGAACACGGAGTCCATGTAGTAATCATGCCGGGGGTTGGACACTTCCTCATGATGGAAGATCCGGGCAGATTCAATGACGTTTTGTCATCAACCCTCGATGATCTTCTGTAGGTAGGACACGGGCCGCCTCTGGCCGAAAGGACACATCTCGATTGAGTAACATTTTGGCGATTAGATGACTGAGAAAATTGAGTCAATGGAAATTCATCCCATGCGAGGTCACTCGCGCGGCGAGTGGTATTGCTCCCTGGAGGATGTCACTCCGACTGAGGACGACGCGGAATACTGGGCTGTATTCGGCGTCACTCACCGTGGCAACAGGCACTGCCTGGGAGAGTTTCCGACAAAGGCGGCGGCGAAGACCGCCGTGCACGGGCTGGATGCCGTTTGGAAGCCAACGGAGCCGGCGCCGGCAGAACGCGGCGGAAAGATCGTTCAGATCGAAGTTGTTGCATCAAACGATAGCTCCACAATGGTGGACATTTTCGCTCTGTGCAACGATGGTTCGATTTGGCGCCGAGGAATCGGGACGGGACGGCACTCCGGCCTGATGGATTCCCGTTGGGAGAGAGTTCCGTTGGATGGTATTGATGAGATCGCCCCCGAAGCAGCGTTTCACGCCGTCATCGCATCATCGCACTGAACAATGGCCGACCGATTGTGGGCCCGGAGATGGCGTCGCAGATCAGCGAAGCATGGGGCTCACCGAATCTTGGCGGCCCGATCACCACGGCGGGCGGTGTGTCGTATTTGTCGCGGCAGCACTGGATCGCTGGCTCCGCGCATACGACATCGAGAGCGGCCGGGAACTCTGGCGTGGACCGCTACCAGAAAGCGGCAAGGCCACGCCCATGAGCTACCAAGTCAGCTCCGGCGAGCAGTACGTCGTCATCGCCGTTGGCGGCGGTGGCTTTTTTGGAACAGGCGCCTACCTGGTTGCATTTCGCTTGCGAGCTGCTCAATAAATGCGAAGGAACGTACGATTCATCGCCTGTCAAGCTGTACTTGCCGCAATTTGGTAACTGTCACGGTGCTTGCCGGAGTGACCGGCGTGCCAGATACTTGGCGCAATCGAGCAGCTGCCAGCAACGATCGTTTCAAAGGATAAGAACAACCATGAATGCCAAGCATTACCTGGACTTCCTCGCGACAGCGCTGCTCTGCGTTGGTCTCGCCCTTGCAGCGTTTGCCCAGGAACACACGGTCACCGACGGTGGCACGATCGATAGGGCCACCACCGAAAGGGTGTATCCGTCGAAGCCACCCTACTCTCCTTACGTCGGGCGCAACTTTCCGACACGACCGTTTTTCGGCGACACCCACCTGCACACTGCGATGTCCTTTGACGCGGGCATGTTTGGCGCCCGGCTCGGCCCGGTGGAGGCGTATCGATTCGCCAGGGGCGAGGAAGTGACCTCGTCGTCCGGCCAGCGGGTGCGCCTGTCGCGTCCTCTGGATTTTCTGGTGGTGGCGGATCACTCGGATTTCATGGGCCTGGCGCCGGATTTCCTCGGTGGCAAGCCCGAGGTCCTGGCCGACCCTATCGCCCGTCGCTGGTATGAACTCATCCGCGAGGGCAAGGCTGGGCAGGCCTTCAACGAGCTTCTGCCGCTTTACGGTGCCGGGAAGATGCCGGCGACGATGCAGTATCTGCCGGGCAGCCCCGGCTACGGCTCGGCGTGGCAGGCGACCATTCAGGCCGCGGAACAGGCCAACGAGCCAGGCCGCTTTACGGCGTTCATCGGCTACGAGTGGACCTCGAATACCGGTGGCAACAACCTGCACCGCAACGTGATTTTCCGCGACGGCGGCTCGAAGGCCGGCCAGATCGAGCCCTACACCACTTTTCCCCCGCTTGGCAGCGCCGATCCACGCGATCTCTGGAAGTGGATGGCCGCCTACGAGGAGAAGACCGGCGGCCGCTTGTTGGCCATCGCGCACAATGGCAATCTTTCCAACGGCCTGATGTTCCCGCTCATCGAGCCGGTCTCCGGGCGCAAGCTCGACAAGGACTACGCTCTGACCCGCGCGAAGTGGGAGCGCCTCTACGAAGCCACCCAGACCAAGGGCGATGGCGAAACGCATCCGTTTTTATCACCCAATGACGAGTTCGCAGCATTCAACCGCTGGGACCGATCCAACCTCGACGGCTCGGTTCGCAAGAAACAGGAGATGCTGGAGTACGAATACGTGCGGTCAGCGTACAAGAACGGCCTCAAGCTCGAGGCGACGCTCGGCGCGAATCCCTTCAAGTTCGGCCTTGTCGGTTCGACCGACTCGCACATCGGAATCTCCGCGGTCGAGGAGGACAATTTCTTCGGCAAGATGGCCACTGCCGAACCAAGCGCGCAGCGGTGGGAGCATCCGTTCATCAAGAACGCAGCCTCGGGCGTGACCATCTTCGGCTGGGAGACACAAGCCGCGGGGTACGCCGCCGTGTGGGCCCAGGAAAACACCCGCGAATCCGTATTCGACGCCATGCAACGGCGCGAGACCTACGCCACGACCGGACCGCGCATGGCAGTGCGCCTATTTGGCGGCTGGGAGTTTGAGGCGAAGGACGCAGAGTCCCGCAGCCCCGCGATGATCGGCTACAGCAAAGGCGTGCCCATGGGCGGTGATCTCACGGCTGCTCCGGCCGGAAAGGCGCCCACCTTCCTCGTAGCCGCGCTGCGCGATCCCATCGGCGCAAATCTCGACCGCTACCAGATCGTCAAGGGCTGGCTGGACGCGAAAGGCGAGCTGCACGAACGCATTTACGACGTCGCCGTCTCGGATGGCCGGTCGATCGGCGCGGATGGTCGGTGCAACACAGCGGTCGGCAACACGGTGGATGTGGAGAACGCTACCTGGAGTAATACCATCGGTGCGCCGGAGCTGATCGCGGTATGGACAGATCCGGATTTCTACGCCAAGCAGCGCGCCTTCTACTACGGTCGCGTGATCGAGATTCCGACGCCGCGCTGGACGGCCTACGACGCGAAGCATTTCGGCGTGAAGATGCCGGAGGAAGTCCCGATGACGACGACCGAACGCGCCTACACGTCGCCGATCTGGTATTCGCCATGAAACGACCCCATGAGAGGAGAACTTGAAAAAGTCGGACGCGAGCCAGGGCCAGTCGGCATCGAAACTTATTTCGCAAAGAATCGCCGAGCTTGGGGACTGGCGCGGCGAAACCCTCGCCATAATGCGCAATCTTATCAAGGAAGCAGACCGCGAGGTCGTCGAGGAGTGGAAGTGGATGGGCACTCCGGTCTGGTCGCACGATGGCATCATCTGCACCGGCGAATCCTACAAGTCGGTCGTGAAGCTGACCTTTGCCAAGGGTGCGTCACTTAAGGATCCGGCCCGACTCTTCAATTCGAGTCTCGACGGAAAAGTGCGTCGCGCGATCGACATCCGCGAAGGAGAACCCGTTAACGCGGCCGCATTCAAGGCGCTCGTTCGGGAAGCGGTCGCCCTCAACCGATCCGGAAAATCCAGACCTTCGAAGAAAGCGAAGTCCTGAGGATCCGGCCATGCCAGAGAATCCTATGCCGGAAGATTTGTCATCGCGCAACGCAGTCGTTCTCGGCCCCGGCGAGGGCCGCAGCTATCCGATGGGCCGAATCAATGCGGTTTTCAAAGCCGATGGAGCAGAAACCGGTTCGCAATACTCGATCTCGGAATGGTGGCTCGAAGCTCACACGCAGGGACCCGGGCCTCATTCGCATGCCGAGGACGATATTTTCTATGTCATCGAAGGCACCATGAGCGTATTGATCGGGCAAGCATGGACTCACGCCGGCAAAGGCGCCTTCGTGCTCGTCCCCGGTGGCACGACGCACGACTTCGAAAACCGGGGCGACACCCGTGCCGGAGTCCTGAATTTCTCAGTGCCCGGCGCGTTCGAAGACCACATGCCGGGCATTGCAGAATGGTTCAGGCAGAACCCGCCGAAACCCGCAGGGATTTGATGAGTACCGGAATTGCCAACCACGACGGCGGCGGCATCTGCCGCTGCATCCGCTACCGGATGACCAGCGGGACGCTCGTCGTCCACTGAGGCGATCCGCTTCGTTTTTTTGCCCGGACAAAAAAGCGGCTCCGCAGGGGAGCCGCTTGTACCATCATGAGTACGTTTGTCTTGGCCTGCTATCCCCCGCCAAGGTGTACCTGAAGGTGCCGTCGAAATCGCTGCTTGAGCCGTATACTGGATAGCTGTTGCAATCAGGCTACGAAATGCAGGCTCAGACAGTGTCAAAAAACCTTCATTGTGTCAATTCTTTACGACCGAAAGGCATCGGAAGCGGACACCCGATGGAGAAGTGTTGCACGTCCGCAACTATCTGGGCAGCTGCCGGGCCGGTCGACCCGAAACAAATCAATCACTTGCCTCGGCGGCGCCGGCGCCGCCTGTGCGCCCGCCCGCGCTGTGGAATACCTCACCGCCAGGGACAACCCGGATGTCCTCCGCGGCAACACCGAGGGATAGCGCTTCGATCGCCTTGTCCTCCTCGAGGAGTTCCGCTGGTTTGTCCGCGTCGTACTTCATCGGTGATGCGCGGTTTGCCGCCAGCCTGTCCTGGAGTTCCGCGGCATCGCGGGCCACGAACACGAACTGCATGTTTTCGGTATCGAGATTTTCCCGGATCACCCGATTGACATCCGCCAGCGTCAACTTGCCCAGCCCATCGCGCACATAACTCGCAAAATCGCCGGTGCCGTAATACTGGCTGTCGAGCTCGTAACCGAGTTGCCGAGACTGGCCGTCCGTGAGCAGGCTCACCGACTTCTTCAGGAAACTGCGCGTCGCTTCAAAATCGGACTCGCTGATGCCCTCGTCGACCAGTTTCTGCAGTTCGAACATCGCCGTGCGCGTCGCGAAATGCGCGTCATTGTTGCCGCGCAACGGCCTGATCCAGACCTGGAAAATCTGTTGCTGGCGGCCGAGATTCGTGTCCGGCTTGAACTGGAACATGCCGCGTGGAAAGTATTCGATGTAGGCATAGTTTCCGTAGTTCATGCCGCGCGTCTCGCGAATCCTCCGGTACAGGTGACCGCTGCTCGCCCGGTGCTCGCCGAAATAGGAACGGGCAAGCCACAGCGCCACCCAGTCAGGATCGCCGCGTTTCAGCTCAATGGGGAACCCGAACGACACCGCAACCGCCGGCGTTTCCTTTTCGACGATGGTCGCCTTTCGCCCATCGGGCATGGGCGCCGGCGGCAACGCGACTGATGCGCGCTCACCTGGCAGCAGCACCTGCAGGTCCCCACTCACGCGTGCAACGAAATCAGCCGGGTAACCGCCGGCGATGCCAACCGTGATATTGCGGAGGGTGTAATAGTCCGCGTAGAACTTCTTCACATCGTCGAGTCTTATCGATTCGATCTGTCCGCTGTCGCCGAGATTCAGTGATCCGTAAGGGTGATCCGGACCGTACAGCTCGGCGTACAGAACCTCCTTGCCGAGTTCCTCATCGTTGTTGGCCACCAGGTCACTGCGGATCTGGTTGACCAATTGCGTCTTAACGCGCGCAAAGTCCTGCTCGCGCCAGCCGGGAGTCAGCAACTGGCCGCTGACCAGCTTGTACCAGGTGTCGAGATTGTCCTTGTGCACCTGCCCTGCAAGGCGGGTCATCTCCTTGTCGAGCTGTGCGGAAAATCCGGCCGCCATCGGGTACATCGCATCGTTGATCTGCTGGGTGGTGTAATCGACTGATCCTGCGTCGGAGATCATCGCCGCGGTCAGGGCCGCGAGGCCCTTCTTGCCCGGCGGATCCATGGCGGCACCAGCGTGCACCAGGAACGCGAAATCGACCAGCGGCGACGATGCCGACGGTAGTGCCACCACGGTCACGGGCTCGTTGTCGGCTCCTGGGCGTCGCAATGCACTCAAGTCCGGTCCGGACACCTCGTTCTTCGCGACCGTCTCATTTTCCACGGGCGCTGACATGCCCTTTGCGGCAACGAGAGCATCGAGCGCGGCAGTGCCGTCGATACCGGCGAGCGATACGCTGTCGGAGAGGGTTACTGTCACGCGCGCGGCATCGGTGAAGTACTTGTTGGCGTAGTCGCGAATATCTTCTGCCGTCAATGCGTCGTAGCTGCGATATACCTCGTTGATGGTTTCCGGCGTACGCCAGAAATGCACAAAAGCGGCGAGCACGGCGCCAATATCGCCGGAGTTGTCGAGTTGCGAGGTGAACTGGTAGCGCAGGCGTGACTTGGTCGCCTCGACCATGGATGCCGGCACCAGTTCGGTGCGGGCACGAGCCAGCGTTTCGTGTATGGCC
>CAYXKM010000101.1:0-9708 GCA_964465665.1 uncultured Woeseiaceae bacterium
ATCTTCATGCGCATGCAGCAGATCAACTACAAATCGGGCGACGTCGTATTGAAGCAGGGCTCCGAGGGCGACTACTTTTACGTTCTGACCCGCGGCAAGTGCCTGGTGACTCGCGAGACCCCGCTGAACAAAGACGGCATCAAGCTGGCGGAGCTGTCAGTCGGTGACACTTTCGGCGAAGAGGCCCTGATTTCGGACGCCAAACGAAACGCTACGGTGACGATGCTGACAGATGGGTCCGTCATGCGACTCGGCAAGGAAGACTTCAAGCGATTGCTGAATGAACCGATGCTCGACTGGCTGCCTCTGAAAGAGGCAGAGCAAATCGTCAGCGGCGGCGGCAAATGGCTGGATGTGCGACTGCCCTCCGAGTTCGAGAATCACCATAAGGATGGGGCACTCAACATACCGCTGTATTTTATTCGCCTGAAGATCAACACCCTGGACCCGGCGATCAAATATGTCGTTTGTTGTGATACGGGCCGTCGCAGTTCCGCGGGGGCCTACATCCTGAGCGAACGCGGCTACCACGCCTACGTGCTGAAAGGCGGCATCAACAGCAATTGATGACAGCGGTGCCTGCCGGGGTGCAGGCGGAGGCGATGAAACGCCGCAGTCCGCAGCTACATCGTGTGTGTGGGCTTGTCACCACCCAGCGCACCGGCCAGGTAGTTTTCAATTTTCTTTTGAGTGTTGCCCTGATCCTGGTCGCTGAATTGCACGCCGATTCCGGTAGTGCGTTTGCCTTGCGCGCCCTTCGGCGTCATCCAGATGACAGTCCCGGCCACCGGGATCTTTTCGTCCTCTCCCATCAGGTTCAACAACATGAACACTTCATCCCCAAGACGATATGAGCTGTTCGTCGGGATGAACAGCCCGCCATTCACCACGAAAGGCATATACGCAAGATAGAGCGCACTTTTATCCTTGATCGTAAGCGTTAGCAATCCGGGTTTGGTCATTCCTGCCACCTGGTAAAACTCAATTGCATGGTGTCCGAGTGTCCGGTCGATCGACAGTCTCGCAGGCCATCGGCCCAGTCGATCAACAGGCTCTCCAGAGTCAGCTGAACATTGTAGGAACCGGCAGGCTGGCTGCGGATCCGGTTAATGATGTCTAGATAGCAGAACAATTTTCGCCTGTCCATGCGTTGCAGCACAAAATCCGGTATAGCTGCAGCGGGATCGGCGACCTGGCCGACGGAGAACCGAATTGCGTATTGCACCTGGCGGCACAGCCAGTCCAGCACGAACCCGGTATCGAGGCGCATCCAGCGTGCCGCCGTTTCCAGCGGACGTGCGTCGTTCTTCGCCAGCCCCGTGAGATCCCTGGCCAGCGCATCGGCATCGTCCTGACGTTCTGTCGCATCTACCGCCAGCAGCGGCGCGTTGCCGGCCAGTTGAAGCGCTGCCGGCCAGCGCTCCGAGCGCGACAGTCTGTTCAGCCAGGTCAGACTGTCGCGGACTGCAGGCAAGGGTATGTCCAGGTGCTGGCAGCGGCTGACGACGGTTGCCGGCAGGCGCCCGGCACGGTCAACCACCAGAATCAGCAGCGCATTGCCTGTAGGCTCCTCGAGGGTCTTGAGCAAACTGTTGGCGGCACTGGTGGTCATCGCGTCAGCGGGTTCGATGACCGCTACCTTGCCTCGCCCGGCGTAACTGGTCAGCACGAGGTCTCCGATGAGCTCGCGCACGGCATCGATGCCTATCGCTGCCTTGTCATCGGCAGGCTTGAGCCAGCGCAGGTCGGGAAGTTCCGGAATCTGCAACGGGAATTCTGGCATGGCCGCCGTGGCCGCCATGCCAAGGTGGCGCCGGGCGAGCCAGGCGGCCAGGCAACGCTTGCCGACCCCGACCGGGCCGAGCAACATTAACGCGTGCGGCATACGGCCATATGCAATGCGTTCTTCCAGCCCACGGACTGCATCGGTTAGCCAAGGTAAATCCATATTTATCAAATCTTAATGTTCTCTTATTGATTTAAATTGTCACATAAGCATTGGTGATATCGCATTGCGTATCGAGGCCTGCACGTCGGCTATCGGGCGGCTGGCGTCCACGGTACAAAATCGCTCCGGATGTTTGGTTGCCAGATCGAGATAGCCATCGCGCACCCGCGTATAGAAAGACACCTGCTCGGTTTCGAGGCGGTCTGCCCGCCCGCGCGCACCGGCCCGTGCCATGCCGATCGCCGCAGGCGCATCGAGGAGAATGGTCATGTCCGGCTCAAGACCGTCCTCTACCCACACTGCAAGGCTGTCGATCAGCTCCATGTTCAGACCACGACCGTAACCCTGGTAGGCCCTGCTTGCGTCGGTGTACCGGTCACAAAGGACCCATTCACCGCGCGTCAGCGCCGGCCGTATGGCGTTGTGCAAATGAAGGGACCGGGCGGCGAAGAACAACAGCAACTCTGCGATATCCGGCACCGGTTCGTGGCCCTGTTCCAGCAACAGCGCACGGATTGATTCCGCCATGGGCGTACCGCCGGGCTCGCGAGTTCGAAACACTGTATGTCCCGCGGATTCGATAAGCGCAGAGAGAAATTCGACATTCGTCGACTTGCCGACACCTTCAATTCCCTCGACGGTGATAAATCTCCCGCTGGTCGTCATCGTGCCTGTTCCGATTGCCGGTTCGCCCGTTGCCGCACCAGAAACTCGCGGACCGCAGCCTCGTGCTGCTCGATAGTTTCGGAGAACTTGTGGCTGCCATCGCCGAGTCCCGTTGCGACGAAGTACAGCTCATTGCCCTGTTCCGGATGCAGAACCGCCCTGATCGCCTCGCGGCCCGGCATCGCAATCGGCGTGGGTGGCAGGCCACCGCGAGTATAGGTGTTGTAAGGCGTATCCGTTTGCAGATCCGTACGCGTCAGATTGCCGTTGAATCCAGCGCCTATTCCGTAGATAACAGTTGGATCGGTCTGCAGCCGCATGCGTTTGCCCAAGCGCCTGACAAACACGCCGGCGATGCGCGCCCGCTCATCGGCTCGTGCCGTTTCTTTCTCGACGATCGACGCCAGGATCAAGGCTTCGTACGGATCGGCAAACGGAACAGTCGGATCACGCAGGGTCCATTCCTCGCTCAATGTCCTTTGCATGAGATCGTATGCCTGACGCAGCACTTCGGCATCGCGTGTGCCGCTGGGGAAATGGTAGGTCTCGGGAAAAAACAATCCCTCGGGATGAGTATACGATGAGCCGATTTCTTCAAGGAAACGGATCAGATCCTCGTCGCTGAGCGTGATCGCGATTGCCGGGTTTCCCGCCATCGCCGCGAGCATTTCGCGGCGATTCCAGCCCTCGATTATCGTGAACGAATAAAGCTGCACGTCTCCGACCATGAACGCATCCAGCATGTCACGCACTGTCATGCCCTGCCTGAAACGATACTCGCCAGCCTGCATCGAGCCTGCTTTGCCGATCAGGCTGCCATAGACGCGCAATACCCATGGGCGGGTGATAATGCCTTCCGCAGCCAGCGAATTGCTGATTGCCGTGAGCGAAGCCCCAGGCTCAACGACGAATGTCTTTTCCCCGGTCGGGATCGCCAGCCGTTCATCGAGGCTCGCGACAACCAGGTACAGGCCAATCGCTGCGACAGCGATCGACGAAATCAGGACCCAGGCTGATACTTTGAGCCAGCGATTCATATTCGGCACTCGTCAACGCCGGCATCTGCCAGCAAAGCCATGACCCGCCGGGTCGTCGGTCCCGGCGCGACATAGAAATTCGTCCCGCAGCGATGCACGGGCCAGACACCGATCTGACTGTTGCTCAGAAAAACCTCGTTGCACTCCTGCAAAATGCCGATCGGTACGGGTTCCACGCCGACGGCCAGGCCTGCGCTCACCGACAGGCCTATTATATGTCGGCGCATCACACCACTGACGCCGCACGTCGAGATTGCAGGCGTCAGCAGTCGACCGTCTGACACGAAAAACAAGTTGCTCATGGTGCCACAAACGACGTTGCAATCGGCATCGAGCATTATCCCATCGGCAATCTCATCGTCCCGCCATTCATTTCGCGCCAGCACCTGCTCCAGACGATTCAGCGATTTGATCCCCGCCAGCGCCGGTTGCGATCCGAGCCGCACACTGCAGATGCGTAACGCCACACCGTGCGTCCAGCGCTCGCGAGCGTGAACGGGCGATTCGCAAAGGCCCAGAAGAATTCGGGATACCGGATTCTCCGGATTGCGATAGCCGCGAGGCCCGGATCCACGCGTTGCAATGAGTTTCACTACGGCGCTGCCGGCGCAGCCCGTGCTTGCAATTGCGTGGCCGAGCATTCCAAGCAGCAGGTCAGCCGGCGGGACCTCTATGCGGAGGCGCTCGCAACCGGTCTGCAATCGCTCGATATGCAGACCAGCCAATCGTGGCCGTCCGTTTCTGATCGCGATCGTTTCGAACACGCCGTCGCCATATTGCAAACCCCGATCGTCAACCGGCACCCCATCGATCGCACCGTCTTGGTCGAACCATTTCGTCGTCATGTCACTGCCTGGAGAAGACCACGGGCTTTGGCCCGTGTTTCATCGAGTTCGGCTTCGGGATCCGAATCCGCGACAATGCCGGCACCGGCGCGAAGTTGCAACGCACGGCCATGCATTACGATCGTACGAATCAGGATATTGAGATCCAGACTACCGTCGCGATTCAGGTAACCGAATGACCCGGTATACGCACCGCGTGGCGAATCTTCCAGTTCGGCAATAATCTCCATGCAACGGACCTTCGGGCAACCGGTAATCGTGCCTCCGGGAAACACAGCACGGATGGCCATGCCGGGCGTGACATCGGTCCGCAGCTTGCCGCGCACGCTTGACACGATGTGATGCACATGTGCATACGATTCGAGCACCATCATTTCGTCGACTTCGACACTCCCGGCCTGGCAGATGCGCCCGAGATCATTGCGCTCGAGGTCAATCAGCATGATGTGTTCTGCTCGTTCCTTGTGGTTGGCGATGAGTTCCGCAGACAGCTTCAAGTCCTGCTCCGAAATTGCCGAGCGCGGGCGCGTGCCTGCGATCGGTCTGGTCGCGGCAATACCTGCGCGGATGGACAACAATCTCTCGGGCGACGAGGAAACGATCCATCGATCCTGCCACCTGGCAAAGCCGGCAAACGGCGCCGGATTGGTTTCTGCAAGTCGTCTGTAGACATCGGCTGCCGACAATCGGACTTCTGCGGACCAGCCGCGGGAGAGATTCGCCTGAAAAATATCGCCGGCGGCAATGTAATCCTTGGCGCGACGCACAGCCTGCAGGTAGCTTGCTGGGTCGTCCTCGAAAATCGCGTGGAGTGCAATCGGGATCGGTGTGACGCTGCGCGACGCAGCGGCAGCCAACAAATCGGCTTCCAGGATGTCGATGCAGTCGGCCGCCGAGTCTTCGCATACGGCGTAGGTCCTTTGTTGCCGATGATCCCTGATGAGCGCAGCCGGACACCGCACGGCAAACGCGCGGGGCAACACCTCGTCTCCCTTGAGCTGCAGAGTTGGCTCGATTTCGGCAGCCAGTTCGTAACCGAGATAGACAAACCACCCGCCGTGGAACGGTAATTCAGATTCGCACCTGGCGGTCCTTTCGGTGTTCCACCATGTATCCAGATCATTGAGGAAACCACCCGACATCCCGGCAATACCGGCGGCAACCAGCTGCCGGCCCGGGAAAGCCATTAGAATGTCATAACGCCCCAGCGCAGAGTCGTTAGCCGTACTTTGCAACAGGAACGGGTATCGATCGGAATCGGAGAACTGGAGGTCGCGCAGATTGACGTCAGTCAGAATCTCGCGAGTGATGAGACCACTGGATTTCAGCCCGGCGCCCGAAACACAAGGCTGCCGTTCGTACCACCGAAGCCGAATGAATTCGACATGACGATACTGACACTGGTACGGCGGGCAACGTTCGCCACATAGTCAAGATCGCATTGCGGATCCTGATTCTCAAGATTGATTGTCGGCGGCAGGGTCTGATGACGAATGGCCAATACCGAGAATATGGCTTCGGCGACGCCGGCCGCGCCAAGCAGATGGCCGGTCACGGATTTAGTCGAACTGACTGCCAGGGATTTTGCTGCCGCACCGAACGCACGTTTGATGCCTACGGTCTCGCCGATGTCCCCGGCGGGCGTCGAAGTGCCGTGCGCGTTGAGATAATTGACGTCGGACGGATCGATGCCGGCATCTTTCATTGCAGCGACCATGCACTTGCGCGCACCTTCGCCGTCCGCAGGGGGCAATGTAATGTGATAGGCATCACCGCTCATGCCAAAACCGATCAACTCGGCATAGATGTTCGCACCACGTGCCCTTGCGTGCTCGTATTCCTCGAGCACCATGCATCCTGCCCCGTTGCTGAGTACAAATCCGTCGCGATCCCTGTCGAACGGCCGGCTCGCCTTCTGCGGATCGTCGTTTCGCGTCGACATGGCGCGGGCGGCACAAAAGCCGCCAATTGCGAGTGGGGTCGTCGCAAACTCCGATCCCCCGGCAAGCATTGCATCGGCATCGCCGTAAACCACTGTGCGGGCCGCAAGGCCTATGCAGTGGGTCGACGTCGTGCAGGCCGTGACTATGGACAGATTAGGGCCAGTGATGCCGTACAGGATACTGACATTGCCCGATATCATGTTGATGATGCTGCCCGGAATGAAAAAGGGAGAAATTTTTCGCGGGCCTCCCTCAAGAAGCTTGTCGTGATTGACCTCGATCGTATGCAGCCCGCCGATTCCGGCGCCCATGGCGATACCGACTCTTTCTGCATTGGCTTCATTGATTTCGAGCCCTGAATCGCGCAGGGCCTTCACACTGGCAGCAATGCCGTAGTGAATGAACGGATCCATTTTCCGCACATCCTTGGCCGGGATGAATTCCGAGGCATCAAAATTGCGTACGACCCCGGCAATCTGCGTACTGAAAGCGCCGGGGTCGAACAGCTCGATGCGCGCGATGCCGGATCTGCCGTCCCTGACATTGGCCCACGCTTCATCCAGCTCGTTCCCGACGGGTGAGACGATACCCATGCCGGTGACTACGACGCGTCGCTTGTTCAAAGAATTATCCGGGAGTGCGTGGCAGGACTGCCAACCATCATGAAGGCCGGGGTGAATCGGGCGCGGCCGATCGGCCGCACCCGCGGAACGAATCAGTCGCCCTTGCGTGCCGTAACAAAGTCAATCGCCTGCTGAACAGTCGTGATTTTCTCGGCGTCCTCGTCAGGGATCTCGGTTTCGAACTCCTCTTCAAGGGCCATCACCAGC
Organism: uncultured Woeseiaceae bacterium; assembly: GCA_964465665.1. Taxonomy (GTDB): domain Bacteria; phylum Pseudomonadota; class Gammaproteobacteria; order Steroidobacterales; family Woeseiaceae; genus JAKEGN01. The sequence goes on from CAYXKM010000101.1 coordinate 7,270, forward strand.
TCCACCGTATCCAGTGAATCAGCGCCCAGGTCGTCGACAAACGAAGCATCGTTGGTGACTTCTTCTTCCTTGACACCAAGCTGCTCCGCAACGATGGCCTTAACTTGTTCTTCGATACTGCTCATAGTGGTCGCTTCTCCTTAAGAAGAGATATCTCAAAAATAGCTCAGTTTCCTGATGGGCGGCGTGTCGGCCTTTGCCGGGCAACGCAATAAGTCTTTGATTATGCACCCCAACTCGGTGGTGGCGATGTATTGTAAGTGAATCGCCTGCCTCATTCTATATGTGCAAACAGGCACGTTTGTCATTCTTCGTCAAATCTCCGGGCCGAAATCCCGCAGGCTTCGGAGCTCAGGCCATGAGCATGCCACCGTTGACATGCAATGTTTCACCAGTGATATACGCCGCCGCAGCGGACGCGAGGAATACGACCGAATTCGCGATGTCAGCGCCTTCTCCCAGACGAGCCAAAGGAACCTGGGCCAGCATCGCAGACCTCTGCTCTTCCGTTAACACGCGAGTCATGTCGGTATCGATGAATCCGGGCGCAACGACATTGACCGTAATGTTTCGCGACCCCACTTCCCTGGCCAGCGACTTCGAGAAACCGATGATCCCCGCTTTCGCGGCAGCGTAATTCGACTGCCCGGCGTTACCCGTAACACCAATGACAGATGCGATATTGATGATGCGTCCGTACCGCGCTTTCATCATGCCGCGCAACGAAGCTTTGCAAACGCGGTACATGCCGGAGAGGTTGGTTGCGATCACCGCGTCCCATTCGTCGGATTTCATCCTCAGCAAGAGGTTGTCACGGGTGATCCCGGCATTGTTTACCACGATGGCAGGTGCGCCTTCCTTGCCTTGAATGTCCCTAAAGGCCGCGTCGACAGATTCCTCGAGGGCCACGTCGAGAACGATACCGCGGCCGCTCCCGGCCAGTGACCGGGTGATTGCCTGCGCTCCGGCGTCACTCGTCGCACTGCCGATGACCGTGGCACCGGCCCCGGCGAGTTCTACGGCGATAGCGGCACCTATGCCGCGGGATGCTCCGGTGACCAGCGCAACTTGCCCTTGCAGAATATTTGAATTAAAAATGTTACTCATCCTATTGTAATCCCTGTTTTTTATTACACCTATTGCAGCGCCGCGGCCAATGACTCCGGAGTTTCGATGCAGTGCACGGTAATGGCTTTGTCGATTCTTCGGGCAAGCCCGGTCAGCACTTTTCCCGGTCCGCATTCGATCAGCCGGTTTGCGCCGTTTGCTGCCAGGTAGCGGACGGTTTCAGCCCAACGGACGGGGCTGTATAGCTGCCTTGCGAGGCCGTCACGTATGGCAGCCGCATCGGCGTATGGCAATACGTCGACGTTGCTCACAACGCCGACAGCGGGCGCACCGATTTGCAGCGATTTGAGCGTGTCAGCCAGTTTTTCGGCGGCCGGTCGCATCAACGCACAATGCGACGGGACACTCACATTCAGCATCACGGCTCGTCGCGCACCCGCTTCCGTGGCCAGCGCTAAGGCACGTTCGACCGCGGCCCGGGCTCCGGCGATGACTACCTGGCCCGGCGAATTGAAATTGACGGCGCTGACCACTTCGGCCTGGGCGGCACGGACACAGGCATCGACAACCTTGTCATCGTCGAGACCGATGACGGCGGCCATTGCACCGCTCCCTTCGGCCACGGCTGCCTGCATCAACTCTCCACGAGTGCGGACGAGGGCTACGGCATCTGGAAAATCCAGGGCCCCGGCGCACACCAGTGCCGTGTATTCGCCCAGACTGTGGCCCGCCATCATGGCAGGCATCCGCCCCCCCGCCTTGCGAAACGCTCGCCAAGCAGCCACTCCGGCTGTCAGCATTGCCGGTTGCGTGACCACAGTGAGGTCCAGCCGTTCGGCTGGCCCGTCCTGGACCAGCTGCCAGAGGTCATAACCCAGCACCTCGCTGGCTTGTGCGTAACACTGGCGCACCTCAACGAATTCTGCAGCCAGCGCAGACTGCATACCGGCAGATTGCGAGCCCTGCCCGGGAAATACGACAGCATCGGTCAAAACGCGATCTCCGTGTAAATTGCGCCGGAATTATATAGGCGCGGTTCGCCCGACTCTAACGACGATGGCAGCCACTATGCCAGCCAGCGCGCCGTAAAGGTGCGCATTGACGATCACGGCGGCGCCGGCCAGTCCTTGTGAGCCCGGCAACGGGCCGCTGAACTGCTCCCAGAGTATCTTGCCGGCGACCAGCAGGCCGAGCAGCAGCGCATCTCGCGAGCCGGCGAGGAACGACCCCAAAACCCCGGCGGCCAGCATGCCGTGCAACAGCCCGGAAAGTCCGACATACCACGCGACATCCGGATCGAGAAACCACAAACCGAGGTTGATTCCGATCAATGTGAGCAGCAACACCAAGCACCAGGACCTGATGCCAAAG
>CAYXKM010000102.1:0-5839 GCA_964465665.1 uncultured Woeseiaceae bacterium
GCGGGTCTGTTCGGCATCAACATGGCGTTCTCGCAGCAATACCGGTATGCGGCGGCCGAGAGCGTGGATGCCCGCTACACCGCGCGTGCGATCTCGCTGGTGCTGGTGGGCGCAATCGGCGGTGCGCTGGTCGGTCCGGAACTGGTGATTCGCGGTCAGCACTGGTTTGACGGAGTGCAGTACGCCGGCACGCTCACGGCGCTGGCCGTATTGTATGTGCTGCAGGGACTGCTATTCCTGTTCCTGGCCCCTTTGCGCAGCGAAAGCACATCCGCGCCCGGGGAAACGGATCGTCACCTGAAAGAGATCCTGCGGCAACCGGTGTACCGGGTAGCTGTCGTGAGCGGCGCCGTCGCCTACGGAGTGATGACTCTGATCATGACCGCGACCCCGATCAGCATGCACGTGCATGACGGATTCCCGATCGAGGCGACCGCGAACGTCATTCGCAGTCATGTGCTCGGCATGTACTTGCCTTCGCTGTTCTCGGGATTTCTCATGGACCGTTTCGGCACGGTCAAAATAATGATCGCGGGAGCTCTGGCATTGACCGGGGCCTGTATCGTCGGTCTGCAGGGTCACAGTTATATGCATTACTGGTACGCATTGATCCTGCTCGGCGTCGGCTGGAACTTTCTGTACGTCGGCGGAACCACCATGCTGACGCTGACCTATTCGATGAGTGAAAGGTTCCGAGCACAGGCGATCAACGAATTTACAGTCTTCGGCGTATCGGCTGCCGCGTCGTTGCTCGCCGGCGCTGTCATTCACTATTTCGGCTGGACATTGCTGGTAACACTGCCGCTGGTGCCGCTCGCCCTCGTCCTGCTCGGACTTTTCATTGTGCGTCAGGACAGGCTGTTGCGCAGACCATCGATGCGGCAGGCATGAACGAATGAGTGCACGCAACGGGATTCCGGCGCGGAACCGGGTCCGGCGGCTCTATGACGACGATCTGTATCACTTCGAAACCGCGGAGCCCTCTTACTGGGAATCCACGGCGACCGGGAATGCGCCGGACTGTCCTGCATTGCGTGCCGATGCGGCGTGTGATGTGGCCATCATAGGCGGAGGTTACACCGGCCTGTCGACCGCCTATCACCTGGCACGCGACCTCAAGGCAGACGTGCGGGTGCTGGAAGCCGGCCATATCGGCTGGGGAGCATCCGGAAGAAATGCGGGATTCTGCAGTCTCGGCGGCACCAAGCTCGGTCTGGAACGCGCTGTTCGCCGTTTTGGTATCGAGGCGGTGCGGCATTACTGGCAGTCGCAGGTCGAGGCCGTGGAACTGGTCAGGACCCTGATCGCGACCGAAAGCATCGATGCTCAGATTACGGGTGACGAAGAACTGGATGTTGCGTGTTCGGCCCGGTCGTTCGCAGAACTGAGAAGCCATGCCATGACCCAGTCCACCCTGCTCGGGCTGGATGCGTCCGCTATCACGGCGGAGGAATTTCGCGAACGGTATTTTGACTCGCCCCTGCAGCACGGTGCCATTCGGGTTCGTCCGACCTTCGGCTTGCATCCGCTTCGTTTCCTTCGCGGTCTCGCGACCGCTGCAAAGTCAAAGGGGGCGATCCTGCACAGTGGCAGCGAGGTACTGTCCTGGCAAAAAACCGGTGGCAAGCACTTGCTCATGACAGCAAGCGGAACCCTTCGTGCCGGCAAGGTGGTCATGGCCTGTAACGGATTCATGCCGGAACACCTGCATCGATCGTTCGCTGCCCGGCCCATGCCGATGATCAGCGCCATCGTCGTCACCCGACCACTGACGAACGAGGAACTCGCTGCCCATCGATGGCAATCCCGTTCCCCGATGATTACTGCAAGAAACCTGCTCAACTATTTCCGCCTGCTGCCGGATCGCCGGATGTTATTCGGCGGCCGCGGCCATTCAAGCGGTGATGCAGCCGGTACCGCGAAAAATCACGCGTTGCTGTTCTCGCAACTACGGCAACTGTGCCCGGCGTGGAACGACGTGAGTATCGATTACCGGTGGCAAGGCCTGGTCTGTTTCACCCGCCGGCTGACGCCGTCTGTAGGGCGACTCGACGATGATCCGAGCGTGTACTTTGCCTTCGGTTACCACGGCAACGGCGTCAACACGGCAATCTGGGCGGGACGTGAACTTGCCGGATGGATAGCGCATCCGAGCGGCAGCGCTGTGCCGAAAAGCATACCGCTCATGGTGCAGGGCTTGAGCGGGCGCTTTCCGCTTGCATCAATACGACTTTGGTACCTGCGCGCGCGGCTCGCCATGTTGCGCGCCGCCGACCGGATCGACGACGTCAGAAACTGAAACTGAAGCGTCGTCGGCGAGCAGTCCGTCGGCGGTCGTCTGTAAGACGCATCACAGGACGGCCTTCCTGGACCTGCAACGGTGGCGAGACATCGACAATTTCCTGCCTTTTTGCACAGAAACTGCGATGTCGATGCGTGTTTGTCGGGCTTAACCTTGAATTGCGCAAACAAGCGCAACTACGAATCAACATGGAGGTTGAGTCATGCGACTTTTGAATGAAATGGAACTGGAATTGGTGTGCGGCGCCCAAGGAGTGTGCACACCGGAGAACAGCGGCGGCAATTCCTACGGCGGTGTTGTGGTTACAGAAACCGTCGGCGATGAATTGATCAATATTTACGAGGGCGTTGTCGCCGTAGCCTCGCACATCATCGAACGGGTGGCCAACGCATTGCGCTAGGCTGACCACGAATCATCGGGCACTTGGCCCGATGGTTCGTTTCGCGATGAGCAAGCATGAAAGGAGCAAGCTGACCACCAACAACGCCGTTGCCATGGCACCGGCGCTGGCGACAAGCGGCGTAGTGTCGAGTGGATTCCAGCGCCCGTTCAAGCAACGCCAATCGAGCTGTGACGCGAGGTTGTATGTCGCGTGGGCCAAGGTCGCAATCCACAATGTGCCGCTGTTAAGTGTCGCAACGGCGAAGAAAAGGCCTATCGCAAAAGCCAGAGAGATTGTTTGTGGATTGTGGTAAATCGCGAAAAGAATCGAGGACGCGAGCACTGCAAATAGCTTGCCACGATGCAGCAGGCGGTTCAGAAAAAATCCGCGATTGATGACTTCTTCGATTGGCGGGATCAGCAATACGCTCACCAGTATTCCCAAAGCCATCTGCCACGGTGGCGGGCATTGCCAGGAAAAATGAGGCGCGATAGCGGGTAGGCCATCGGCACTGACGCTCAGGCCGAACGAGGTCATGGCAATAAGGCCACCCCAGAATGCACACCGCAGCGTGATTCCCAGCGCGATGCCGATGGCGATCAGGCGCAGGCTCAGTGCACTGCGGCGATAGAGCGCCAGTACCCGGTGACCGTAATCACTCATGACCGGATACATCAGCAGCATGAGGATGGGCGGCACGACCAGGTAGCTCAGATCACCCGCAAGATCCGGCTGGTAACCACTGTCCCGCAAATGGACTTCAAGAAAGCTGCGGGCAATCAGCGCCGCGGTTTCATATACCAGGATGGCGAACAGCGGGACGCGTATCCAGTCCGGGTCCACAAGGTTTCTTGCATCGGGCATGACTGCGTCTCGTTGCACAGGAACTGCGGGATGTTGCGGGCCGTTTCAGTGTAGGCCAAGCAGCATATCGCGGGATTTGGTGCGGATTCGCGCATTGACGGTCAGAGCAGCTCGAAATCCTCCTTGCGGCGAACGGCGCAGTCCGGGCAGACAAAATCGTCCGGCAACGATGCCCACGAAGTTCCCGGCGGATAACCCTCGTGCTTGTCTCCTGATTCTTCACTGTAAAGGTAGCCGCATTCCGGACAACGGTAATCGCTCACCTCAGCTCCCTGGTCCTTGCACGAGCCTGTCCGTACCGTGCACGGATGCGGTCCGCATTGCGCGGATCGACGTTGACACGCGACAGGTCTCCATCAATATGCCTGAGCGCCAACAGGCGTTTATCCATGACGCGAAACCAGAGCCACGGCACGTACGCCAGCAGGTACGCGCCGAAATAGCCACTTGGCAGACCGGGCAGATCCTCGAAGTGCCGAAGCGACTGGTAGCGCCTCATCGGGTGCGCATGGTGATCGGAATGACGCTGCAGATGAAACAGCACCAGGTTGCTGTATAGATGATTGCTGTTCCACGAGTGCAGGGGCAGGCACCGCTCGTATCGCCCGTTCGCATCCCTGGCACGCAACAGCCCGTAATGCTCGACGTAATTGGCACTTGTCAGTTGCCACCAAGCAAACACGTTGTGTATCAGCAGAAAGATGATCATGGACCATCCGAAGATGGTGATCAGCGTAAGTTGCAGGACGACTGCAAGAGCCAGCGACTGCAGAATTTCATTTTCCCGGCACCACGGTGACCGGTGGCTGCGGGCCAGCCTTTCTTTTTCTATGGTCCAGGCGCGCCGGAATGCCCCCGGTACCTCGCGCAGTGCAAAACGATAAATCGACTCCCCCATGCGAGCACTGGCCGGGTCCTCCGGCGTCGACACGTCGCGATGGTGACCGCGATTGTGCTCGATCCAGAAATGCCCGTACGCTGGAACCGCGAGCACCATTTTCGCGAGGTTTCGTTCCAGGCTTGATTTCTTGTGTCCCAGTTCGTGTCCGGTATTGATGCCAAGACCGCTGGTTAAGCCGGCGACGGCGGCCAGGCCGGCAAATGCCCACCAGGACAGCGCCTGCGTTCCGGCCCACCAGGCTGCCGCAATCAGGCTGATGAAATGCATCGGCACTACGGCATAGGTGAGATACCGGTAATAACGATCCTGGTCTAGCTGCGGAACGATGGCTTCCGGCGGATTGCCACGATCTTCACCGATCAGATAGTCGAGCAGGGGACCGAGTACGTAAGCATTGAGGAGCGGCAGCAACAGCCAGGCCTGCTGACCCGTGCCCGCATGCAGGGCAATACCGATGAACGGTTGCAGCGGATAAATGACCGACATCGACCAGAGCCAGCGTTTGCGATCGACGAATCGAATGGACTCACCGGACGGCAACGTTGTTGTGTAAGCCCGCATTGGTCGTATCCCCCTGGCCGTCCCGAGAGCCTGACAATTTGTCGGGAAATTATACATACCATTGCGGCAGGTATTGGTAAGTTCGCTGCTCCGGACCGGCAAACAGCGATATAGTCGGGCAGAGGTCACGCACTGGACGGCAAGACTCGGTACTCTCGGAACGCCATGGAGCAGCACAGGAATTCATTGCAGCATCACCGGCTCCTCATTGGCCTCGTCGCCGCGATGTGCACCGGCTGTGCTCCGGACACCACCGGCAACACATCGGAAACCGCTGCGCCGGATGCGGCAGCATTTGCGGACCAGATCGTGTTGTCGAATCGAGAATACCTGCAGCAGCCAGCGTACGCCGCCGCGGACGTCGAGTGGGGCGCAAGGCTGGCGATGCAATGCCTTGCGTGTCACACGCTGGAGCAGAACGGCCCAGCACTGCTCGGCCCGAATCTCCATGGCGTGTTCGGCAGGGCTGCGGCGAGCGCGGAAGACTTCGACTATTCTTCAGCGCTGACTTCTGCTTCCGTGGTCTGGACACCCGGTGCGCTCGATGCCTGGCTCGCGGCACCATCGCAATTCCTGCCGGGGAACAGGATGGCTTTCGCCGGGATACCCAAAGCCGCCGATCGGGATGCGTTGATTGCCTATTTATTGCTGGAAACCGACACAGCGACGGTTGCCGAACCGGCAGGCGAACCGTGAACGCTCGAAGCACCTGGCCTTGCAGGTCGCCGGTGAATGTCGAGAACAATAACGACAAATTTTCCGCGGGCTGCCTGTTCGCGGCGGAAGTGCAGGGGGATTGATGGCGCTGTTCGAGCAGCCAGTTTCAGAA
>CAYXKM010000103.1:0-13055 GCA_964465665.1 uncultured Woeseiaceae bacterium
ATCGACTTCCGTGAGCACTGCGCCTTCGGATTCGAGGACTGCCAGCGCTTCCCTTACGCGCGCCGCACATTCCGGATCGAGGCCGGCATCGAAATGCTGTCGCACAATGCCGATACGCAATCCGGAGAGCGGCGCCGCAAGCCCCGCGACGTAGTCCGGAACCGGGTGGTCGACGGAAGTGGAATCCCGGGAATCGAAACCCGCCATGATGCCGAGCATCAGGGCCGCATCCTCCGCAGTCCGTGTGATAACGCCGGCCTGGTCCAGGCTGGACGCGAAAGCCACCATGCCGTAGCGCGATACGCGCCCGTAAGTCGGCTTGATGCCTACGGTACCCGTGAGAGCGGCCGGCTGGCGGATGGATCCGCCGGTATCGGTGCCGGTTGCGGCCGGCACGATGCGTGCCGCCACGGCGGCAGCCGAACCGCCCGACGAACCCCCGGGCGACAAAGCCGGGTTCCAGGGATTTTGCACCGGGCCGAAGTAACTGGTCTCGTTCGACGAGCCCATGGCGAATTCGTCCATGTTGGTTTTGCCGAGCATGATGGCGCCCGCGTGAGCAAGCCGTTCCACAACGGTTGCGTCGTATGGCGACACAAAATTCTCGAGCATGCGCGAGCCGCAGGTGGTCCGCACACCGCGCGTACAAAACAGGTCCTTGTGCACGATCGGCAGTCCGTGCAGTCTGCCGCGCCTTGCCGAGCCCCGGGCCTTGTCCGCCAGGGCGGCGGCAGTCATCGCTGCGTCTTCGGTCACGCTTATGAATGCGTTGAGTTCCGCGCCCAGGGTCGATACGCGCCGCAGGAGCTGTGCAGTCAGTTCCGTCGCGGTGATGTCGCCGCTGGCGATACCTCGCGCCATCGCGGTCAGGGTAAGACCGTGCAGGTTCGTGGATTGCCCGACCATGGCCTACTCGATGACTTTCGGCACCAGGTAGAAACCGTCCCGAACCATGGCGGCATTGGCCTGGATGGTATCCCGCGCATCGTTTTCAGTGACCACGTCGGCCCGCAGGCGCTGAGCCTGTTGCAGCGGGTGGGCCATCGGCAGGACGTTTCTGGTCGGCGCAGCTTGCAGCTGATCGACGAATTCGACTATTCGCGACAATTTGGCAACCACGTCATCGAATTCCTGCTCGGCAAGCCGCAGGCGTGCGAGCATGGCAATGTGCAGTACCTGATCCTTTGTTAGCGACACGAGAATTTCCGGATTGGTGCCCGGCGAGGTGTCGGGCGTGACGTGCGTCAACAATAATACACGCCGCCTTGCTCATTGTCCTGCGCATTGTTAGATTACGTTGTTGATTTTCCTCGGGACTCCACCCCTACATGTTCAAGACGATACTCGGTTACTTCTCGAACGATCTTTCGATCGATCTCGGGACAGCCAACACGCTCATTTACTCCCGCGGACACGGTATCGTGCTGGACGAACCCTCCGTGGTTGCAATTCGTGAAGACTCCGGGCGCGGCGGCCGAGTCGTGGAAGCTGTCGGCACGGAAGCAAAGAACATGCTTGGCCGCACACCGGGCAACATCACCGCCATTCGTCCGCTGAAGGACGGCGTTATCGCCGACTTCACCGTAACGGAAAAAATGTTGCAACACTTCATCCGCAAAGCGCTCGGCACTCGTTATTTTCGTCCGAGCCCGCGCGTTCTGATTTGTGTGCCGTACGGATCCACCCAGGTCGAGCGTCGCGCCATTCGCGAATCCGCCGAAGGTGCCGGCGCACGCAAAGTGATGCTGATACCTGAACCGATGGCTGCCGCGATCGGTGCAGGCATGCCGGTTCATGAAGCACGAGGGTCGATGGTGCTCGACATCGGCGGCGGCACTTCGGAAGTTGCCGTCATCTCCCTCAACGGCATCGTCTATGCCGCATCGGTACGTATCGGCGGCGATCGCTTCGACGAAGCGATAACCAATTACGTGCGCCGCAACTACGGCATACTTATCGGTGAGGCGACGGCGGAGCGTATCAAGTTTGAAATCGGATCTGCGTTTCCCGGACAGGAAGTGCGGGAATGCTCGGTGAAGGGACGCAATCTGTCCGAGGGCGTGCCGCGAAGCTTCACGTTGAACAGCAACGAAATTCTCGAAGCGCTGCAGGAACCGCTGCAGGGTATCGTCGGTGCAGTCAAGGAAGCGCTCGAACAGACGCCGCCCGAGCTCGGCTCCGACGTAGCGGACCGCGGCATCGTGCTGACCGGTGGCGGCGCGCTGCTGCGCGATATCGACAAGCTGCTCATGGAGGAGACCGGCCTGCCGGTCGTAATCGCGGATGATCCGCTGACCTGCGTTGCACGTGGCGGCGGCCGCGTGATTGAACTGATAGACGAGCATGGGCCGTCCGTGTTCGGACTGGAATAAGATCAGATCCAGTCCGCTGAGTCTCCGTCAAGGCCGTGATGCGCATACAATACGCTGATGGCCGCAGTCAAAACTGACAACCAGCATCGAGCGCCAAACGCCCCGGCTCTTGGTCTTCGATTCCTGTTATTGGCCAGCTTGAGCATCCTGCTTCTGGTCATCGACAATCGCGAGAACTACCTCGATGGTGTCCGAAAGGCGATCGGTGCCACCGTACACCCGTTGCGCGTGGTTGTCGATGCGCCGATTTCGACCTGGCGATGGTTAACGGAAACGACGACCAACCGCAATGAAATGCAACTTGAAAACAGTCGCCTGAAGGCAGAACGACTTCTCACGCAGGCGCGCTTGCAGAAATATGCGGCACTGGAAGCCGAGAATGCCCGACTTCGCGCCATACTCGATGCGACGCCGCACGGCAGTGACCGGGTTCGAGTCAGCGAAATCATGTCGGTCAGTGCAAACCCGTTCCGCCATGTAATCGTCGTCGACAAGGGTTCCCGCGACGGCGTATTCGATGGTCAGGCAATGGTCGATGCCAGCGGTGTTGTCGGCCAGGTCATCGAGGTCGGGTTGCTGTCGTCCCAGGGAATTCTGATAAGCGACCCCGATCATGCGTTGCCTGTCGAAGTCAACCGCAACGGGCTGCGTACCATAGCCGTCGGCAGTGGCGATTTCGCGAGACTGGAATTGCCGTTTCTCCCCAACAATGCCGATATCGCGGAAGGCGACCTGCTGGTGACTTCCGGACTTGGGGGTGCATTTCCCGCAGGCTATCCGGTGGCATTGGTAGAGTCCGTGCGTCGGGTTCCGCAGGAACCGTTCGCCTCGGTCACCGCCAAACCGGCAGCGGCACTGAACCAGGTCCGCGAGGTGATGCTGATCTGGCCCGGGGAAACGGACGACGACGAGGCGCTAGACATGGAGCCTGCAAATGAGTAACGGGCGCAACGCCAGGCGACTGCCGGTACTGTCCTCAATTATCGCCGCACTGATGTTGAGCATCGTGCCCCTGCCGTCGGCGGTCGAGGCATTCCGCCCGGACTGGGTGGCACTCACTCTTATATATTGGGCAATGACGCTGCCCCGGAGCTACAGCGTCGGTACAGCCTGGGTCGTCGGCATCGTGGTCGATGTTGCGCACGGCACGCTGCTCGGCCAGCATGCGCTTGCTTTGTGTTTCATCGTTTATGTGACAGTCAAGTTTCACCTGCAATTGCGCGTATTTCCGTTGTCGCAGATGACTGCAACCGTATTTGCGTTGCTTGCGATGTACCAGTTCCTGCTTTTCTGGATCAACGGGGTTGCCGGCGTACACACAGAATCGGAGACCTACTGGGGACCGGTCATCAGTGGCACACTGATCTGGCCGGTGCTTTCGATGCTGCTCTCCGGCATCAGTCACCGCGCAAGGGTCGTCGGCTGATGAGTCTCTTTGCTCCCATCAAGGATCACCATTCCGAGAAGCGGATGTTTTTCGGCCGGGTGATATTCTCGGCCGTTGCGGGCACGCTGCTTATGGGCATCGTCGTCGCCCGGCTGGTGCAGCTGCAGGTCATCGAACACGAAGCGTTTGCGGAAAAATCGCAGGGCAACCGCATTCGCATCGAAGCCGTCCCGCCCATACGCGGACTCATTTTCGATCGCAAAGGCCGCGTACTGGCAGAGAACCTGCCAGCCTACCAACTGGAACTCATCCCGGAGCAGGTGCCGGATCTCGACGACACACTGACACGACTCGCAAGCCTGGGGCTGATCGAGCAAAGCGATATTGGCCGAATTCGCGAACTGAGCCGGAGCGGTCCGCGGTTCAAGCCGGTTACCCTGCGCTTTCGACTTACCGACGACGAGATTGCCGAGTTTGCGTTGCAGCGGCCGCGATTTCAGGGCGTGGATTTTCAGCCACGACTGATTCGCCACTATCCGCACGGGGAAATTGCCGCCCACGCGATCGGTTACGTCGGCGCGATTACCACCGATGACCTCACCCGGTTGCCGGTAGCGGAATACGCCGGCACCGCACACACCGGCAAGTCCGGGGTCGAATTTCGCAACGAAACCCTGCTGCACGGCAATGCAGGCCACCAGCAGGTCGTTACCAATGCACGCGGCCGCCAGGTGCCGGCCGATCCGCGTGATCTCACGCAGACTCTGGCGCCGCGCGTACCGGGTGAACCGGGAGACAACATCCACCTGACACTGGACCTCGACCTGCAAGCGGTTGCGGTCCGTGCATTGCAGGGCATGCGCGGGTCGGTGGTTGCCATCGACCCTCAGAACGGCGAGGTGCTGGCCCTGGTCAGCGCGCCGGGGTTCGATCCCAATCTGTTTGCCATCGGCATGAGTGCAGCCGAATTCAATGCGCTGCAGTACGACCTAGATCGCCCGTTGTTCAACCGTGCGCTTCGAGGAAGCTACCCGCCCGGCTCGACCATTAAACCGATGCTGTCGCTCGCCGCTCTCGAAACCGGCGCCACCAACCTGACACGCCGCAACTTTTGTCCGGGCTATTACAGCCTTCCCGGCAGTTCGCACCGCTATCGTGACTGGAAACCGGAGGGCCACGGTTCCGTCGACCTGCACGATGCGATCGAACAATCCTGTGACGTTTATTTTTACAATATCAGCCGCGACATCGGCATAGACCGGATGCATTTTTACCTGGACCAGTTCGGCCTCGGGCGCCCCACCGGCATCGATCTCGCCGGCGAACGCGAAGGATTGTTGCCGTCCCGGGAGTGGAAGCGCGGCGCTTTTCAAGAACGGGCCGACCAGGTCTGGTTTCCCGGTGAAACCGTGATCGCATCAATAGGCCAGGGCTTCATGCTGGCAACGCCACTGCAACTTGCAAACGCAGTCGCCGCAATGGCGACCCGTGGACGCCGCTTTGAGCCGCATATTGTGGCCGCAACCGAAAACGCGATCACGGGGGAGCGCACGCATACGGAGGCCAGGCCGGTCGAACCGGTGAAAATCGATAATGAGTTCTACTGGGAAAGCGTTGTCGAAGCCATGCACGATGTCATGCAGGGACCGGCCGGAACAGCACGGGCCGTTGGCCAGGGTGCGGCGTATGCCATGGCGGGCAAAAGCGGGACCGCACAGGTCTTTACTGTGGCGCAGGACGAAGAGTACGACGCCGAAACCGTCGCGGAACGACTGCGCGATCATGCGCTGTTCGTTGCTTTTGCGCCGCTCGAGGAACCGCGGATTGCCGTGGCGGTGATCGTGGAGAACGGGGCCAGCGGCAGCCGCGTCGCTGCACCGATAGCGCGTGCTGTCATGGATCAGCACCTGGGGTACGGCAACAATGCGCTTCACTGACACTCGCGGCCTTTTCGAACGTAATGCGGCGCCGCTGACAAATGTTGCGCGCATCATGCGCAAGCTCAATCTCGACGGGCCTTTGCTCGGTGGCTTACTGCTCATTTGCGGCTTCGGCCTGGTCGTTTTGTACAGTGCCGTCGGCGCCGACATCAACCTGTGGTTGCAGCAGTGCATACGATTGTGTATTGCGCTGGCCGCGCTCTTCGTCGTTGCACAGTTGCCGCCGGATCTCATGCGTCGCTGGACGCCGTGGGGCTACCTGGCCGGACTGGTGTTGCTGATCCTGGTGCTCGTGCTCGGTGAAATCGGCCAGGGCGCGCAGCGCTGGCTGGATCTCGGCATTCGTTTCCAGCCCTCGGAAATCATGAAGCTGGCAGTGCCGATGATGGTGGCGTGGTACCTGCACGACCGGCAGCTTCCGCCAAAATTCGGGCCGTTGTTGCTGATCGTGGTGATAATCCTAATTCCGACGATACTCATCGCCAGACAGCCCGACCTCGGAACTGCATTGCTCATTGCGGCAGCAGGAGCGATGGTCATCTTCCTGGCCGGCATGCCGGTGCGGCTGATCCTCCTCCTGCTCCTCCTGCTGGTCCCCGGCGCGTACGGCTTGTGGAATTTCTACATGCAGGAATACCAGAAGCAGCGAGTGCTGACCCTGCTGAACCCGGATACGGATCCGCTGGGCGCCGGCTACAACATCATTCAGTCGAAGATTGCGCTCGGCTCCGGTGGACTGTTCGGCAAGGGCTGGACCAACGGGAGCCAGGCGCAACTCGAATTCCTGCCGGAACGCAGTACCGATTTCATTTTCGCCGTAATGGGCGAGGAACTCGGGCTGCTCGGGCTATTGAGCCTGCTCGGACTCTATTTGTTCGTCGTGGGCCGCGGATTGTATATCGCCACACAGGCCAGGGATTCCTTTACACGCCTGCTTGCCGGCAGCATCAGTCTGACATTTTTCGTGTACGTGTTCGTCAATACGGCCATGGTGACCGGACTCGTGCCGGTTGTCGGCATTCCATTGCCGCTGGTCAGTTACGGCGGTACATCCATGGTGACCATCATGGCGGGATTCGGTATTCTCATGTCCATCCATACTCACCGCAAGTTGTTGCCGCATTGAAAAAATTCAAACCGACCATCCATGTGTTTCTGCTGCTGGTGCCGGCGCCGGCCGCGTTCGGCATCGACGTCGAACGGGACGATGTACGCGAGTTCATCGACTCCATGGTTGCGGAGCACGCCTATGACAGGGTTGCGCTGGTTGCGGCTCTCACCGCTGCGACGTCGCAACCGAAGATCCTCGACGCCATAAGCCGCCCTGCCGAAAAGACCAAAACCTGGCAGGAGTACCGTGCGATTTTCCTCACAGAGCAACGGGTCAATGCCGGTGCGGAATTCTGGCGCGAGAATGAAACAGCGCTGAAGCGGATCAGTACCGAGACCGGAGTACCGTGTGAAATCCTGGTCGGCATCATCGGTGTCGAAACCTATTTCGGCCGAATCACCGGGAGCTACCGGGTCATCGACGCACTGACGACGCTTGCATTCGACTACCCGCCGCGCGCCGCGTTTTTTCGAAAGGAACTGGAACATTTCCTGTTGCTGGTGCGTGACGAGGGCATGAATGTCACGGAAGCAACCGGCTCCTACGCCGGCGCGATGGGCAGGCCGCAGTTCATGCCGTCCAGCTATCGCGCCTATGCCGTTGATTCCAGCACGGATGGCAAACGCGATATCTGGACGAACTGGGACGACGTGATCGGCAGTGTCGCCAATTACTTCGTTGCTCACGGCTGGAAATCGAACGACCAGGTGGTCGCCGCCGCGACGCTCTCGAAACCCTGGAAGGGCAAACCGCCGAAGAACATGCTGACACCGGAAGAAACGGTGAAGTCGCTCAGCAACAAAGGCGTGCTGTTCTCGACCGAATTGCCCGAGGACCAGAAGACCCAGCTTATTCGGCTCGACGGTCCGGACGGTGACGAGTACTGGGTCGGCTTCCACAATTTTTTTGTCATCACGCGCTACAATCGGAGCGTAATGTACGCGCTTGCCGCCCATCAGCTCGGGCAGGAAATCGCGCTGGAGGTCTTCGGTGACAGCCCGTAAGACCTGCCGGACCGCCATCGTTCTGGCGGTGATCCTTTTCGTCGCAAGCGCTTGCGCCGGCCGGCCGGTCAGTGACAGTGCGCCGCGGACCGGCTCGGCGACGCCGCCGGACAGGGTGATACCGCGGGAGGAACCGAGAAGCCGCTACGGCAATCCGCCAATCTACGAAGTTTACGGGGTGCGTTACCACGTTCTGCCGACAAGTTACGGCTACCAGGAGCGTGGCGTCGCGTCTTGGTACGGGGAAAAGTTTCATGGCCGCAGAACCTCCAGTCAGGAACCGTACGATATGCATGCGATGACGGCGGCGCACAAGACGCTGCCATTGCCGACCTACGTTGAAGTGCGAAACCTGCGTAGCAACAAATCGGTCATCGTCCGCGTCAACGACCGGGGACCGTTTGTCGACAATCGCATCATCGACCTCTCGTACTCGGCCGCAAAGGAACTCGATCTGATCCGGGATGGCACAGGACTTGTTGAAGTGACAGCCATCAGCTTCGATCCGCAGCCGGCATCCGACCGTACCCTGCGCGCGGAGTCGTCACCACCTGCTGCCCCCAGTCCTGTTTATGCACAGGCCGAAGTGCGCGATGCGTCGATTTTCGTGCAGGTCGGCGCCTTCGGCGACCCTGAAAATGCGCGCCGGCGGTTTTCGGAGCTGCGCGAGAGTGGCTTGTCGAAAGCCTTCGTCATGGAAGACACCAGTCGCACTCCCGCGCTATACCGGGTGCGAATCGGACCGATTGCCGACGTAGAGCAATACGATGCACTCGTCGTTCACCTGCACAACATCGGCATAACGGAGTCGCATCTGGTAACGGAATAGCGCGTGGCGGAGCCGCCGCCGCCAACCGGCACATTTGCATCCGGAGAAGCTACAATACGCGCCTCGCAGTCGAACCGTCTCCGGGCTCATGTCGTACAGTAGCTGTATATCACTGTTTTTGTTAGTTATTTTCGCTACGGCGTCACTCCCGGACGCCGCTGCCCAGCCGGTGCCACCACCCGCGCCACCAGTCATCGGCGCCAAGAGTTATGTGCTGATCGACAATGACACGGGGCAGGAACTGGCGTCGCTCGCGGGAGACACCCGGCTCGCGCCGGCGAGCCTCACCAAGCTCATGACCGCTTATACAATCTTTCGCGCACTCGGCGAAAACCAGGTCGGCCCCGGGGACCAGGTAACGGTCAGTGAGAACGCCTGGCGCACACCGGGCTCCAGGATGTTCATCGAAGTCGGCACTCGCGTTTCCGTGCAGGACCTCTTGCGCGGCATGATCGTGCAGTCTGGCAACGACGCCAGTGTTGCGCTTGCGGAGCACGTGGCCGGCTCAGAGTCGGTTTTTGCCGAAGTCATGAATCGCTACGCCGCTGCACTCGGCATGCACTCGAGTCATTTCATGAACGCGACAGGACTGCCGCACGACCGGCACTATTCTACCGCGCGCGATCTCGCGCTGGTCGCCCGGGCAATCATCCGTGAATTCCCCGATTACTATCGTATGTATTCGGAGAAGAAGTTCGAGTACAACCGGATAGTGCAACAGAAACGCAATTCGCTTCTGTGGCGTGACTCGAGCGTCGATGGCATGAAGACCGGGTTCACCGATGATGCGGGGTATTGCCTGGTCTCGTCCGCCAAACGGGACGGCATGCGTATCATATCCGTCGTGCTGGGAACCTCGAGCGCAAAAGCGCGCACCGACGGCAGCCAGGCGTTGCTTAATTTCGGTTTCCGATTTTTCGAAACGCGCCTGCTGTTCAAGGCCGGCGAGACGGTCACACAAGCCCGCACCTGGAAGGCTGCCAGCGAATTCACGGATCTCGGCCTTGAGAAGGACGTATACATCACCGTACCGCGAGGCAGTTACGACTCGGTCGAGTCCGTACTCAAAATTCCTGCCGTCGTGCTTGCACCATTGGCAGAGGGTCAGCCGGTCGCGGAATTGCAGATCAGCTTGAACGGCAGCCAGCTGCTGAGAGAGCCCCTGCACGCGCTTCAGGAAAATCCGAGCGGCTCGTTGTGGGTGAGAGCCCGGGACGGAGTACATCTGTGGCTGGATTAACTGCGGCGGGAGCACCGGTATGAACGAGATCAAAGGCAGCGAAAGTCTGCTGGAATTTCCCTGCCGGTTTCCTATCAAGATGATGGGCCGGCATGAAAGCGGGTTTCGCGATACCGCCTTGCGCATTGTCGAACGGCACGCAGGAAATATTTCATCGACTGATATTCGGACTGTGCCGAGCAGTGCGGGTCACTACGTATCGATCACCGTCACCATCGATGCAACAAGCCAGATGCAACTTGACGCCATCTACCGCGAGCTCAGCGCAGATACTTCCGTACTGGTAGCGCTGTGAACGAGGTGGCCGTTGCTGTCGAAGTGAGGCCGGCCGTTGTCGTGCGCTGGTTGGGACTCAAGGAATACGAACCGCTATGGCGGGCGATGCAGCAGTTCACAGAGGAGCGCGATGCCGCAACAGCCGATGAAATCTGGTTCACCGAACATCCGCCGGTGTTCACGCTGGGCATGAATGCCAGCGCGGAACACCTGCTCGACCCGGGCAATATTCCGGTGTTTCAGATCGATCGAGGCGGCCAGGTGACCTATCACGGGCCGGGCCAGCTCATGATTTACCCGCTGATCGACCTGCGGCGGTCGTCGCTCGGTGTTCGCGACCTGGTTACGGCTCTCGAGGAGGCGGCTGTGGCGACGATAGCCGGGTATGGCCTGGCGGCGAGCAGTCGGCCCGATGCGCCCGGCGTCTATGTGGACGGGAAAAAAATTGCAAGCGTGGGCTTGAGGGTCCGCCGCGGCGCGAGCTTCCACGGCATGGCATTCAACGTTGCCATGGACCTCGAGCCGTTTTCCCGGATCAATCCTTGCGGATTCAGCAACCTGCAAGTCACCGACCTCAGGCATCTGGGTGTAACCGCAAGCCTTGCCGAGGTACGCGAGCGCATGTCCGGCGAGCTGCAACGTCAGTTGTGGGGCCATTCCCCGGCGCGCAGTGACTGATCGAGCGCGGCCAGCCGTTCCGCAGTGCCGACGTCTTCCCATACTCCCCGGTACAAGCTGCCGGACAGCCGGCCCGCTTCGGCGGCCGTCCGCAGGAGCGGCGCGAGCGGAAATCGCCGCGGCTGCTCCGCGATAAGGAATTCCGGCCGGTAACAGGCGATGCCGCTGAAGGTGAGCGGCGGTGCTGTCGTATTGATGACTTTGCCCGCCCGCAGTTCGAAGTCGCCCGTCGCCTTGTGTGCCGGCGTCGGCACCAGGACCAGGTGGCCGATGCAATCTGCCGGCAATGTGTCGGATCCGATGACGTAGTCCGTGTAGACATCGGCATTGACGACCCAGAACGGTGCCGCACCGAGCAAGGGCAGCGCACGCCGTATGCCGCCGCCGGTCTCGAGGACATTGTCGTATTCCGGGCTGTACACGACCTGGAGCCCGAATGCGCGTCCGGACCCGATTCGTTCGACGATTTGCTCACCGAGCCAGCCCAGGTTGATCACCACGGTCGAGGCACCGGCCGCCGCGAGCATGGCGAGATGCCGTTCCAGCAAGCTCGTGCCATTCACCTCGACCAGTGCTTTCGGCACCGTATCGGTTAACGGCCGCAGGCGTTCGCCGCGCCCAGCGGCGAGTATCATCGCCATCATGAGCGAGGCCCATCCAGTTGCGGCAGTACTCGCGCCGCGATGAGTTCGGCGATGAAACGCAACTCCGGGTAACGGGGTGCGATGTCGATGATGTACTGCAGGGTGCGCGGCACATCGCGCAGGTAGGCCGGCTTGCCGTCACGGAGATTCAGCCTCGCGAAAATGCCGGCGGCCTTGAGCTGGCGCTGCACGCCAGTGAGCTCGAAGAAACGCATGAATTCGCCCGGCTCCAGCGCCAATGCCGTCGGCGCGAGCCGGTGAAATGCGCCGGCCCAGCCGCGCACCCGGTCCGCGGGCCAGCGGATGTAGCAGTCCTTCAGCAGCGAAACGAGATCGTAGGTCAACGGTCCTTCGACAGCGTCCTGGAAATCGAGGATCCCTGGGTTGTTGTCCTCGACCAGCATGAGATTTCGCGAATGGTAGTCCCGATGAACGAATACCTGCGGCTGCGCCAGAACATTGGCAACGAGCAGTTCGCAGGTCCGGTCCCAGTCGCGCTCTTCGGCCGCATCGAGGACGATACCGAGATGCCGGGCGCACAGCCAATCGTGGAACAGGCTGAGCTCGAAGCGCAGCAGTTTCTCGTCATAGGGCGGAAGTTGACTTTGCATCGCCTTGCCTCCGTCCTGCAGTGTCGCCAGCGCGCGCAGTGCGTCGCCGTAAAGTGCGTTGGCCCGCTCCGGCCTTTCCTTCAATTCGGCCAGATACTGCCTCGACCCCAGGTCGGTAAGCAGCAAGAATCCCTGGTCGAGGGTGGCCTCGAGCACCCGCGGGCCGTGCAATCCCATCTGTTGCAGGTACCCGGCAATCCGGATGTACGGACTGCAGTCCTCCTTGTCCGGCGGCGCGTCCATGACCACATAGGTATCGGTTCCGGCGTTGAGCCGAAAGTAGCGCCGGAAACTCGCGTCACCGGAGGCCGGACGCAACGTAGCAAGGTCGAATCTGCCGATACTGCCGAGCCAGTGCCGGAGTTCGTCGAACCGTGTGTCCTGTACCTTGTCTGCAGTATCCATACTCTCTATTCGTTGAAGGGCCTTCGGAACTGTGCGAAGGTAGCAAATCGTAATACCGGTTAACATCTTTTCCCGCTAACATCCTGTACTGATTACGTTTTGTCAGACGCACTCCATTTGCCAAGATATTGCATCCTCCTCTCCGGCCTCTTATTGTGGCTGACGACATCGACGGCTTTCGCACAGCAGGCAGGGCTCGTCTGCGAAACGCCGCCGGAGGGTCGCCTTTCGGAGCGTTTTCTGACCCCGGCTGACGGCGAGACCGACAGCGGCGTTATCGAATTCGAGACCGGAGAGATCGACGTAAGCCTCGGTGAGCATCCGCGCGCAGCGATGACCGGCGGCATAGTCGTGAGGCAAGGCCAGCGTGTCGCCGGCGCAGACGCTGCCAGCTATGTTCCCGAGACGCAATCACTGCTCCTGACAGGCGCGGTCCGCTTCGAAGACCCGGACACCGAAGTGCACAGCCAGTCCGCGGAGTTTTCCTATGGCACCGGGCGCATCCGCTTCGACGATGCGAGCTTCGAGCTCGGCGCCAGCAATTCGCGCGGCGCGGCC
>CAYXKM010000104.1:0-4479 GCA_964465665.1 uncultured Woeseiaceae bacterium
AATTACGTGGCCCGTTACACCGCCGGCCTTTTCGATCATTTGACCCGGACACTGGAGAAGGATTTGTTGCAGTTGTCCGCGGGCCTCGTTCCGCGGTGGCGGGAGGCCGTGTCCATACGAGCAGGATCATCGAAGCCGTTCGTATCACAATCGAACCAGTTGCACGTGCCGCGACTTCCGGCAATCCCGTTTTACGATCGCAGTGCTTTCCCGTTCCTCGCTGCCCTCGAAGCGAAGACGGATACGATCCAGGCGGAACTCGCGGAGCTTATCGCGAAACGCAGTGACAGTTTTGAGCCGTATATTGCCTACAATCGTGGCGACCCGGTACACCAGTGGAGCAAACTCAATCACTCGAAAGACTGGAGTGCGTATCACCTGTGGCGTAACGGAGTGCGTTGCGAAGATAACCTGCAACATTGCCCGGAGACAGCGAAAATACTGCAAACCCTGCCGCTCGCCGATATCGACGGGTTGTGCCCGAACGTATTCTTCTCGTCCCTTCAACCTCGCACCCATATCCCGCCTCACTATGGCGAAAGCAATGCGCGGCTGATTGCGCATCTGCCGTTGCTCGTGCCTTCCGGGTGCAAGTTTCGGGTCGGCTTCGAGGAACGGGAATGGAAAGTCGGGGAGGTGCTGGTATTCGACGACACGCTGCAGCACGAGGCAATCAATAACAGCGACGATCTGCGAGTCGTGCTGATATTCGATTTGTGGAATCCGCTCCTCAGCAAAGCGGAGCGTGATCTTGCGAGCCGACTTGCGGCCGCAACCCGGAGTTTTTCGGCCTGATGGCGATATAAGCAATGGTTATTGACGCCGGGGAATAAGAAAATCCACTGAACTGTCACCCGGCCGGCGACTCAAAGTGGAAAAGCAATTCAGCGATTCCACGACCCGGGGGACACAATGACGATTCGCTTTCGCTTAAACGGCAGGCAAACCCAGTTCGATGGCGCAGCGGACATGCCGCTGCTGTGGTACCTGCGCGATTACGCAGGCCTTACGGGCACGAAGTTTGGTTGTGGCATCGCGGCCTGCGGTGCCTGCACCGTACATGTCGATGGCAGCGCCGTTCGCTCCTGCGTCCTACCCATGCAAGCACTGCAGGACAAGGAAATTCGCACTATCGAGGATCTTGGTGCACATGGCTTGCACGCGGTGCAGCGGGCATGGATAGAGCAGGACGTGCCACAGTGTGGTTATTGCCAGTCGGGCCAGATCATGGCGGCCGTGGATCTGCTGCAGCGCATACCGGAACCCACCGACAGCGATATTGCGACCATCAGCAACATCTGTCGTTGCGGCACTTACCCGCGCATACGCAAGGCAATTCATCGCGCTGCCGCGATCCTTAAAGTGGAGACTGCAGCATGAACGAATTGTGCCGCCGATCGTTCCTGAAAATGTCAGCTACGGCTTTCGGCGGGCTGATGCTCGATGTGCATTTTCCCGCCCGTGCTTACGCGTTTGCCGACCGGGAACCGGGACCCTGGGTATTTGTTCGCATTGACCCGGGCCAGCCGATCGTGATCGGCGCCCGTGCGGCGGAAATCGGCCAGGGGGTCAAAACCTCGCTGCCCATGCTGATCGCTGAGGAACTGGACGTCGCCTGGAATCAGGTACGGGTCGAACAGTTGCCTTACGGGCTGGTGCCGGCGGAGAACGAAGCCGGGATCGCCGGCAAGTACGGGTCACAAGGGGCTGGCGGCAGCACCAGCATACCGGACAGTTTTATCGAACTGCGACAGGTCGGCGCCAGGTTGCGGCGGGTGCTCATGGACGCAGCCGCTGAACGCTGGGACATACCGCGCGAGCGCCTTTCCACCGACTCCGGAAGGGTCCTGCATCCCGATGGGCGTGCACTGCCATACAGTGAACTCGCTGCGCGCGCCATGGAACTGCCGCTGGCCGAGGAGGAGCTGCCGCTGAAAGCAGCACGGGATTTTCGCATCATAGGCAAAGCGACCCGGGTCGCCGACTGCGAGGAGATCGTCACCGGCAAAACAGCGTTCGGCATCGATGCGCGACTCGACGGCGCGCTGATCGCGTTGATCGCGTTGATCGCGCGCTGCCCGTATTTCGAAGGCGACATCGAGTCGCTTGATGACGCGGCGGCGCTCGCCGTACCTGGGGTACGCAAAGTCATTCGGATTCCTGCCCCTGATCCCGCGCAAGGACTGATCGCCAACCTTGCCGCGGGTGTGGCCGTGGTCGCGGATGATACCTGGGCCGCGAAAAAGGGCCGGGACGCATTGAAAGTCTCCTGGTCGCCGGGTCCGTGGCGCAAGGACTCGACCGACGCGCTGGAACAAAGTGCACTGCAAGCGCTGGACAACGCCGGCGATTCCGCAAGACAGGACGGCGACTTCGCTGCCGCACGCAACAACGCCTCGCGCGTGATCGAGGCGGACTACCACATGCCCTTTCTCGCGCACTGCACCATGGAACCGCAGAATGCCCTGCTCGATCTGCGTGATGACAGTGCACTGCTCATTGCATCCATGCAGTCGCCGGGCGGTGCCTCGCGAATGATCAATTCCATGACGGGCATCGATCGCCTGAAAATCGACATTCGCATGCCACGCTCGGGCGGCGGTTTCGGCCGGCGACTGGAGAACGATTTCGTTGCAGAAGCGGTGCACGTTGCGAAAGTACTCAAGGCACCGGTGCGCATCATCTGGACCCGCGAAGACGACATGCAGCATGACTGGTACCGGCCCTCCGGCATCCATCGTTTGTCAGCGACACTGGACGCGCAGGACACGCTCACCGGCTGGTCGCACCGCGGGGCCGCCAGTGACCGGCGATTCCGTTTGCCCGAGCGCGCGAGTTCGCCTTCCTGGCTGGGTTGCCTGGATCCTGATGCATTCCCGGCCGGTTGCATCGAACACTACTCAGCCGAATTCATTCCGCTCGAATTCGGTCTTGCACGCGGCTGGTGGCGCGGACCCTTGCCGAGTTTCACGGCGTTTGCGATTCAGAGTTTTGTGGACGAGGTCGCCGCCGCCACCGGGCAGGATCCCCTGGAGTTTCGCCTCAAGTTGCTCGGCGAACCGCGGGAAATGCCGTATCGCGAACACGGCGGTCCGACCATTCATACCGGGCGGCTGGCTGACGTGCTGACACGCGCCGCCACGGAAATTGGCTACGGCGCGAAACCACTGCCGAAGGGACATGGCATCGGTCTCGCCATGCATTTCGTTTTCGGTGGTTACGCAGCGCACGCGATGCAGGTCTCGGTCGACAAAGGCCGCCCGATCATCCATCGCTGCGTGTGCGCGGTCGATGTCGGTCAGGTAGTAAACCCGCTCGGCGTCGAGGCGCAGATGATCGGAGCTACCATCGACGGATTGTCGACGGCGCTCTATCTTCAGATCACTGTGAAAGACGGGCGGATCGAGCAGGACAATTTCACGAATTATCCACTCTTGAGGATGGCCGAAGCGCCTGACGTCGAAGTTCACATCCTCAACACCGACTTCGCACCGTCCGGTGCCGGGGAAATGGGCATACCGAGCGTTGCGCCGGCCCTGACCAACGCGATTTATGCAGCGACCGGGAAGCGTATCCGGCGATTGCCGATCCTGGACCAGCTGCAGGGGAATTAGGGTAACTGTCACTCTAATTCGTGGTCCCTACAATGCGGCGATATCTCCGTAAACTGGCTGGCCCTCGAACAGCGTGAGCAGGGCTTTGGTCTCGGAAATGTCCTCCGGCTCGATTTCGAAAAGATTCCGGTCGAGCACGACCAGGTCTGCGTACTTCCCGACCTCGATGGAGCCCGTGTCGTCCTCTTTCCTGTTGACGAATGCAGCATTGATCGTGAATGCGGCAATGGCCGATTCAAGATCGATACGCTCCTCCGGAATGAAACTTTCCATGTCGTCCACTACGGCATCCTTTCGCGTTATGGCTGTTTCCATCTGGTGATACGGATTCGCTGTGGATACCGACCAGTCGCTGCCGAATGCAATGAGGGCTCCGGCGTCCTGCACACTCTTTATCGGGTATAGCCAGCGCGCTCGTTCCTCGCCTATGAATGGGATGGTCAGGTCGGTAATGTACGCGTCAGCGTATGCCCATAACGGCTGAAAATTGGCGACGACGTCGAGTTCCTTGAATCTCGGTATATCCGCCGGATCGAACAGCTGTATGTGCGAAATATGATGTCGGTGCCCGAGCCTGCCGTTCTGCACCAGGGCTTCCTCGACGGCATCCAGTGACTGCCTGATCGCGCCGTCGCCGATGGCATGGAAGTGCACCTGGAAACCCTCGGCATCGAGTTTTGCAACGACCTGCTTCAGCAATTCCGGTTCGACCATGGGTATGCCCCGGGTTTTGCTCGGCACCAGGTAAGGTTCGAGCAGAACGGCCGTGTAATTCTCCATGACACCGTCCTGCATGATCTTGACCGTTCGTGCATCGATCAGACCGGCTGTGTATTTGTCCCGCAAAGCAACCAGATCCGCCACC
>CAYXKM010000105.1:0-13248 GCA_964465665.1 uncultured Woeseiaceae bacterium
CGTGCAGGCCGCCGAAGCCGGTATAGGCATCTGCGACATGCAGCCGCACAAGGTCAAGAAAGACCTGGAACAACTGGAGCTTATCGCCGAATGGTTGAATGGCTGGCGCGAGCGGCGCCGCAGCTCCATGGATCCAGGCAGCGTGCACCACGCTACCAACGTCACGACCCTGCACAAACCCAACGTCGGCTCCGGCTGAGTCGCGATCCCGAAACTTTCGGTTAACCGTCTACCTCGCGCTGTATCGAGGCGAACAATTCCGTATCCACGTTGCCCCCGCTGAGCACGACGACGGTGATCCGGTCCCTGGTTTGGATTTTGCCGGCCAGCACTGCCGCAAGTGCAACCGCACCCCCCGGTTCAACCACGAGTTTCAGGTGCCGGAAAGCAAATCGCATGGCAGACCTGACGTCGTCATCCGTTACCACCAGTCCTGCGGCTGCGAGTTTCTGCAGGTAGGGGAATGTCAGCTCACCCGGCGATTCCGTTTGCAGCGCATCGCAAATCGAGCGCGCCGACGGATCGTTGCGTTCGCGCCTGCCGCTCAACAAGGACCGGGCGGTGTCGTCGAATCCCGCCGGCTCCACCGTATGCACGGCCGTCGCCGGGGACCGCGCTTTGATGGCAACTGCGGAACCGGAGCTCAAGCCCCCGCCGCCGCAACAGATCAGAACCTGGTCGGCGACGACGCCCTGTTCCGCACATTGATCGATGAGTTCGAGCCCGACCGTGCCCTGCCCCGCCACGATGTGCGGATGGTCATAGGATGGCACCAGCTCGCTGCCTTGCCTCACCGCAATGGCCCGCGCAATTTCCTCGCGATTGCCGGTATAGCGATCGTACAGGACGGCCTCGCCGCCGAGCCGCCGTGTGTTCTCGATCTTTGCTGCCGGCGCGTCCTGCGGCATGACGATTTTGCAGGCTATCCCCAGCATCGAACCGGCCGCTGCAACTCCCTGTGCATGATTCCCGGAGGAGAATGCCACCACGCCCTTGCGGCGTTGCTCGCCCGACAACTGACTCATCAGGTTGTAAGCGCCGCGAATCTTGAACGAGCCGGTGAGCTGCAACGACTCCGGTTTCAGGAATACCTGACCACCGGCGATATCGTTCAGTGCCGACGAGTAAATCAGCGGCGTCCGAACGGCAACGCCCTGTAGCCGCGCAGCAGCCGCCTCGACATCGGCGATGGAGATCGATGCAGTTTTTCCCTGTCTCAAAGTTCTGCCACCAGCAGATCAACTTTGGCGGCGCAGATGAAATCGTTATCCGACAGGCCGTCTATCGCCGTGGTGCGCCAGGACACGCGGCAGGATCGGTAACGAACCAGCATTTCGGGATGATGGCCCTCAATGGTGGCAATCCATGCGACCGCGTTCACGAATGCAATATTGCGACTGAACGAGGGAAACTCGAATTCACGCATGATGGTATTGCCGTCGCCGACTCGCATCCACGCAGGATCGATTCTTGCAAGCAGCTCGCCGGCTCGCTCGGGACTCAGGGGCAGGACGCCTCCCTCGCAGGGCTTGCATTTTCGTTTAGCCAGATCGCTCACCGGTGTCGCCCCGCCTTCTATTGCACGCAAAGACTCATTGTATTGACTATCGCGGTCCTGCGCATGAAATTGCCGGCGGCACAGACCTTCAAAAAAAATACCGGCCCTTTCGGGCCGGCAAGCGGAGGCTCCGGAGACAGAGCCCGGGGAAACGTGACATCGGTCAGTCCGGGTTGGATGCAAACGACGCGGTGTCGTCGACAGTCAGGGTCAGACTGACCCGACGATCAAGGGCGTAACTGTCGATGCTGCCGTCGATCGCCGGCGACTCGCCGTGCGCCGTAACCTTGATGCGCGATGTGGCAACGCCGGCCGCCGTAAGCAGGTCATGCACGTGGTCGGCGCGGCGCGTCGACAATGCCTGGTTGTAGGCGGCGTCGCCGCGTTCATCGGCAAATCCGTCGAGTTGAATTTGCACATCCGGAAGCGCCGCAAGTGTCGTTGCGAGCTGTGTCAGGCGGCTGCCCGTAGAGTCGGCCAGCACGTACTCATCGGTGCGAAACAGGAGGTCCATCTCGATGCCGGACTGCATGAGGCTCAGCAGTTCCGGCCTCGCCAGGGCGCGCAGTCGTGCGAGCTCGTCGTCCGCCTGCCGGCGCTCGTCAATCGCAAGCTTAAGCTCACGCTCCAGGCTGCCAATCCGGTTATCGGCCTGGTCAACTGAGCCGGACAGGGCCATCACCTCCTGTTTCTTCATGCTGAACCGGTCGCCCAGCCAGGCACCAGCGGCGGCGCCGACAATCGCGCCAACCGGGCCACCCGCGAATACCCCGACGGTTGCGCCGATGCCGACGCCCGCGGCTTCCTCTTTGCTGGTGCGCGTTTCCGCGAAAACCGGGTCCACCGACATCGCCGCGAGCACCGTCAGTGCCATCAGTTTGTATAAAAAATTCCTCTCAGCCATTTGCATGTCCTCCGTTGTCGCCGGCCACAGGCTGTGGCCGATGCCGGAGTCAATTACAGCGTCGTTCGGGGAACATGCAGGGGCAAGGAAATGGCCGGCTGACGATCAATAGTGGCGAACTGTGGCCATAGCTGCGGTATGCAATCGCGTTGACAGGCAGCAGCACTCGCGGGGATTCCGGCATTCCCTGCGGCGGGTCATTTGGTGGAAATAAAGCGGACCGAAGGGAGCCATTCCGCCAAAGGACCCGCCGCAGGGAATGCAAGCCTCACCGACCTGAAAGATGGGGCTAACCGGCGTCTCAGTGGTCGCGTTCGGTCAGCGCCACGAAAGTGCCGCCATTCCTTTCGCACAGCACGCGCATGAGGCCGGCAAAACGTATCGAACTGGTCGGTATGGAACCCCCGTCGAAGGAGTAAGGAAATCCGACCGCGTGTATGCGCACGCGCCGGTTGCCTTCGGCGTCCTCCAGGTTGATACCGTCGATGCCGCGGACCACTGTCTCCATGGAGCTGCCCTGGAACTCGTCGCCCAGTACATAGATGCTGATCTTCTTGTCCGGCGACCAGAAAGTCTTGATCGCATAGATGATGCCATCGGAGGGATCGCTGTCGCTGAAAGGTGCCCACTGGCGGAAATTGTTCTTGATGGCCTGACGTACCTGCGGCGTATCGTCTATCCAGACACCACTGTATTCCTGAAACATGAAGCGGCCGTTGTCATTCATGATCTGCAGGCCCTTGACTCTCGGATATACGTCCAGAACCTCTCCGAGCTTCTGCTCGACCCAGCTCCATTTGGATTGCATGCTGCCGGAGGTATCGATGACGAAAATCACGTACTCACTGTCAACCGGTATACCTCCGATGGCTTCATCCGGGGCACGATTGTAAACCTGCAACCGTGTCATCTCTTCGGTCAGGCGCTGGCGAGCTGCCCGCAGCTCACCTTCATCGACCGCCATGCTCGGATCCTCCTCCTGCAACAGGTCGTATTGTCCCTGCACGATCTCGAGCTCCTTCTGTAACCGGGACAATGTCATTTTCGTCTCGGACGTTTCCAGGCGAACCGCGGAAAGCGCGCGTGTCACCACCGTGGTTTCGCCGCGCAGCTCAAACAATTCTTCCTGCAGTTTGGCGATAAGCTGTTGCAGGTCATCCTCGGTTTTTTCCATGATGACCGGTTCATAGATTTTGCTGAGCACGAGCAGCAAGATGATCGCGCCGAAACCGCAACAGATGCAGTCTAGAAACGAGAGGCTGAAGACCTCGACGTCGCGCCGCCGTTTCATGGCCAGTCCTTGCTGATGCTCATGAAAGCGCCGCCGGTGCGATAAGCCAACAACCAATAGGCTATGGCCGCGCTGTAGTCACCTTCCATCGGGTACAACAGGATATTCACCGGTATGCCGGAGGGTATCCCGGCCTCGGCTTCGTAGTGGTATTTCAGGCGCTGCTGGCCCGTGACCATGCCGGCCTCCGTATCCGGCGCGTTCATCGTTGGCAAGCTGTCGATGAGTACGATGACATTGTCGGGAGGCGGATTCAGTTTGTTGATGATGTCGAACGCATCGCGCGTATTGGTCCCGTTCTCCGGGATCGTCCGGCGCAGGATGCGTATTGCTTCATCGAGCTGCTTGCCGTCGCCGACTTCGAGCCATACTCCGTCACTGCCTTTCAGTACTGGCTTCGGTTCATTGTTGAAGGTATAGATCTGGAACTTGCTTTCCGGCCGGAATTGCGACGTCAGCCAGTCGACGCTGGCAACAGCCTGGCGCCATTTCAGCGACCGCAGCTTGACGGCATCTGACATGTTGCGGCGTCGAAGTATGTTGACGATTTTCCGATCGAGCATGCTTGCCGAATTGTCGACAAGGACCAGGATCCTGTCGCCACCGACTTTGAGGCCAGTCAGGTACTGGCGGTCCCCATCGCCGGTAAAGCGGCGTACGTTGCTGCCGTCGGTCTTGCGTTCGGCTTCTATGGCCAGCAGGCGTTTCTTCTCCTGTTCCAGCCTCTCGATGTCCGATTGCAGCTTTTCCACACTCTCGATTTTTGCCAGCGTGGTCTTGTCAATTTTCTCCAGCTCCGCTTTGAGTTTTTCTATGAGGGCGATGATCTGCGCAATTTGATCGTCCGCGCGGATTTTTTCGTCTTTGAGCCGCTCCATCGAATTCTTTGCCAGCACCATGTTTTTGCGTTGATCGAGAATCTCGATTTCGAGTTTCGTCGTTTCGGCCATCAGCTGTTGCGGCGGTGCTTCGGCGTCGTGTACTACCTGAGAATTGATGATCATGAAAAACAGGATGACCGCGCCGAAACCGCAGCTCATGCAGTCGAGAAACGACATGCTGAACACTTCCATTGGGCGGCGTTTTCTAGCCATTGCCTTGGTCCGCTGTAATCATCAAAAACTCGAAACCCGGGGTACCGACGCGCACCGCATCGCCTGCCTGCAGGACGGCGGTGCTGCTGATGCGATGACCGTTCAGGAACGTTCCGTAACGGCTGTGGTCCTGCATCAGGCACTGACCGTTCTGCAATACCACCGAACAATGGCGACGCGAAACGCCCGGCATTTCGGAATCCAGTACCACTGAACGGCTCCCGTCAGCTTCCTGAGACCCGACATTGAGCGGCGAATTCCCGATCGCATAGGCGGTATGCCCGAATAACAAGTGCGTCGGAGTACCTGCGGTCATTTCGGTCGAAGACTCCACCACCACCTCGACCGGCGACTGGTCCCAGGGCAGCGCTCTGAGCAGACTGACACCGCTCGCGGGATTGCGGTCGCGGAGCCGGGAAAGCGCACCGCGCGCGGTTGCACCGGCTTCCAGCACATAGACTTCGCCGCCAACCCTGGCTTTCAGCATCGCCGCGAGTCCCGGCAGCCGGGCGACCCGGTCCGTGAGCTGAATGGCTGGCAGCTCCTCGGCCCGGTACAGGGTTCGGAGCCGGCTGACCAACTGTTGGTAAACCGGTGCTGCATGCGCGATCAGAGCCAGCGATTCGATGCCTGCCGTGTAGGTCGCGCCGCCATACTCGAGGGTCATGTCGACCCGATCCTGCCCTGCCGCGCGGGACAACCAGCCGCCGAGCCGGTTCAGCAGCAATTGCTCGGTTTCGGCCGTGTGCAAAGGATCAAAGCGCGACTGTTTGACGAACTCCCCGGCAATCGCTGTGATCCATGCGTCGTACAGAACGTATACACCGCAATCCTCCAGCAGCTCGGATTTTTCGACCTGCACCTGTCCAGCCTGCGCCAGCCGGGTCAGCGATGCGGAATGCAGACTCATGTCGATGTGCACGGGCACGGCGTTTCGGTACTCGCGGCGTGTCGCAGCGACCGCGGCATCCACCAGTCCGACGACGGTCAGGCTCAGCTCGGCGGCAATTCCAAGCAACAGGGCGAGATTCGGCACCCCCATGTACGAGGGCACGGCAAGGATGATTTCGATGTCCCGGCGGCCTGCGGCCGCGATCATCTGTTCCAGCTGCCGGCTCGCGAGGTCCGCTGCGGTGAGGTAACTGAATCGGCGGTCGGCGATCGGTTCGGAGTCCAGGCAGGACCAGAACCGATGCTGGATATTGCGCGGATTGATACGCGTTTTGGCAAACGCGCTGTTCCCGGTCGTCAGCTCGTTGTTTTCGAGCAAGGCGAAGCCCGGTTCGCGATAGATGATGCGTTCGCTGTCGAGCAGCGTGATCCCTGCGTCGTTGATGTGAGCGGCAAGACGACCCATTGCAATTACCAGCTCAGTCGGACTTCATGTGCCGGATCAGTTTGTCATCGACGTAATTCTCGCCGTCGAAAACGAGACGCTCCTGCAGCAGCTGCAACTGGTACACCAGAAACATCAGCAGAATGCTGAGCAGAAGTGCGATGAATGTGGAGTTGAACGCCACACCGAGGCTCTGGGTTACACCGGCGATATCGCCCTGCACGGCTTTATCGGCCTGCGCCAGCGCCTCGCCGATTCCGCGCACCGTACCGATGAATCCGATGGACGGAATCGCCCAGGATATGTAGCGAATCATCGAAAGTTCCGATTCGAGGCGATTCGCTTCAGATTCGAAAATGGTATGAGTGCTGCTGGCAACGTCCTGAATGTTGCGGGTAGTGCTGAATCGCCGCAACGCCGCGAGCAACGCGCGGGGCAGCAGGCTTTTCTGCTGGTCCTCGGGCAATGCCTCGACTTGCCGGGCAAATTCCCTCGTGTCCTCCGGCAGAATCCGCATTCCCTCGGCAATGGGCACGAGCTCGACCTCCAGCAGGCGCCGCTCGCGCATCAGCATCCACCCTTTGTACCCCATGATCGCGAGCGCCCAGAACATCAGGATGAAGCAGGATTCCTGCTCCATGTCCTTGATCAGCACCCAGGTGGAACGTTCCGGCACGTACTCGGGGTTCTGCTTGGCTTCGATGGCCTGCTGCGCTATGTCCTGGGCCGCGTTCGGCCGCACGACAGAGACATAATAAGCGTGTACGAGAATTATCGAGATGATCAGCGCAAACAGCTGAAACACGAACTCAACAGGAATGTTCTTTTTTTGCATGAAAAACTCTCGACAGTCGGCGACCGCTGTGACACGGCAGGTCAGATATTGGACGGAAACGGAATCGGCTCGTCCGCCGGAATTTCTTCCGTGGGAATGAAGTCGTCATCATCTTCTTCGTAGGTCTGCTCGTCGAGATCGGCGTCCAGAATGTCCTCGATTACATCGGCTTCTTCGGATCCTTCAATCGCGCCTTCGTCGGACCCGTCCGCGGCCTCGTCGCCGCTCTCCGTAACCGCTGCTTCGCTGTTCGGCTCTTCCGCCTGTTGCGCCGCCGCCGGGCCCGTGAGCAGGCACACGAGCAGGATGTGTGGAAAATAAGTAAGCAAATTCAATGGCTTGACTCGCAACAACGGCCTGTCTCCTCAACCTGGGCTGTAGCGGGTTGGACCCTACGTCCGGTCAATCGTCGCATACAATTTCAGTCTGCCGATCGGGCGATGCGAAATCCGACATCGACGCGCCCGTTGTTGCCGTAGTCGCGATAGCTGTAGCGCAGTTCGGTCACGCCGGCATGACGCCAACTGGAACCCCGGATGACCCGGTTGGCACCCCTTTCGGGTCCGGCCGGATCATTGACCGGGTTTACCTGCCCCGGCGTCGGGACAGAATAGTAATCCTGCACCCATTCGGCAACGTTGCCACCGCCGTCGTATATGCCCAGCATGTTGGCAGCGAAAGTGCCGACCGGCGAGGTCGACGCATAGCCATCGTCGTAACCGGGGAGAACCGACGGCACCAGCTTCGAGGCAGACTTGTCGGCATAGTTGCCGCTGTCCCGCCGCGGCGGCATTCGGTCTCCCCAGGGAAAGATCGTCGCGGTGCTCCGGGCCTGGTAGCGGATGGCCCATTCCCATTCCGCTTCGGTCGGCAGCCGGTAACCGTTGGGCGCAGGCGAGACCGGCTGCCATTGCTCGAATTTCTTGAGGTAAGCAGGCGTCAACCCTTCCTCGGCGCTCAGCCAGTTGCAGTA
Organism: uncultured Woeseiaceae bacterium; assembly: GCA_964465665.1. Taxonomy (GTDB): domain Bacteria; phylum Pseudomonadota; class Gammaproteobacteria; order Steroidobacterales; family Woeseiaceae; genus JAKEGN01. Next base: position 7,992 of record CAYXKM010000105.1, read on the forward strand.
TTCCACCGCGTCGGTCCACGACACGTTGACAACGGGGTTCAGGTCCCCGGCCAGCGACGGATGCAGTCCTTCGCCGGAAATGTGATTGGCCCTGAAGCGGTTGAACTCGCGGTTGGTCACTTCTCTTGCGCCGATGAGAAATGCTTTGGTGAGTATTACCGGCACGATGACTTCGTTCGCGCGCCGGCCCTGCTCCCGCCGTGACGAACCCATAACAAAACCGCCGGGTTCGACTTTTACCAGCGTCTGGCCCTGCGAGTTCGTAATGACGTTGGCGGCGCTCCTGGCCAGCACTTCCTCCTCGGAAAGGAGGCGCACCTGGATGGTCTGCGGATAGCCGGGCCGCGGGGTCACGCTGCGACTGAAGGTCTGGAACCCATCGCGTCGCACCTCGAGCTGATGCGGAGCGGAGGGCAATTGCAGCGCCATCGATCCGGTACCGCGGGACATTCCGTCGATGTAAACCACGGCATCGCCCGGTTGCACATCGATCCTGACGTCACCAACGCGCGCGGTCATGTCGACGGTAATGGCTTCGGCCGCGGCGGCAGTCAGGCGGACCTTGCGAACGACCGAACCGTATCCGGCTTTCGACAGGCCGATGTCATAGCTGATGTCCGGAGACAACGCTATACGGATCGGCGACTGGCCCCGATACAGGCCGTTCACCGTGACGTTGGCGCCCCGCGGAATGGTGTTGACCTGCAACTCTGCATTGGCCGGCTGCAGCCGGATGACCGGTAGCACCTGGTGTTCGTTCGGCCGGGTCTCGATGGTCCCGTCCCAGGCCCTGAATCCCTCCAGTACGACGGACAACGTGTGGCTACCCTCCAGCAGCCGCACCGTCGCCGGCGTCCGGCCAAGTTCCGAAACACCGTCGTAAATAATGGCGCCGGGAGGTTCAGTCGCAATCTCGACGTTCGCCCAGCGCGGTACCAGCTGCACGCTGATCTGCTGGTGCTGGCCGAGACCCGGGATCGCCAGCGTGTCGGCAAATGGCAGGTAGCCGTCGGCAGTTACCGCTACCGAATGACTGCCGGGCTCGAGCTCGATCGGTCCGTACGGGGCCTTGCCGACGAGCGTATCGTCAACGGTGACCAGCGCATCGACCGTCGGATCGGTCGAGACGGTCAGGTGACCGGGCAACTTACGCAATTCGATCAAAATTGTCCGGCTGGGAGTCTCGTCGATAATCAGCGCCTGATCGACGTCGTAGTATCCGTCCTTTCTTGCGTGCACCACGTAAGAACCTTCGCGCATCAGGATCCGGTCGCCGAAAGGCAGCGTGAACCAGCCGCCGCTGATCGATAACTCGTCCGGCTCGCCGGGCTGGATGTCGAACTTGATGGATCGCGCGCTGAATACGAGATAGGACAGCAGCAGCAAAAGCGCGATGCCGGCCGCCACCGCCGATTGCCAGCGCCACGCATGCGACCGGTCCTCGGTGATGCCGACCTCGGGCGCGCGCCTGAACACGGTTGGAGCGATCAGCTCTTCCTGCGCATCGCCAGCCGCAGCGCCAGCGTCCGGCGGCCGGGTGACGTAGGCGCTGTCCTCCAGCCGGACGTCGCAAACCAGTGCGTTCTGCTCCTCGCGAATCAGTACCCGGCTTCCGTAAAAACCGATGACGTCGCCAGCCGCCAGGCGCCGCGAAGCTGACAAAGGTTCCTGGTTGACGGTCAGAGCTGCGCTTCGGCCCGTCGGCTGGATGAATGCCTGCCCGTCGAGTTCGTCCAGCATGGCCACGGGCGCGCTGCCCGGCCCCGGCAAGCGAATTGCACAATCGCTGCCAGTGCCGAGTTTCAACGGCAACTTTGCAATGCTGAAACGCCGATCGCCTTCGCTGTCCCTGACGAGAACCGAATCGAACCTCAAATCTGCTCCTCGCATTGAATGATGACCGGCTTCATTTCGATTTCCGGTGCGACTCGAAACTCGAGGCGCACGTCGCGATATCCCGGGCGGCTGCCGACGGCAACGTATACGCCGGGCCGAAGCGCGAGTTGCTGCATTGAAAAGGAACCCAACTTGCCGATCTTGTAAATCGACACATCGGTTATTCCGTCCGAAACCAGCTGCACATTCAGTGCAGTCGCTGCCCGTTTCAACAGCCGCGACAACTCCTCCTTCTGATCCAGGAGACGTGGTCCCTGTTCCGGCATGCGCGAGATGTCGAGCAGCAACCGGGTTGCATTCTGCATCGTCACATCGACATTGAGCGAGTCCGGATCATCGATGTAGCCCGCCAGGCTTTTGTGCAGCGCGACACGCTGATTTGCCAGGGACAGACCCTCCTTGGCAAACTGCATGTCACCGTCGATGTCGAGCAACGCCTGATAGGTCGCCACTGCCTGTTCCCACTCTTCGTTGCTCACTTGCTGTTGCACTTCATCTTCCAGTTGCCGGATGTTTTGCAGGCGCGCTTCCTGGTCTACCTGCAACAATCCGTCCGCCGCCTCGCGGGATTGCGGATTGATCGATTTCGCTGCATTGAACGCGGCGCGAGCGCTGTCGTGATGGCCCGCTGCGAGTGCATCGAATCCCTCTGTCATGCGCTGGTTGAAGGTCCACTCCCGGATTGCGATTTTCACACGTTCAAGCCCGACCGACGCCGGTTGCCATTCGGCGTCCAGCGCAAGCGCCTTTTCGAATGACAATCGGGCAGCCTCCAGTTCGAGGTCTTTTTCATACTGGAAGCCCTGATCCGTCAACCCCATCACCGCTTCCAGATTTCGCGCTCGCGCCAGCCCTTTTTCCGCCTCCGTATTTCCAGGCGTAATGGCTGCCGCGAGATCGTAAAGCCGGATTGCCTCGAGATGATCGCCCCGCGCAAACGCCTCGTGCGCGGAAGAGAGCGTGCTCCGGAAAACGTTGTCGATCCGGTCGAAGAACGGATCCAGCATCTTGATCGCTTCCCGATACTGGCGCAACGCCGTTGCATAATTCTTGTTGAGATACGCATCGTCGCCTGCCCGATAGACATTCATCGCATCGAGAAAAGGCTGGCCGCCCCAGCGATCGACAGCACGATAACGAAGCCGTTCCAGACGCGACAACAAATCGCCGAGTGCCTCGTCCGTCTCCGCGAGCACCCGGGCTGCCCTATCGCCGGGCAAATCTTCGATGTTCTCATTGAATCCGGTGGCGTCTCCGGCACGCCCTGCCGTTGGCAAATCCTCCATTGCTGGCGCCGCGTCGGGCTGTTCCGATGCTTCACCGGGGCCGGTACCTGCGTCCTGCGCCGCCGGCACGGCGGTATCCCTGGTCGTCTCGGTGGCTTGTGGCAGCAGGAAAATGACCGCAACCAGCACCAGCAGCGACAGCCCGAGGCCGCCGTACACCATCGTTGTCGATAGACCTCGAGTCGTTTCGTGCCCGGCCGGCGTCACCAGAGTTGCGGATTGCCTGTCCCTGCGCAGCACCGGCTGGATCGATTCGGCGTCATCCGGCGAAGTCAGGGACGTGACTGCTGCCGTCTTGATCTTTGCAGGTCCCGCGGGAAAGCCTGCCGCATTCAGCGCAGCAGCAACGGCGGCGGCATCCGGCCGTCTGGCAGCGTCAGCGAACAACATGCTGTTGATCAGGTCATTGACAGCGGCCGGCACAGGAGACCCGTCAGGGCTGCGCAGGTCGATCGGCTGACTCGGGTCCGGTGGTGCTCCCGACACGAGTTCGGCAGCAAGCATACCGAGCGCATAAATATCGTCCGCCGGTGTTGGCGGGTGGCCTGCCTTCAGTTGAGGGCTACGGCTTATTTCGGATCCGCCGTGCGAAGTCGTTTCGATCCCGGACAGGAACGCGACACCGAAGTCGATCAGGTAAGGTGCTCCTCGGGCGTCGAGAAGGATGTTGCCCGCTTTGATATCACCGTGAACCACACCCTTGGCGTGCGCGTAGCGCAACGCGTCCGCAATCAGCCCCAGCGGTCGCAGCGCATTGTCCATGCCGGCGCCAGCAAGCACTGACATGTCCGGACCATCAACGGGCTGCAAACTGAAGCAGGCGCCATCGGAATCGTCATGAAACTCGAACACGCGCACGATGTGCGCATGCATCAGCCGGCTGCCGATACGCCACTCCCTGTGGAGTCGCTCCCTCGCGGCGGCATCCGTTGCCCTGTCACCGATGAGAAATTTGAGAGCGACGACGCTTTGGGTCTGCCGGTCCCGGGCCAGCCAGATCTCTGCCATGCCGCCGTGACCGACACGACGGATCAGCGTATAGCGGTCACGGAGCCGCGTACCTTCACTCAGTACCCGCATACGCTGACGTGCAGTTGATCAGCCGGCCGGCTCGGCAGACCGGGCAGGAACGCCCAGCTCGATTTCCTGCGAGAAACCGGTCTCGGTCTGGTAGATTTCCTTGAGCAGTTTGCGCCAGCTCTCGTATTGTGATTCTGCGGTGCCGGTCAGTCGCCGTGACTCGCCCTCGACCTGGATGACCAGCGGTGTCGCTTCCGCAACGAAGGACTCCGACAACTCGCGAATGTTTTCACGGTGAATGTTGGCCGAGGAACGCATTTGCCACGCTTCATAGATTGCGCGCATGCCGCGATCAATGCCGACGAATTGCGTAGCCTGCTTGGCCCTTGAATGCGAACCACCGGTATCGATCTGCATGGATCCGGCAACCACTACTACGCCGAGCAGGGCGCGCATCGCCGCCGATCGCTTGGTTTGCCGATACGCTATCGCCTGTTCCCGTGCGGTTCGGCGCCATCCCTCGTAAGGCAGCGCGATGCCGTAATAGAAGTTCGCGTAGTGTTCGTTGAGGGTATCGATGACCAGCCGGTCGCGCTCGCGAACCTGACGCAAGCGATCGACCATCGGGTCATTTTCCGCCGGCAGTCGGACTATTGAAACCATTCCATTGTCATTCGTCTCCAGGTACTCGCCAAACGCACCGGGCACCATGTCACCGAAAAAGCGCAGCTCCGAAACCTGTCGCATGCGACGAATATCCTGCGGATCCAAGGTTGCCGCGTAACCGTGCAGGTCATTGGCAATGTCGTTGATGACTTTCTGGTACGGATCCTGGGTCCGATCCCGATACTCGGCATAGGAGATGATGCCGGTCTGCATCGAGTAGTCCCTTTCGTACCATTCCCGCCCCAGTGCATCCTCGACCCGCACCCTGAGAGAGACAAACTCGCCGTCCGACTGCTCGATCTCACCGCTGACGGTGACATCCGTGAACACGTAGCGCGAGGGTATGACCCGAACCGCTCCCCAGAAGCCGGTCCCCTGCATCGTGTTCT
>CAYXKM010000106.1:0-4017 GCA_964465665.1 uncultured Woeseiaceae bacterium
GGCGGGCTGCCTGGGAAAGCCCGGTCGAGATTGCGCTCGGTGCGACAGCAAAAAAACGCATCCGCGAATCGCAGGCGCAGATCGACAAGGTCATCGCCGGCGGCAAGCAGGTGTATGGCGTCAACACCGGATTTGGCCAGCTCGCGCAAGTGCGCATCAGTGACAGCGACCTCGCGCAACTGCAGGAGAATCTCGTACGCTCGCACGCGGTCGGCGTCGGTCCGCGTCTTCCCGACGAATGCGTGCGCCTGATCCTCGTAATGAAAATCGCGGCGCTCGCGCAGGGCTACTCAGGCGTGCGCATCGAGCTCATCGAAGCCTTGTGCAAACTGGTCAACGGCGGCGTGTATCCCTGCATCCCGTCGAAAGGGTCGGTCGGGGCATCCGGCGATCTTGCACCGCTTGCACACATGGCCGGCGTGTTGCTCGGTTACGGCGAGGCCAGTGTCGGCGGAAAAGTCGTTTCCGCCATGAAAGCGCTGGCGAAAGTCGGCCTCGATCCGCTGCAGCTTGCACCGAAAGAAGGCCTGGCACTGCTGAACGGCACCCAGGTGTCAACCGCACTCGCACTGTCTGCGGTGTTTCGCACGGAAAATATTCTTGCGGCGTCGCTCGCTGCCGGCGCGATGGCATCCGACGCGATCAAAGGCAGTGACACACCCTTCGATGCCCGCATCCAGAGCGTCCGAGGGCATCACGGCCAGGGCGCCGTCGCGGGAGTGTTGCGCGAGCTGATGAAGGGCAGCGAGATCCGCGCATCGCATGTCGATTGCACGCGCGTTCAGGATCCCTATTCGATACGATGCCAGCCGCAGGTGGTCGGCGCCTGTCTCGATGTCGTGCGCCACGTCAGCAGCGTCCTGCATACTGAAGCCAGTTCCGTCACCGACAACCCGCTGGTATTTGCCGGCAGCGATGCCGTGCTCTCCGGCGGCAATTTCCATGCGGAACCGGTCGCACTCGCCGCCGATTACCTTGCATTGTCGATCGCTGAAATCGGCTCGCTGTCCGAGCGGCGTATCGCGCTGCTGATCGACTCGCACCTGAGCGGACTGCCGGCATTCCTGGTTAAGGAAGGCGGCCTGAACTCCGGATTCATGATGGCGCAGGTGACGGCAGCAGCACTGGCCTCGGAGAACAAATCGCTCGCGCACCCGGCGAGCGTCGACAGCATTCCGACGTCGGCGAACCAGGAAGACCATGTGAGCATGGCGACGTTTGCGTCGAACCGCCTGCACGCGATGCTGGACAACACTGCCCACATCATCGCGATCGAGCTGCTGGCAGCGGCGCAGGGCATCGAGTTCCACTATCCGCAGAGGAGTTCGAAGGACCTCGAGACGGTGATTGCGGAACTGCGCAAGGTATCGAAGCCTTATACCAAAGATCGCTCGTTGTCGGTGGATTTCGAGAAAGTGGCGGCGCTCATTCATGGTGGCCGCTTCCTCGACTGCGCAAGATCCATCCTGCCGAGCTTTGCCGGATGACACCGGTATTTTCGTTTTCAGGCGGCAGCACGCCGCTGCTCGTCAGCATTCCGCACGACGGCCGGGAAATTCCATCAGGCATTGCCGCGCGCATGACCGAAACAGGTCGCGCCATTCCTGATACCGACTGGAACGTCAGCCGCCTGTATGCATTCGCCGGCGCACTCGGCGCCAGCGTGCTCGCCGCCAATTACTCACGCTATGTCGTAGACCTGAATCGTTCGGCAAGCGACGACGTCCTTTATGTCGGTCAGGTATCGACCGGACTGTGCCCGGTCGCGAGTTTTGCCGGGAAGTCGCTGTATCTCGCCGGCGAGGAGCCCGGTGAGGACGAGAAGCTCGCGCGCGTCGTGGGCAATTGGCAGCCGTACCATGACAAACTGTTTGCAACGCTTGCCGACCTCAAATCACGATTCGGTTATGCGTTGCTGTGGGATGCGCATTCGATCCCGGGTGAAGTGCCGTTGTTATTTCCCGGAATCCTGCCAGACCTGAATATCGGCACCAACGGAAAGAATAGCTGCGCCGGGGAAATGGAGCTCGCGGTAACCGCTGCGGCGACGGCGTCACCGTATTCCTCAGTAGTGAACGGCCGATTCAAAGGCGGCTACATCACGCGCCACTACGGCGATCCCGGTAGTGACGTGCATGCCGTACAGCTCGAACTGTCGCAGCGCTGTTACATGGACGAGAAATCCCTGCGGTATGATGAGCCAGCCGCAGCGGAACTCGGCGACACGATTCGCCGCATGCTGCAGGCGCTCATGACGTCCGCCGAGAAAATTTACGCCTGAACCGGGGAGACCAATGAAACGTACGCGCGGTTTGCACGAACTGTATGCGAAGGATCCCCTGGCAGCCGACGAACTGCTGTGGGGTCGAAAGAGCGGCCCGCTGTCGCGGCGCGGTTTTCTCAAAGGATCGGGACTGGCCGCCATGTCGGCGTCGATCGGCGCTGCCATTCCCTTTGCCGAATTCATGCCGGGCGGACTCATCCCGGCGGCGCTGGCGCAATCCGATCTGCCGTTCGAAATACCCGGCAAGGAAGGACTGATAGTTCTGAACGACCGGCCGCTGAATGCGGAAACGCCGGCGCACCTGCTGGATGATCGTGTGACGCCGGCCAGATATCTGTTCGTGCGCAACAACGGCGGGATACCGTCGCTCGATGACATCAATGCTGATCGCTGGGAACTCGAAGTGCGCGGCGAATCCTGCGAACGCCCGCAGTCCTTTACGCTTGCCGATCTCAAAGCGAAGTTTCCGACACAGACGCTGCAGTTGCAGCTCGAGTGCGCTGGCAACGGCCGCTCGGAATACTATCCGCCGACGACCGGCAACCAGTGGACCACCGGTGCCATAGGTTGCCCGGAGTGGACCGGCGTGCGCCTCGTGGACGTGCTGAGGCATTGCGGCGTCGGCGACGATGCCGTGTACGTCGCGTACATTTCGGCCGATGCGCACTTGTCCGGCGATCCGTCGAAGCACGCGATTTCCCGCGGTGTGCCGTTGCACAAAGCCATGGAAAAAGAATCGATGATCGCCTGGGCCATGAACGGCGAACCGTTGCCATTATTGCACGGTTACCCATTGCGCATGGTGTGCAGTGGCTGGCCGGCGTCGGTGAGCGGCAAGTGGTTGAAGCGCATCCTCGTGCGCAACAAAGTACATGATGGCGAAAAGATGCAGGGACATTCCTACCGGATGCCGTGCAAGCCGGTGGCACCGGGCGCCGAGGTCGCGGACGACAATATGTGCATCATCGAATCGATGCCGGTGCGGTCGCTGGTCACATTTCCGAAGTCTGGTGTGTCGCACGGTCTCGATTCGCCACTTGCGATACGTGGCCATGCGTGGGCCGGAGATCTGCGCGTAGCCGAGGTGCACACCTCGATCGATTTCGGCGCCACCTGGCAGAAAGCGAAACTGGAGAAACCAGCGAACCGTCTTGCCTGGCAACACTGGTCGGCGGCCTTGAAATTCCCGCAGGAGGGGTATTACGAAATCTGGGCGAGGGCGGTCGATACCGCGGGCAAGTCGCAACCCATGGTGCTGCCGGGCTGGAATCCGCAGGGTTACCAGAACAACGCCTGCCACCGCATCGCGGTTGCCGCCACCGCATGAAGACCGTGCTCAAATCTGCTTCGCTGCTGGCGATGTGCCTTGCGCAAACGCCAGTGGTGAGCGCGACCCTCGATGAAGCGAGCGGACTCGTCGTCGCGCCGGGCTGGGAACTGGTTCGCGCGCATTGCGGTGGTTGCCATTCGCACGCGCTCGTCACCGGGCAACGCGCCGACAGGCAAACTTGGCTCGACACCATACGCTGGATGCAGGCGACGCAGAACCTGTGGCAGTTCGATGCGGCAACCGAAAACGGCATCCTCGATTACCTCGCGGAAAATTATCCGCCGCAACCGAACCGGCGCCGCGCACCCATCCCGCCCACACTGATGCCCGACGCTTCGTCGAACCCCCTGTAGGAGCCCGCATCACGGGCGACCTTTCCCTGGGGATCGTATGAACGCCGACA
>CAYXKM010000107.1:0-2416 GCA_964465665.1 uncultured Woeseiaceae bacterium
GATACTGCCGTTCCCTGACAGCTCTGACGTAGTCCCGAAGCGCATCGAGCGGCGAGTCGTGGCCGACCATGAAGTTGCGCACGAATTTCGGCGTGCGGCCCTGAGTGATTCCGAGTATGTCGTACAACACCAGGATCTGGCCATCGACTTTGGGCCCTGCACCGATGCCGATGACCGGCACGTGCAACGCCGCGGTGACGGCCTCGCCCAGTTCGTTCGGCACGCATTCGAGCAGAACGATGTCGGCCCCTGCCTCCTGCAACTGCCGGGACGATTCGATCATTTCCGCCGCTTGCTGCGGATCGCGGCCCTGGACCCTGAATCCGCCGATTTTGTGCACCGATTGCGGTTTCAGGCCGAGATGCGCACACACGGGAATGTCGTGTTTCGCCAGGTGCCGGACGATCTCGATCTGGCCGATGCCGCCTTCCAGTTTGATCATCATCGCCCCGCCGTCCTGCATCAGGCGCACGGCATTGTCGAGCGCCTGCGCCGGATCGGTGTAACTCATGAACGGCATGTCCGCGACCAGGAATGCCCGGCGCAAGCCGCGCGCGACGTTACGCGTGTGATAGATGATGTCGGCCACCGTGACAGGAACCGTCGTGTCATGACCCTGGATGACCATGCCCAGTGAATCGCCGACCAGCACTAAGTCCATGCCTGCCAGATCGACGAGCTGGGCGAAACTGGCGTCATACGCCGTCACGCAGGCGATGGCTGTTCCGTCCTCTTTCATTTTGTGCAACGTCGCGACATTGACCGGCGGTTCGGGCATGCCCCGTTGTTCGAGTTGCGTATACATGTCTTTCTCGGGTCAGTGGGAGTCCGACGATACAGCAATCAGGCCAGCGAAATCTCGGCCGACGGATTGAAAAAGCTGCGTCCGCGCGTGGTCAGGATCTGTTGCAGCAGCGCGGCATAGTCCACCTCACTGTGTATCGGATCGATCGACGATGCATTCACGATCAGCAACGGGCCCTGATCGTAGTTGTGGAAATACCGCGAGTACGCTTCCGTCAGGCGTTCCAGATAGCGGCGATCGATATTGCGCTCATACGGTATGCCGCGCCGGGCGATGCGCGCGAGCAATGCATCGACCGAGGCCTGCAGGTAGATCACGAGATCCGGTACCGGCGATTCGATATCCAGTTTCGCGCTGATCTGCCGGTACAGTTCGAGTTCTTGCCGGTCGAGATTCAGCTCTGCGAACAGCCGGTCCTTGTCCAGGTGAAAATCGGCGACCCGCACCGTGGCAAAGAGGTCCGACTGGCGAAAAATCTCCATTTGCCGGGCGCGTTGAAAAAGAAAAAAGAGTTGCACCGGCAATGCCGCGCTGCGACCGGAGCGGTAAAACCTCTCGAGAAACGGATTCTCATCCACCTGCTCGAGTATGACTTCCCCGGACAAGCTCGAAGCCAGCCGGCGCGCAAGGCTGGTCTTGCCGACGCCGATGGGTCCCTCCACGACAATGAAGCGCGGACTGCGTTTGAGATCGTTGCTGTTCGTAATACTCATATCTATTCGTCCGGAACCGCCTCAACGGACGCGCTTGCGGGGAGTCCGTGCAGCACCTCTGTTGCGAGCGACAGGCCCGGTATCCGCATGAGCGGCGCAATCTCGCAAAGCGGTTTGAGCACGAAACTGCGGGTTGCAATGCCCGGATGCGGAACGGTTAACTCATCATTGCAGATTTTCCGCTCACCGAACACCAGCAGGTCAAGATCCAGCGTTCGCGCGGCCCAGCGCCTCGATTCGCGCCGGCGGCCATGCCGCTGCTCGATCGCCTGCAGTGCGTGCAGCAAGGCAAAAGCATCGAGCTGTGTCAGCAACGCGGCCACGGCATTGATGTAGTCCGGCTGATCGGATGCGTCCATGGGTGGCGAACGATACAGTCGGGACGCCCGGATCAGGCGACTGTCGGGCAATGCGGCCAGCGCTTCGATCGCCGAGCGCACCTGCTTCCGCGGATCGCCAAGATTGCTGCCTATGCCGACGTAGGCAGGCCACCAGTGCGTGCGGCCGGCGGTCATTTGTCCTTGTGCCCGCCCCCGCCCCTTCTCGGCTTGCGCCGGCGCTTTCGCGGTTCGCTCTTTGCCGATATGTCGAAGCTCGCCAAGCGTTGCTCGGCACTCAGGCTTTGCGCACGAGTCCAGAAATCGGCGAGCTCCCGATCGAAATCGCCGATGTCCGCGCGCAGCATCATGAAATCGTAGGCAGCGCGAAAGCGTTTGTGCTCGAGCAGGTTCAGCGCGCGCCGGCCTTTGATGTTTTCGAATCGCGGTTGCAGGGCCAGCATCTCGCCCATGGGGCCGGTAAAGCGGCGCGGAATGGATATTCGCGACTGCTGCCGTCCGGCGATCGTGTACGAGGCAATCGCGAGCGATTGGGAATCGGACATCTTTTCGCTTTCGCG
>CAYXKM010000108.1:0-6441 GCA_964465665.1 uncultured Woeseiaceae bacterium
GATCATGCTCAAGATCGTTTTCAGCGCCGCGATCTTCGATTCGTTTTTGATACTGCGGCTCTGGAAACGCGCCACGCGTTCCTTCACGCCGACTTCGTCCACGAGCGCGACGCGGCTGAGATCGGGAAAGTTGGGCGATGCGGGCACGGCGGCGAGGCGGCTCATGCGCTCATCCTCGCGGTTTCGAGCGCCACCACGATCATCTCGTCGAAAGTAGTTTGCCGTTCGTCGGTGGTAAGCGCTTTGCCGCTCTTGATGTCGTCGCTCACGGTGCAGATGGCGAGCGCTTCGACGCCGTGTTCGGCCGCAATCGGGTACATGCCGGCCGCTTCCATTTCCACGCCGAGCACATCGTAACGGGCGAGCGTATCGAACATCGCGGTATCGGGCGTGTAGAAAAGGTCTGCGGAAAAAACATTGCCGACGTGAAAACGCACTTTGTTCTTCTCGGCGGCGGCAACGGCATGCTGCACCAGGCGGAAACTCGCGAGTGCCGCAAAATCGTGGCCGTGAAAGCGCATGCGGTTCACGCCGGAATCGGTGGATGCGCCCATCGCAATCACGATATCGCGCAGTTTCACTTTCGGGTGCGAGGTGCCACAGCTGCCGACGCGAATGAGGCGTTTTACTTTGTACTCGGTGATGAGTTCGGTGCAATAGATGGAGACCGAAGGAATGCCCATGCCGTGCGCCATGATCGACACCGGCAGGGATTTGTATGTGCCGGTAAAGCCCCACATGTTGCGCACGTCGGTGACCTGCCGTGCACCTTTCAGCCACTTCTCAGCCATGTACTTCGCGCGCAGCGGATCGCCCGGCATCAGCACCGTTTCGGCGAAATCGCCGGGCGCAGCATTCATGTGTTTGGTTGCCATCGGGCCTCGGGGGGTCTGGGACCGGGGGATTTTACCACCGGGAGACGGTGGACATTCCGCCGTCCACGACCAGGTTCGCGCCGCTGATCCAGCGCGCGGCGGGGCTAAGAAGGAAATGCACTGCATCGGCGACGTCTTCGGCTGTGCCCATGCGAGCCAGCGGCGCTTTGGACAACCAGCTCGTGACGCCCTCAGGCCAGTCTTTCTTCAGGCCCTCGCGGTCGATGAGGCCGGGGGATACGGCATTGACGCGAATGCCCGCGCTGCCGTATTCCAGCGCCGCGGCTTTGGTCAACATCAGCATGCCGGCCTTGCTGCTTGAGTAATGTGCATGGCCCGTCGCCGGATCGAATCCCTCAATCGAGGCGATGTTGACGATGGAACCGGCGCGTTGTGCTTTTTGCAGGCGTTCGGCCGCAAGTTGTGTAACGGCGAATGCGCTGTCGAGGTTCGCGGCCATGACCTGTTGCCAGTCCGCGAGAGTCATTGCCACGAGCGATTGCACCGCCTGGTTCGCTGCGTTGTTGACGACGAGATCGACGGCATCGCCGCTCGCATCGATCGCTTTGAATAAAGTGTCTGCACCGGCCGGTTGCGCGAGATCCGCCCGCACGCACAATGCGCGGACGCCTGTTGCGGCGAGTTCGGACTCGAGCGCACGAGCCGCTTTTTCAAAGCTGTGAAAGTGAATGACGACCTCCCCGCCCGCTTCGGCCAGGCGTCGAGCAATCGCCGAGCCGATGTTGCCGCTCGCACCGGTTACCAGCGCCCGGTGGCCGGAGAGTTTCAACAGGCGCGCGGTTGGCGGATTGGGTGCTTTCATCGTCTGGCCCTTATGATGTGCGGGCCAAGAATGACACAGAGCAACGTCGATGAGCCACGTCATCAAAGCCGGGCCGCAACAGCAAAACGGGATTCTCACTCGCGAGCGCTGCACCGTACGCGAGATTCTCAACGACCTGCGGGTGCCGCAGTGGTCGCTGGCCGAATGCCGCGTGTTGCCGGGCGTAACCACCGAACTGCACCGGCTCTCGGTCGATGAATGGTATGTCATCGTCGAAGGTGAGGGGCTGATGGAAGTCGATAGGCAAAATCCCGTTGCCGTCCGCCCGGGTGACACGGTGGCCATCCCTCGCGGCTCGCCGCAACGGATTACCAACAACGGCAACGGTGAGCTCCGTTTCCAGTGCCTTTGCCTGCCGCGTTTCACCCCGGATTGCTACGAAGCGCTGGAGGAATCCTGACCACGAACCCGGGTCAGGCTTGGTAACACGACCAGGCGTTGCAGCGGTGCCACACTGCGCACAGCGTTTCACCGCCTGAAGCGGCGACAAAATTCTGGTTAAATGCGCATACAACGGCGTTATACTGCGGCATCCGCCATTCGGAGAGACACAATGCGTGGTTACAATCCAACAACAGCTATAAGCCAAACGGTCCTGAGCATTGTGCTTGGTGCGAGCACTTGCGGAGTGCTGATGCTGCACTCTGGCACGGCTCTGGCGCAGGGCACTGCCATCCTCGAGGAAATTGTCGTTACGGCGCAGCGTCGCGAGGAGAACCTGCAGGAAGTACCTATCTCGGTGACCGCCGTATCCGGCGAAAACCTCGTGCCGCTGTTCGAAGGCGGAGAAGACATCCGCGCACTCGCGACGCGTATTCCGAGCCTGTATGCAGAATCGTCAAATGGACGGCTGGCGCCGCGTTTCTACATACGCGGACTCGGCAATACTGATTTCGACCTTGCAGCCTCACAATCCGTATCGATCATTTTTGACGAAGTGGTGCAGGAAAATGTGATTCTCAAGAGTTTTCCGCTGTTCGACATAGCGCGGGTGGAAGTGCTGCGCGGCCCGCAGGGCACACTGTTCGGCCGAAATACACCGGCCGGTATCGTCAAGTTCGATACCCGCAAGCCTTCCGAAGAGTTCGACGGCTATGCCATCGGCACTATTGGCTCGGCCGGCACACTGAATGTCGAAGGCGCGCTCGGCGGCAGCCTGAACGAAGCGAATACGCTGATGGGCCGCATTTCCGTCCTCAGCCAGAACCGTGACGACTGGATCGACAACGGCTTTACCGGCGAAGAAGACGCCATGGGCGGCTGGAACGAGTTTGCCTGGCGCGGCCAACTGTTGTGGCAGGCGACGGATAGCTTCAGCGCGCTTTTGAACTATCACGGACGCGATCTGGACAATGGAACAGCGTCGATCTTCCAGGCCAATATCGTCGATTCAGGAAACAACGAGCTGAACACCAATTTCGACCGCGACATGGTGTACTTCGATGCGGGCGACAACAATCCGCAGGAGGCTCAGGCAGCCGGTGGCTCGCTGAAACTTGATTTCGACTTCGGCAATGACATGACGCTGACTTCGATCACCGCATACGAGACCGTCGAGAACCGCAGCCTCGGTGACATCGACGGTGGAGTCCTCGACTTCAGCGGCACAGTAACGGTGCCGCCGGGCGTCACGTTTGATCCCGCGGCACCTTTCCAGTTCGGCGGCACAGCATTGACCTTTCCCGGGACCATCACCCTCGATTCGCAGACCCAGGATGGGCTCGATGACCTGGAGCAGATTACCCAGGAATTCCGCCTGGCTTCGCAGGCGAGCGACCGCCTGTTCTGGCAGGCCGGCGCCTTCTATTTCGATTCCGACTTCGATGTGCGTACGGTCATATTCTTTGCTCCGGACGTCATACTGAATCACACCAACACGGCGTGGGGTGTATTCGGCCAGGTCAGCCTTGACCTGACCGACGCATTCAACCTCACCGGCGGTGTGCGCTACACGGACGACGAGAAAGACATGGTAGCGGTTGCAGCCAATTTCCCGGTGGCGCCGGTAAATGTCAGCGACGAACAGGTGAGCTGGGACTTAAGTGCAATGTTCACCATGAGCGACAATGTGAACGTCTATGCCCGTGTGGCCAACGGCTTCCGTGCCCCGACGATTCAGGGCCGTGACGTGGCATTCTTCGCCCCGCCGTCCACTGCGACGTCGGAGACCATTACTTCGGGCGAAATCGGCTTCAAATCGACACTAGCCGACAATCGAATTCGCCTGAACGGCGCCGTGTACTACTACCAGATCGACGATCAGCAGTTCACCGCGATCGGCGGCGGCGGCAATTTCATTCAACTTGTCAACGCCGACAGTGGCCTTGGCAGTGGCTTCGATCTCGACGCGGAGTTCCTGATCACCGATAACCTGCTGTTGAATGTTGGAGCAAGCTACAACAACACGGAAATCGACGATCCGATCCTGCGGGTTGCCACTTGCGCATCGGGCCTCTGCACACCATTGGACCCGATTGACGTGGACGGCCGTGCGCTTGTGGACGGTAATTCGTTCCCGCAGGCACCCGAGTACCTGTTCAATGTCCTGCTTCGGTACACCGTGCCGGTGGATGCCGGCAATCTGTTCTTCCAGACCGACTGGGCATTCCAGGGCGACGCACAGTTCTTCCTCTACGAATCGGCCGAGTTCCACAGCGACGACACCTACGAGGGTGGCGTGCGCGCCGGCTTTACCGCCGACGACGATCGCTGGGAGATTGCGGTGTTCGGCCGCAATATCACCGACGAGGAAAACCTGAAGGGTGGAATCGACTTCAGCAACAACACCGGTTTCGTCAACGACCGGCGTGTCTGGGGCGCATCGCTGAAGGTCAATTTCGGCGCGTTCTAGGACGGTACGAAAGGAAAAAGAAGAACCCGGCGAAAGCCGGGTTTTTTTTGCGCGTTGATTCGAGGCAACCGCGTTCAATCGTCACCGTGTCGCCTGCAATGCAGGCTCCTACAGCTCACAATCAATGTCCGGTGTGGACGCGTGCGCTGATAATATCGCTGACCAATGATCAGAACCACCCTGCCCGCAAGCGCGATCCTGCTGTTGCAGGTGACGGCGCTTGCCGCAGAACCGGAAAACACCGCGTATTCGCCGATGCAGGCGAGCGGCACGATTGACGACCGGCGAATCGTCGAGGCGAGCGGCCTCGCGCGTTCGCATCGCGTTCCCGATCGATTGTGGGCGTTGAACGACGGCGGCTCGAGGCCACAACTGTTTGCGTTCGGTGTCGATGGCAAAACTCACGGTTCGGTTACGCTGCAGAATGCAGCCAACATCGACTGGGAAGACCTCGCCTCCTTCGAGCACGACGGCAAAGCCTGGCTGCTGGTCGCCGATATTGGCGACAACGATGCGCGGCGCGCGTACTGCACCCTGTACCTCGTCGAGGAACCTGTCGAACTGCAAAACCAGCGGCTCGAACCGTTGCGCGAGATCCGTTTCCTTTATCCGGAAGGACCGCTGGATGCCGAAGCGATCACGGTCGATGCCGAAAGCAGCAGCATCCTGATCCTTGTGAAACGTACCGTGCCGGCGCGCCTTTATCGCCTCGCCCTCGTTCCCAACGACGATACGACACAGATGGCCGAATTACTGGGCGAAGTTGCCACACTGCCTCAACCGACGGCGCGCGACCTCGAGCGCGCGCTGCCCGATCAAAGCTGGCACTGGCAGCCCACGGCGATGGATATCTCCAACAGCGGTGAAACAGTCATGATCCTGACGTATCGTGGCGCTTACCTTTTTTCTCGAAATACCGGCGAAGACTGGATCGATGCGCTGCAACGACCGCCCGTGCCACTCGATCTCGGCGGCAGTGCGCTGGCCGAAGCCGCCGCTTTCGGTTACAAGGATCGCAGCATCTTTGTTACGGTCGAGGGCCGAAGGCCCAAGCTGTACCGGTTCGAACACGAACCCTAAGACAGGAACCCCAGGCTCCATGAAAAAAATCAAAGCAGCCATCATCGGACTGGTGCTCGGCTCGGCAATCACCGTCAGCGCCTGTCGCGAAGACAACCCGCCAACGGAAACCCCGGCCGAAGCGTCGCTCACTCTAATGACTTTCAACGTCGAAAACCTGTTCGACAATGTCGATGATCCGGACAAGGACGACGGCACTTATCTTGCGCTCGCCGACAAACAGAACGATGCACACCGCGATGCCTGCGCGCAGATCGAGGTAAGTTCCTGGCGGGACGATTGCTTGAACCTGGACTGGAGCGACGAGGTCATCGACAAAAAACTGCGCGTCGTGGCGGAGGCCATCCTGCAAGTGGATAACGGCCGCGGCCCGGATATCGTTGCGTTACAGGAAGTGGAGAACATCGGGATCCTGGAACGCCTGCGCACCGAATACCTTGAGTCTGCCGCTTACCAGCCCGCCGTCCTGATCGAGGGCAACGACACCCGCGGCATCGACGTTGCGTTCCTGTCCCGATTGCCGCTCGCGGGCCCACCGGTCCTGCACCCGGTGGAGTTCGAAGGCATACCCGAGGAACGGGTGCGTGACACCCGCGGCATACTGCAAGCGGATTTCAAAATGGCGGACGACTCGCTGCTGACGGGTTTCGCCGTGCATTTCCCGGCGCCGTTCCATCCGACCGAAATGCGCGAGACGGCGTACAGGCGATTAAACCAGCTGCTGGCCGCGTTGCCCGCCGGACGCCCGGTGTTTGCCGCCGGCGATTTCAACACGACTACGACAGAGGATG
>CAYXKM010000109.1:0-11190 GCA_964465665.1 uncultured Woeseiaceae bacterium
GTGATGCTGGTGATCATTGCTGCGATCGCGCGTGAGGAGCCGAGCGCGCGGCCACCGTGAGTGGCAAAGTACGGCACCATCGATGCGCAATACAGACGCGCGCCCTGCCAGATTGCATTGCAGGCCACTTCGATCTCATCCATGTCGACTTTCCGGTACCAGCCGATGAAAACCGCATCCGCCGGCCCGGCATCCAGGTCATCGCGCCCGGGCAGCACGACCTCGAGCCCGGCATCCGCGATCGGCTTCCACACGCCCTCGACGCCGAGGACGACGATCCGGCGCATTTTCCTGCTCGTGAAGTACGTTGCTGCGATCGTAGCCGGCGTCATGATTCTTTCCGCAGCCACGGTCAGGCCGGCTTTCCCGAGTTCCAGTGAAATGCCGGCGGGAGTCCGTACCGTGCCGTTGGTCATCACCAGCCAGGGGGTCTGCCTGGCATCGAGCAGTTGCAGCAGCTCGACAGCACCCGGCAGTGCAGTCACTGCATTGTTGCTTTTGTCACCGAGCACCAGCGAGCCATCGAGATCGAACACATAGCCGCGGGCCGCGTCAATCCGCGCACGGATGCGCGCATCGATTGCGTCGGCATCCGAGCCCCGGCTCATCCGGGCCTTGTCGCAGCGGAACGCAATTCGAGTCGGAAGCCCGGTTTGTCGATGATGATCTCGCCGCGTGGCGGCCGGTTGCGCAAACCTTCGAGCAGCTTTTGCACCGGCCTCGCGTCGGGATTGTAATGTCGCGGCGTCTGATCGGCTTTGAGCATCGCCTCGACCTGCTCGCCAGGCATGACGGCCCGCAGCAGGAACTCGTCGTCTGATTTGACGCCGGGATGCGCTTTGCGTTTGTCCTCGAGCGAGAATGCCGGCGGCTCTTCCATTATGGACTTTGCACGAGGCTGCGCAAGGATGCGGTCTTTCACATTGCTGTCGATCTCGCCCGTGGTGCGACCGAAGCGACCGAGCGTGTAACGGATCACCTGGTCGGGAACCTGTGCGTATCGTTCCCCTTTGACGACATTGCTGAAAGCTTGCGCGCACACGATCTGCGGGAACGGCGTCACCATGATTGGATAACCGAGTTCCGCGCGCACCTGTTCGATTTCATCGATGACTTCCGGCAGGCGATGCTCGAGTCCGATTTCCGCGAGCTGGCGCTTAAGCGTCGTCATGACACCCCCGGCGAGCTGATGGCGCAGAAAGGACGCATCGTATTCACGCGGTGCGCCGTGCGGCAGTCCTTCCGCATTCGCGAGCCTCGTGAAGTAGTCGCCGACGACGTCCAACGCTTCTTCATCGACATCCACCGCATAACCGGCCTCGCGGAGATTGGCGATGGTCTGTGTCGCGGAGGGCAACGACGTGCCGCTCGCCAATGCGCCCGCCGCCGTGTGCAGCGCATCGATGCCGAGTTCCGCGGCGAGCACATAGTTGAGTGGCGCAAGACCTATCGTGCAATGAGCATGCAACTCGAATTCCTTGCCGTTAAGCACGCTGCGGATGGCCGGGAGCAAGGTCCTTGCACGTTCGGGTGTCAGTATTCCGGCAGGGTCTTTGAGGTAAACCACATCGACGTGAGGAGACGCTGCCGCCTTCGCGGCAATGCCGGCGTAAAAGCGGTCATCGTGCACGGCGCTCACGGTGTAGGTCAGTGCCGCCATGACTTCCGCATCGCCTTCCTGCTTGATGATCGCGGCAACTTCCAGCAATGCATCCATGTCGTGCATCGGATCGAGCACGATGAAACGCGAGATGCCATTTGCGATCAGCCTGCGGTAGACGAGCCGCATGAAGTCCCGGCCAGCGGTCTCCCAGGAAATGAATCGAAATCCGGTGCCGATGAATTGCAACGGCGTGCCGGGCATCGCTTTTTTCATCAGGCGGATGCATTGCCATGGATCTTCTTTGAAAGTCCGAACGGCGATGCCCATGTGCGTGCTCGAAGTGAAATCGAGCGCGCGGAAACCGACGCGCTCCATAGCCGGCGCGATCGCGAGCATCTGCGCGGAATTCAGGCCGGTGGCGCCCCACAGGCTCTGGTTGCCGTCACGGATCGAGACATCGACGAGCCGGATGTCAGGCATGCGCTGCCACCCGGATGCGCACGAGTGTGTCTTCGACTTCCACCGCTGCGCCGTTGCCGGCGCAGATCTCGATCACTTCTCCGCGGCAACCTGCCATCACCGAGTTCATGAGCTTCATGGTTTCGACCAGCCCCAGGATCGAATCTTCGGTGACGGCGCTGCCGACCTCGGTAAACGGCTGGGCGCCGGGACTCGGCGCCCTGTAGAACGTACCTGGCATCGGCGGGCGGATTTCGCGGATGTCGCCGTTTGCGGCAGTGGCAGTCACCGGCATTCCTGCAGGCATACCGGATACCACTTCGGGTACTGGCTGCATCTCCACCGGCGTCGGTGTTCCCTTGCGCACCCACGACGCCTGCGATTTCTGACCGGTCTTACGCAGTGTGAGTTTGAATCGGTCGGTCTCGAGCTTCAGCTCGTCGTAGGGCGTTTCGTCAAGCAGCCTCAGGATCTCACGAACGTCTTCGTCGGTCAGGTTCACGAACGTTTCTTCCGTGCACTCATGAGCTGAACAACGTGGTCGAATGGCTTCTCGGCCGGTTTTGCCGCCGGCGCCTTTTCGCGGTTGGACCAGACGGTTTCCGGGCGGCTTTGCAGCAGGTAAACCGCCTGTGCCGGTAGCGCGGATTCCCGGGAAACCGCCCATTCGATGTCCTGTGGATTACCGTAGTGCTGCTCGACCTGCCGCGCCAACTGCCACAGGCTTCCGATGACGGCGTCCGTCAGGCAGGCGACGTCGCGGCGCTCGGGATCGACGGTCAGCTCGCGCACGCCACCGCCCGGGCGGTCGGGTACGTGTTCGATGAGCTTCGCCGAGATATTCCGAGTGACGATCTCGCCCGTGACCTTGTTCACGACAAAGCGATCCGGCGTCACCTCGCCGCTGACGATGCAGGATCCGAGGCCCCAGCTTCCCTCGATCACGACGACGGACCTGTCGCCGGTAGTCGGGCTGCGGGTAAACATGACGCCCGCGCAGAGTGCATCGATCATCCCCTGCACGACCACGGCCATGGACAGTTGGCCTTCCGGTAATCCGAGTCGCAGCCTGTAAGTGATCGATTCGCTGTTGTACAGGCTGGCCCAGCAGGCGCGAATGCGGTCGATGAGTTCGTCCTCGCCGGGAACCCACAGGTAGGTATCCTGCAATCCGGCGAAACTCGCCGTTGCGCTGTCCTCACAGGTTGCGCTCGATCGCACTGCGACCGGACAACCGCTGCCGTTGTTCGTTAACTGGCTCGAAACCTGGCTCGACAATTGGCGATAGCTCTCTGCGATGGCAGACACAATGTGCCGTGGCATCGGTGCCGCGAGCAGGCGCTCGCGTATCCGTTCGCTCACGCTGGCGACGCGCACCGCATCGTGGGTGTCGAGTGCGGCGA
Source organism: uncultured Woeseiaceae bacterium (assembly GCA_964465665.1). GTDB lineage: Bacteria > Pseudomonadota > Gammaproteobacteria > Steroidobacterales > Woeseiaceae > JAKEGN01. The sequence goes on from CAYXKM010000109.1 coordinate 3,466, forward strand.
TCTCTGTACGAATCTCACCGCGCGGATCGTTGATCGCGAGGAACTCCTCGAATGCGGCCGTCGTCACCACGAATCCGGGCGGCACGGGAAATTCCGCGCGCGTCAGTTCGCCGAGGCTCGCGCTCTTGCCACCGACCGCCGGCCGGTCGGCGAGTGAGAGTTGCGGAAACCAGCGAATGAAAGTTGGGTCAGCCTGCATCGTGGTGAACCGGGATCAGCCGGATCTCAGTCCAGTATCGTGACCACGCCCCTGTCGCCGTCAACGCGCACGCGCTGTCCGGTTCGGATGCGATGGGTTGCACGGCCGGTGCCGACGACTGCCGGCATGCCGTATTCGCGGGCGACGATGGCGGCGTGTGACATCGTGCCGCCGATGTCGGAAACGGCTGCCTTGATTTTCGGGAACACCGGTCCCCAGCTCGGCGTGGTAACCGGCGACACGAGTATGTCGCCTTCCCGTATCTGGCCGATGTCATTGACGTTCTTCAGCACTCTCGCCACACCTTCCACCACGCCCGGCGATGCGGCAAAACCATAAATGGTGTTCTCATCGGCTTTTTCCGGCGCGCGGGACCAGGCTTTCAGCGTATCCGAGGTAATGCCCCAAAGCATTTGTACCGCAGGATCCTCGAGGTGCTCGGGCATGGGGCCGATGGCGATCGGGGCATCCCAATCCGCGAACTTTGCCAGGATCCCGCGTCGCCGCTTGACGACCGGCTGCCACTCATTCGCACCGAGCGGTTTGGTCCCCGCGGCCCAGGCAAGCATGACGTCGACCAGCGCCGCTTCGACCTCGCTGCTCTTGAGCTGAAAGATGTCTTCTCTGTTCAGCAGGATTCCCTGACTCACGAGCAGGTCACCGAACTCACGCAACTTTGCGTAGAAGCGCGTCGTGAACCAGTGCTCGCAGTAGAACTTGTGATCCTCGACGTAAGGGAACACGCGGTGACACAAGCCGAGCATCTGGTCGAAAGCAATGCGCTCTTCCTCTGTGTCGAGCAGGGCACGGTACTCGTCGCTGATGCGTTTGCGCTCCGCTTTCAGTTCCTCGGTTTTGCGGAGGATGTCTTCGCCGGATTTGATCTGCACAATGAAGTGCGATATCGCCGAGAACGGCACGGTGCGGTCGTCGTCCCAGCTGCGGTGATAATGATAAAAACCGTCACCGACCGAGATGTTGAACCAGGGTTGCCGGATTTTATCGAACGCTGTGAGCCATTTCTTTCCTTTGTCACCACTGTCCTTTATCGACTGGAGAACTACGACCGGGTCCTCGCCGTCGCCGAAGCATCCGTCGATGCCGAGATCGACCGCGAGCTGGGCGAGCGACTTGAGTTTGTCGTCGGCCTGAAACATCAGGATGTCGATACCGGCGACCATGCGTGCGACGGTCTGATCCGTGATCTCGGGAAAGGCTTTCTTGCAGAACTGGAAGAACACGAGGTAAGCACCGTATCCGAGCATCAGGAACTCGAAGTGGTGGTGCCACATCACGGAAAAGAGATTTATGCAACGGTGATAACTTTCGCGGACGAAATGATTCTGGGCGATTCCGCGCGCCTCCATCACGCTGCTTTCGTCATCGTACTCGGGCAGTTGCGGCACCTCGACGCTGTCGATCTCTTTGATCAACGCCATCATCTTGTCGCGCCACTTTGCGTACAACTCGTCCCAGTTCTCGAAATAGTGTCCGGCCCGCTTGTTGAAGACCTCGGTGCGGCGCGCGATCTGATCGGGGTCCGATACCGCGTGTGCGGTTATGTACACCCTGCCGTTGATGATGCGGTGTTCGACACCGAGCGTGGCGGGAAACGCGAATACACGCGTCGTGTTCGCGCCCATCGCCGTGTAAGGCACCTCGGCGGTCAGCGCGTCGAAGGCCGGCATCGGTTCCGGGAAGTGCATCGAGTTGCAGAACCAGAACACCTTGTCATCTGCAGCTTGCCTGCGTGTGTAGTACGGGTACATGTCCTCCCAGCCCTCGGTCCCGGGTACGGTTTCGATCTCGGAGGGCAGGGGAAAGGGGCGGCTCGCGACCTTCTTTTTCATGGCAGCAATCCTGGCACTGTTTCCAATTGGAAACCGGTACAGGGGATTATAGATGTTATGGATGTCGCGTGGTTGTTTGCGGCGTCCGCCAATCCCCGCGCGAATCACGCGATTCAATTCTCCGCGCAGAGTCATTCGACTGGGAGTGCAATCAGTAACTTGCGTCGTTAATCTGGCCGATTCGCGGTGCTAAACTCGGAACGAATAGCCGGGGAGTCCCGGTTTCTGATCGAAATCACGAGGTTGAAAGAGATGAGTCACCAAAGCCTTGAGGCATTGCTGAAATCCGTCGGCAATCCGGTCGAGTTGTTGCGGCATTCGCAGATCGGCGCCTATGTCTATCCTGTGGTCGCGCCTGAGTTTACCAGCTGGCGTGATGAGCAGCGGGCCTGGCGCGAGACCTGTGTGCTGTTCGACCAGTCGCACCACATGGTTGACATCTACATCGAAGGGCCCGACGCCCTGAAGATGATCAAGCACCTGGCATTCAATACTTTCAATAATTTCACCGTCGACAAGGCGAAGCAGTTCATACCGTGCACCTACGACGGTTATGTCATCGGCGACGGCATCCTGTTCTACCTGGCGGACAAGAAGTTCGTGTTCGTCGGCCGGGCGCCGACGGCCAACTGGATCCAGTTTCATGGTGCGACCGGCGGCTACGACGTCAAGATCGAGAAGGACGACCGGTCGCCGTCATTCCCCGGAGGAAAACCGGTCGTACGCAAGTGCTACCGCTACCAGATCCAGGGGCCGAATGCCTGGGCAGTGATCGAGAAACTGCACGGCGGACCGCCGCCCGATGTGAAGTTCTTCAACATGGATGCCATCAAAATCGCCGGCCGCAAAGTGCGTGCGCTGCGCCACGGGATGGCCGGAGCACCGGGGCTCGAGGTGTGGGGGCCGTACGCCGAAGGCGAGGAGATCCGCAACGCCATCATGGAAGCGGGCAAGGAGTTCGGCATCCGCCGCGTCGGTTCGAGGGCCTATGCCACCAACACACTGGAGTCCGGCTGGATTCCGTCGCCCCTGCCCGCAATCTACTCAGGCAAAGCCATGAAGCCCTATCGCGAGTGGTTACCGGCAAACGGCTACGAGGGCACCGGTTCGCTCGGCGGCAGTTACCACTCGAATAACATCGAGGACTACTACCTGACGCCGTTCGAACTCGGTTACGGTCCTTTCGTCAAGTTCGAGCATGACTATATCGGCCGCGACGCACTCAAGAAGATTGCAGACGAGCCACATCGCAAGAAAGTGACTTTCGCCTGGGACGCAAAAGATGTTGCGAAAGTGATCAGTTCGATGTTCGTACCGGGCGAGGAGCACTACAAGTACATCGATCTGCCACTGTCCAACTACGCGTCGTCGTCGTACGACAAGGTAATGAAGAAAGGGAAAACCGTCGGCGTTTCGATGTTCACGGGGTACAGCTACAACGAGCGCTCCATGCTGTCGCTCGGTTCTGTCGATCCGGACATCGAGATCGGCTCGGAACTGACACTGGTCTGGGGCGAGGAAGGCGGCGGTTCGAGAAAGACCACCGTGGAGTCGCACAAGCAGGCTGAGATCCGGGTCGTGGTCAGTCCGGTGCCGTATTCCAGGGTCGCGCGGGAGCAGTATGCCGGCGGTTGGCGAACCACCGGGACATGACGAGTGGCGCCGGCATCCCGGCACCTGACTTCGTCCGGCGGTGAGGCATGCGATCCCTACAGTGATGCCTGTCGTATGGTGACTACGGGCGAGCTCCTGTGGCAGCCGCCCGCCGAGTGGGTCAAGGCCGCTAATATCACCGCCTTTGCCGATTGGCTCGGGCGCACCCGGGGCCTCAAGTTCGCTGACTACCAGGACATGCGGTGCTGGTCGGTCGAGAATCTCGATGAGTTCTGGGCGGCGATCTGGGAATATTTCGAGGTCAGGTCGTCGGTCCCGTATGAAAGTGTGCTTGCAAAGCGTGAGATGCCCGGTGCCGTGTGGTTTCCCGGTTCGCGACTGAATTATGCGGAGCACATCTTCCGCAAAAGTCGACGCGATGCGCCGGCGCTTTTGTACTCGGGCGAGAACCGGGAACTCGCCGAACTCGGCTGGGACGAACTCGAGCAGCGCGTCCGCTCGCTGGCGCACTGGCTGAAAGAGTGCGGCATCGGCCCCGGGGACCGCGTCGCCGGTTACCTGACCAACACGCCGGAAGGCGTCATCGCGCTCTTGGCGGCTGCGAGCATCGGTGCAGTCTGGGCCGGGACCTCGCCGGAATTCGGCACGCCCAGTGTGCTGGACCGATTCCAGCAGCTCGAGCCCAAAGTTCTTTTCTGTGTCGACGGTTATCGTTACGGCGGCAAGGCATTCAACCGTCTCGAAGCCGTTCGAGATTTGCTCGCGCAATTGCCGTCCGTCGAGCGCGTGGTGTTGCTGCCGGTACTGGATCCCGCCCTGTCGCCCGCGGTGATCGATGGCGCCGTGCTGTGGCGCGACGTAACATCAATACGCGATGCGCGCCCGCTGGAATTCGCACAGCTTCCGTTCGAACATCCGCTGTGGATCCTGTTCTCGTCGGGCACGACGGGAATCCCCAAAGCCATCGTGCAAAGCCACGGCGGTACCCTTATCGAGCAAATGAAGCTCAGCTCGCTGCACTTCAACCTGAAAGAAGGCGAGCGCTTGTTCTTTTATACGACGCTCGGCTGGATGATTTGGAACTTCCTGGTGAGTTCGATGCTGGTCGGCGTCGTGCCCGTTCTTTACGACGGCAATCCGAACTATCCGGACGCATCAGCCCTGTGGCGCATCGTCGAGAAAAGCAACGCGACCTTGTTCGGCGCCAGTCCGACCTTCGTGCAATTGCAACAGCATGCCGGCATCGTTCCGAAGGACAAATTCGACCTGCACGGACTCATGGGCGTGATGCTGGCCGGATCGCCGGTTTCAGGCGATTGCATGGCGTGGTTCTATGAAAAGGTAAAGAGCGACCTGTGGGTAATGCCGGGGAGCGGCGGCACCGATATCTGCTCGGGCTTTGTCGGCGGTGTCCCGGGGCCGCCTGTATACGCCGGTGAGATCCAGGGCATGCATCTCGGTGTCGATGCGCATGCTTTCGATGAGAACGGACATTCGGTGATCAACCAGGTGGGAGAGCTGGTGATTACGCAACCGATGCCCTCCATGCCGGTGCGTTTCTGGAATGACGAGGGCGATGCCAGGTACAGGGAAACCTATTTCGACACTTGGCCGGGAGTGTGGAGGCACGGTGACTTCTTCATGGTCAACGAGCGCGGCGGGTGTTTCGTGCTCGGCCGTTCGGACGCCACCCTGAACCGATTCGGAATCCGCATCGGCACGGCGGAGATCTATCGCTGCCTGGAAGCCATGGATGAGGTTAAGGACTCTCTCATCGTCAATCTGGATCTTCCGGACGGAAATTTTTTCATGCCGTTGTTCGTGCAGCTCGCCAACGGTATCGAGCTGGATGAGGCGCTCGACCAGAAGATCCGGAAAACCCTGCGCGAACGATACTCGCCACGTCACGTGCCGGAAAAGATCTACCCGGTCGATGACATCCCGTATACGCTCACCGGCAAGAAAATGGAGGTGCCGGTACGGCGTATACTGATGGGTACGCCACTCGAAAAAGCCGCCAACCCCAGTGTCATGCGCAACCCGGACTCACTCGACTATTTCCTGCGCTTCGCCAAAGAGAGGGCCGATTACCGGCTGTAGTTGGTTACGATGGAATCTCGCACCCATTTTGCCACCGGACACTGAGACATGGCTCGTATCATCGCCGGCATTGCCGCCTCGCACACACCGACGATAGGTTTTGCCAAGGACACGAAAACCGCAGACGATGCGGCATGGGCCGGCGTCTTCAGAGTATTCCGGCCGGTGCAGGACTGGCTCGCCGAGCGGCAGCCGGACGTGCTGTTCGTCATTTACAACGATCACATCACGTCGTTCTTCTTCGAGCACTATTCGCCGTTCGTTCTCGGCGTCGACGACCGTTACGTGACGGCAGACGAGGGTGGTGGCCCGCGGGAGTACCCGGCGGTTGCCGGGCATCCTGGCCTCGCGCGACATATTGGCAGCTCGCTTTTCACGGATGAATTCGATATCTCGTTCTTCCAGAAAAAGCCGATCGATCACGGTCTGTTCTCACCGCTGTCGATGATGACGGACCGGGGAAAATCCTGGAACGGCGCGGTGATACCGCTGCAGGTAGGCGTACTTCAGTTCCCCATTCCGACGGCAAGGCGATGCTGGCGCCTCGGCCAGGCGCTTCGCAGGGCCATCGAAAGTTATCCCGAGGACCTGTCGGTGGCCATAGTCGCGACCGGCGGACTCTCGCACCAGGTGCACGGGGAACGCGCAGGCTTCAACAACACCGAATGGGACATGCAGTTTCTCGACCTGCTGGAGAAGGACCCGGAAGCGCTGACCCGCATTACCCATGCCGAGTATGCCGAGCGCGGCGGCATGGAAAGTGCGGAAATCATCATGTGGCTGATCATGCGCGGCGCGCTGCCGCAAAAGATCAACTGCGTGCACCGGGACTACTGTCTGCCGTCGATGACCGCCATCGCGACCGTGATCTATGAGAACCCGGCCGAACCCAAGGACAAAGAGGCCGAAGAACAGCGGCGGCGCATCGGCGTGCAGCTCACCGGTATCGAGAAGCTGAAAGGCACGTACCCGTTCACGCTGGAAACGAGCCATCGCGCTTATAGGCTGAACGATTTCCTGCACCGGCTCGTGGAGCCGGAACACCGCGAGCGTTTCCTGCACGATACCGCGAACCTGTACGAAGAATTCGGGCTGACGGCCGAGGAACGCCGCTTGGTTGACGCCAGGGACTGGATCGGCCTGATACATTACGGCGTCATCTTCTTTTGTCTTGAGAAAATGGCGGCGGTTATTGGTTCGTCCAATCCGCAGGTCTATGCGCAGATGCGCGGCGAGACGCTGGAGGACTTCCAGAAAACCCGGAATGTCAGCATGCAATACTCCGTTGCCGGTGGCGCTGCAGCCCGGAAACTCGCGAAAGAAAGCGAAGAAGAGCGGTAAAACTGACGACATGGTTACGACCTGCGCCTCAAACCTGCGCATCGAAACGCCGCGACTGATATTGCGAAGTATCGATCCTGCGCGGGACTTCGACGGCTGGGCGCGTTTGATGGCCGACGAGGAAGCCGTGCGCTTCATCGGTGGCAAGGTCATGGATCGCGCTCTCACATGGCGCAACATGGCCATGATCATGGGCCACTGGCAACTGCGCGGATTCGGTTTTTTCTCGGTTGAGAACAAAGCGACGGGCGAATGGCTGGGCAGGGTCGGGCCGTGGTACCCGGACGGCTGGCCGGCGCCCGAAGTCGGCTGGGCGATCCGTCGCGATGAGTGGGGCAAAGGCTACGCCACGGAGGCCGGGCGGGCGGCGCTCGAGTATGCCTTCGATGTGCTCGGCTGGTCAGAAGTCATACACGTGATACTGCGCGGCAACGAGCGCAGTATCGCCGTCGCCGAAAAGCTCGGCTCGACTTTTCTCAGGACACAACAGGGATTGCCCGGCGTCACCGACGAGGAAGTGCTTATCTACGGGCAGAAGGCCCCGGCCGTTTCCTTGTAGGAGCCTGCACTGCAGGCGACTGATCGCGTGGACGGCGCCACGGCGCCATGCCTTTCTCGCTC
>CAYXKM010000110.1:0-4877 GCA_964465665.1 uncultured Woeseiaceae bacterium
GATGGAAAGCTGCGCGAGTCCCGGGTAAACGGTCTGGCCGTCGCGTTGCAATCCCTCGGAGCAATCGCCGTCGAGTATCGTACCGTCAAAGTCCCAGACCGTCATGAATGTCGAGTCGGCCGGGGCGCCGCTCGCAAGAATCGCCTCGCGCACATCCAGCAACCGGTCCAGCAGTTCCGCGGAATCGGGATCTGCCCGCACTGTGCCGAACATAAAAGGGAAAAGGCACAGCACGAGATATGCGCGCAGGCAGCAACGTATGCGAGCGCTCGGGCGTGACACAAGAATCTCTGCGAAACCCATTACTGTGGTACTCCAGTGAACGCACTGTTCACGGCGAAGTCTAGCGCAGTCGGTCCGGCCCGTTGGCTTTTTCATTGTTCGCGCAGACTCACGGGCATAGAATAATTGTCCATTGATAGTTGTCCATTGAACAAAGCGTAACCGGCCGGGCAATGAAAAATAATTCTTCTTTGTTGGTGCTGCGGCGGAAATTCCTGCAGTGAGCGGAGCAGGGAATCCCGCCGGCACCGTCGATGTTGCATTGGCTCATGCGTCGCGCCTGCTCGATGCCGATCCGGGGCTTGCTGCCGAGCAGGCGCTCGAAATCCTGAACGCGGTCCCGGACTATCCACCGGCAGTTCTGCTGCTGGTTTCCGCCCGCCGCCGTGCCGGCGATCCGCAGGTGGCGCTGAAGCTGCTCGAGTCGCTGCTGCAGTCGCAGCCCAACTGGGCTGCTGCACATTTCGAACACGGCCTTGCACTCGCCGCGGTTGGCCGTGGCGACGAAGCGATCCAGGCATTGCGCAACACCGTGCGCCTGAAACCGGAACACCCGGAGGCGTGGCGTTACCTCGCCGATCACTTGCTCGCGACCGGCGATTCGGCCGGCGGCGATGCGGCTTATGCCCGTCATGTCCGCTGTGCGACACGGGATCCGGCGTTGCAGCAGGCTGCAGCGGCGATGCTCGAGAACGATATTCCGAAGGCCGAACGGCTGCTGAAAGCGCATTTGTTGCAAGCGCCTACCGACGTTCCCGCGATTCGCATGCTGGCAGAGGTCGCGGTGCGCTGCGGCCGGAACACGGACGCGGAAAAGTTGCTTCTGCGATGCCTCGAGCTTGCCCCCGGTTTTGCTGCGGCCCGATATAACTACGCGGTGTTGTTGCACCGGCAGAATCAATCCTCCGAAGCGCTGGTCGAGATTGAACGATTGCTCGCAGTCGATCCTGATAACCCCAGCTATCGCAACCTGTGTGCGGTGATCCTGAGCCGGATCGGTGAATACGAGCGGTCAAGCCGCATCTACGCAAAGCTGCTCGAGGAGTACCCGGCGAATGCCAAGGTCTGGTTGAGTTATGGCCACGTCCTGAAAACGGAGGGCCGCAAACACGAATGCATCGATGCTTACCGCCAGAGCATCGCCCGTGATCCCGAATTCGGCGAAGCTTACTGGAGCCTGGCGAATTTCAAGACCTTCCGTTTCGCCGAAGCGGACCTCGCAGAAATGCACGCAAAACTCGAGCAACCTGCAATTGATGACGTGAATCGCGTGCACCTGCATTTTGCGCTGGGAAAAGCGTACGAAGATGCCGGCGCTTATGCTCCGTCCTTCGAGCAGTATGCGAAGGGGAATGCGTTGCACCGCGCGCTCAATCCGTACGATGCGGGGCTGAACTCGGCCAGGTGTCAGCGCCTGAAGGCTAGTTTCAGTCGCAAACTGTTTCGCCGACATGAAGGTTCCGGATGCGATGCGCCGGATCCGATTTTCATAGTCGGCATGCCGCGTTCGGGCTCGACATTGCTGGAACAGATCCTGGCCAGTCATTCGGCGGTCGAAGGCACCACGGAACTGCCGGAGCTGATCTCCATGGCGAAGGACTTGCGCGAACAGGCCAGTACTGACGAGATCGCCGTGTATGCCGAGGTCCTGGCGTCGAAGAGCGCCGCGGAATTGTGTGAGCTGGGGGAAAAATACATCGAGCGTACCCGTGTCCATCGCAAAACAGACAAGCGGTATTTCATCGACAAGATGCCGAACAACTTCCTGCACGTCGGCATGATTCAGCTCGTTTTGCCGAAAGCAAGAATCATCGATGCACGCCGTCATCCGCTAAGCTGCTGCTTTTCGAATTTCAAGCAGCACTATGCGCGTGGGCAGAATTTCAGTTACAGCCTGACGGACATGGGTAGTTTCTATCGTGACTATGTCGAGCTGATGGCGCACTTCGATTCTGTGTTGCCGGGGCGCCTGCACCGTGTCATTTACGAGCGTACCGTGGAGGACACCGAGGCGGAGGTGCGCCGGGTGCTCGATTACTGCGGATTGCCCTTTGAACCGGCTTGCCTGCGCTTCTTCGAAAACGAGCGCCCGGTCCGGACGGCAAGCTCCGAACAGGTGCGCCAACCCATCTATCGGGAGGGCGTCGAGCAGTGGCGGAACTACGAGGATTGGCTCGATCCGTTGAAAGCGGCGCTCGGCCCGGTGCTGGATGCGTATCCGGACGTCCCGTCACTCTGATCCGCCGTTTCATATTCTGAAATCCATGGTCCGGGCGCGCATTTTGCTTCTGCGTGCCGCCATTGGTTCCAATGTTGTTGCCGGGCAGCAACGAATGTCGACAGTGCTTTACGCTCAGCGGACTTCCATTGTAGTCTTGACGCGGCAGGACAATAACTGGAGACCCGCAATGCATGTTTCCCAACGAAAAAGTGTCCGACGCTCCTTCTCAAGAACTCCGGTGGCCGCAGCTATCGTGATGGCACTGGCGAGCCCGCCGATGATGGCGCAGGAAAAAGAGACGATCGAAGAGATCGTGGTGACTTCGCAAAAGCGCGAAGAGAACTTGCAGGACGTCCCGATCAGTATCCAAGCGCTCGGCAACCAGGAGTTGACCGAGCTGAACCTGAAGAATTTCAAACAGTACACTCAGATGTTGCCCACCGTCGCCATTGCCCAACCGCCCTGGGCCGGTTCCAGCTTTACGCTGGTTTACATGCGCGGCATCGCCACCGGCGGCGACGGTCAGGCGACCACCTCGCAACCCAGCGTCGGCATGTATCTCGACGAGCAACCGATCACGACGATCCAGGGCAACCTGGATGTGCACATGTACGATATCGCGCGCGTGGAAGCACTCGCCGGCCCGCAAGGCACGCTGTACGGTGCGAGTTCGCAAGCAGGGACCATTCGCATCATTACCAACCAGCCGGATGCGTCGGAATTTGCCGCGGGCTATGCCGTGGAAGGCAATATCGTGGACAATGACGATACAGGTTACGTCGTCGAAGGATTCGTCAATATACCGCTCAGTGACAATGCCGCCGTCCGGCTGGTCGGCTGGTCGCGCAGCGATGCGGGATGGATAGACAACGTGCTCGGGACGCGCACTTTCCCTGGCGCCGTCAGCACTACTGCAGATGACATCACCATCAGCAATGCGGCACTGGCAAAGGACAATTACAACACGATCGATACCGTCGGTGCGCGTGCCGCCTTGCGCATTGATCTGAATGACGAATGGACAATCACGCCGACTGCGCAGATGCAGAAGCAGGAAGGCGAGGGATCGTGGGGCGATGATCTTAGCACTTTCGTATCCGGAGACTACGCAGTCACCCATTTTCTTCCGGAATATGCCGACGACCAGTGGTACCAGCTCGGCCTGACCATAGAAGGAACGATCGCGAACCTCGACCTGACGTATTCGGGCAATTATCTCGATCGCGATGTGGATGGGTCGTTCGATTATTCCGACTATTCCTACTGGTACGACACCGCTTACACCACAGGGTATTTTGCCGGTTTGCATTTCGACAACGCCGGCAACCGCATTTCGCCGGCTGCCCGTTACACGAACGATGACAAGTACACCAAGCAAAGCCACGAATTGCGCATCAGCACTCCGGCCGATAATCGTATCCGCGGCATGCTCGGATTTTTCTGGCAAAAGCAGGAGCACGACTTCGAGCAGCACTGGCTGGTCGAGGGCCTCGCGGATGTCATGCTGATGAACGGCGGAACAAGTCCCCGCTTCCAGGACACTGTGTACATGAACAGCGTGGACCGGGTGGATAATGACAGGGCGGTGTTTGCGGACGTCAGTTTCGACATTACGGACAATATCGAGATTAGTGCCGGCATGCGCTTCTTCGAACCCGAAGTCACGGTCAAGGGATTCTTCGGCTTCGGCCTGGGCTTCAACCCGGCGCGCGTACCGGGTACGGACGTCAACGACAGCCCTGACGAACCGGGCTCCCCGATTAATGGCGGCGAAGGTGCATTCTCGCCGGTCGGCCAGGGCTGGTCTCGGAACGGCGAATGGCGTTGTCCTTCCCAGGCGGACTACAAGGACGATACCCCGTGCCTGAACACCGACAAGGGCATCAAGGAAAGCGAAAGCATCGCGCGCCTGAACCTGACCTGGAAGCTCTCCGACGATTACATGCTCTACACGACCTGGTCCGAAGGCTACCGTCCCGGCGGTATCAACCGCGATCCCTTTGCCGGCGAGTACATTTCGGACTTTCTGACCAACTGGGAGGCCGGCTGGAAGACACAGTGGCTGGACAATCGCCTGCAGTTCAACGGCGCAGTGTTCCTCGAGCAATGGGATGACTTCCAGGTATCGTTCACGGGCGCCAACGCCATCACCCAGGTCAACAACGGCCCTACGGCGGAAGTCCTCGGAACGGAACTGCAATTGCTCTGGCTGGCTACCGACAACCTCAGGCTGACGGCGGGAGCAGCGTTTTACGACACCGAGTTGCAGGACGACTACTGTCCGGGGTGCAATTCCGACGGAACCCCCTGGGCACCGGCAGGGACCGGCTTGCCGATTACCGCCGATTTCAAAGGTAATGTTGTTGCCCGTTAC
>CAYXKM010000111.1:0-2984 GCA_964465665.1 uncultured Woeseiaceae bacterium
AGCGCGCGAAGCTGGGTGGACGTGGTTCGTCGGTAGAGCGGTTCGGACGAGCCGCCGGGATCGATTTCGTTCTGCAGGGCTTTAAGTTTCTGCAACGCGCGCTCGATGCGTACAACGAATTGCCGGCCGGCCTCGGTCGGAAAGATGCCGGATTTCGTACGATCGAACAGCCGTTCGCCCGCTGCTTTTTCGAGCCTCGCAATACCCTGGGTTACCGCCGATTGCGACAGGTGAACGTTGTCGGCGGCACGGCTGATGCTGCCCTGGCGGGCGGCCTCGGCGACGGCATAGAGGTGCCGCAGGTTGGGGATGGATCCGGTCACTATAGGAAAATCTTATAACACGGAACGGCATTCGAGCTGAAGCGGGCAGTGGCGCGGTGGATAATCGGAACGAACGCCGCGACATCGACGCGCACGGCTGGGAGCAGAGACATGGCAGTGGTCGTAACAGGGATACCGAGGGTGCACTCCACGGTAGTGGAAGGATTCCGGACTATTGGTGTCGCGACGGTCCACGAAGCCTATGGTCGTCGTGGCTTGCTGGCTTCTTACCTGCGGCCCATCTACCGTCCGGTGCATGCCGCGGGTACGGCCGTCACCTGCCAGGTCGCGCCCGGCGACAACTGGATGATTCATGTGGCGGTCGAACAGTGCCAGGCGGGTGACATCCTGGTGGTCGCGCCCACCAGCCCTTGCGAGGACGGATATTTCGGCGACCTGCTGGCGGCTTCGTTGGTGGCGCGGGGCGTCCGCGGCCTCGTGATCGACGCCGGCGTGCGTGACATTGCTACGTTGACCGAAGCCGGTTTCCCGGTCTGGTCCCGATCCGTCTGCGCACAGGGAACGGTGAAAGCAACCCTTTGCGACGTCAACCGGCCGATGGTCTGCGCAGGCATGCTCGTGCGGCCCGGCGACCTGATCGTTGCCGACGACGACGGGGTCGTGGCGGTCGAACGGACCGAAGCCGAATCGGTGCTGGAGAAAGCCCGTCAGCGCGAAGCGAACGAAGCAGACAAGCGCCGTCGTTTCGAAAACGGCGAACTCGGTCTGGATATCTACGACATGCGAGAGCGGCTCAGGCAGGCGGGACTGAGATACATCGATGTACACGGCGAGGAATGAATGACGCAACGCGCGATACCCTGCGTAGTTATGCGCGGCGGCACCTCGAAAGGGCTGTATTTTCTCGCGAAGGATTTGCCGCGGGATCGGAACGCCCGTGATGCCGTATTACTCGCCGCAATGGGTTCGCCGGACGAACGGCAGATCGACGGCATGGGCGGCGCTCATCCCCTGACGAGCAAGGTTGCTATCGTCGGCAATGCCACGCGCAACGACGCCAACCTTGACTATCTTTTTCTGCAAGTGGTCGTCGATGCGGCAGACGTCCGCGACAACCAGAATTGCGGCAACCTGCTTGCAGGCGTCGGACCGTTTGCGATCGAGCAGGGCCTGATACCGGCCGCGAAAGGCGAGACTCTGGTGCGCATCCACATGGTCAATACCGGCAGTATTGCGGTTGCGCGGATCAGGACGCCGGGCGGTATCGTTACCTACGAGGGCGATGCGCGCATTGACGGTGTGCCCGGCACCGCCGCGCCGGTTACGCTCGATTTTCTCGACGTCGCGGGTTCGGCCTGCGGCGCATTGCTGCCGACGGGCAAAACGTCCGAGGTTGTCAACGGCATCGAAGTGACCTGCATCGACAACGGCATGCCGGTCGTGATCCTGCGCGCCGCCGATTTCGGCAAGACCGGCAACGAGACCCCGGAGCAACTCGAAGCGGATCAGCAACTGAAGGAACGCATCGAGGCGATTCGCCTGGCCGTCGGCGCGCGCATGAACCTGGGCGATGTCGCAAACAAAACAGTGCCGAAAATGTCCCTGGTCGCACCGCCGACCGGCGGCGGTGTCATCGCAACGCGCACGTTCATCCCGCACCGCGTGCACGATTCGATCGGTGTGCTGGGCGCGGCAACCATCGCCGCGGCCTGCCTGCTACCCGGTTCCGTGGCGCAGCAGATCACTGGTCTTGCGGCGACATCCGGAACCCGGCGGCTCGACATCGAACACCCGACCGGTTTCCTGACCGTGGAACTCGAGGTCGAAGTTAACGGGAAAGATGTTCGCCTCGTACGAACGGCCCTGCTGCGTACCGCCCGCAAACTCATGGCAGGCGTTGTGTATGTGCCGGGTGCCGTATGGCGCGGCGCATGAACAAAAACATGACGATCGGATTGCTGGGATTCGGGGAAGTTGGCCAGGTACTGGCCGATGACTTGTCGGCGATCAGCGGAATCGCATTGCGTGCTTACGACACGCAATTCGGCCGCGACAGCGTGCCACAGCGCGCACTGCTCGCGCGAAAGCAAATCCAGCCCGCCGCGAGCGCAAGCGATCTCCCGCAAGGCTGCGACCTTGTCATTTCTGCGGTCACCGCGGCGGAGGATGTTGCAGCGACACGATCGATCGCCGGCCGGCTCGACGCCGGTACTTTGGTGCTGGACCTCAACTCGGTCGCACCCGATACCAAGCGCCGCTGCGCCGCAATGGTCAGCGATGCGGGCGGACGCTATGTCGAAGCCGCGGTGATGGCGCCGATCGCACCAAAGCGCATCTGCTCGCCGATACTACTCGGCGGGCCGCACGCTGGGGCATTTGAGCAGCAGGCGCGGGCCCTCGGTTTCAGCGGCGCGCGCGTATTCTCCGCCGACATCGGTCCGGCGTCCGCGACCAAGATGTGCCGGAGTGTCATCATCAAGGGCATCGAAGCCATCGTTGCCGAAAGCTTGCTCGCGGCTCGCCATTACGGCGTGGACCAAGCCGTGCTCGAGTCGCTCGGCGACCTGATGGCCGGGCGGGACTGGCCTGCGTACGCGCATTACCTGATAGGGCGCAGCATCGAACACGGCGCACGGCGCGCCGAGGAAATGGACGAAGTTGCTGCGACGGTATCGGCCGCGGGCATCGAGCCGCTGATGA
>CAYXKM010000112.1:0-4303 GCA_964465665.1 uncultured Woeseiaceae bacterium
CGCCTTGAAAAGTCGGGACGGTATACTTTCCCTTGATGTCAACCCGGCGACGCGGCGAGCCGTGATCCGATGGGATCCGTCGCAACTGCATTTCAGTGAACTCCTCGCGGCTGTCGCGCGCGTCGGATTCCATCCGCAGCCAATGGCGGCAGGGCACGCCGAGGACAGGCACGACCGGGAATACAAGCGCGCGTTGAAACGACTGATCGTCGCGGCCGCGGCCGGCATGCAGGTCATGATGTTTGCCGTTGCGCTGTATGCCGGCGATTTTTTCGGAATCGAAGGCGAGATCGAGAGGTTTCTGCGCATCATCAGCCTGCTGGTCACCGTTCCGATCATCTTCTATTCGGCGCGCCCGTTTTACACGGCGGCCTGGCGCGGCGTGCGCGCGCGGGCACCGGGCATGGACCTGCCGGTGGCACTTGCCATCAGCATTGCGTTCGTCGCCTCCGCGCGGGCTACCTGGCTGGACCAGGGTGCTGTGTATTTCGATTCCGTCGCCATGTTTGTATTGTTCCTCAGCGCAACCCGGTTTCTCGAAATGAGGGCGCGCCATCGTTCCGACGATTTTGCACTGGCGCTCTCGCGATTGCTGCCGGATACCGCGATGCAGGTCGGCAACGGCGATGCGCAAATTGTCGCCCTGGATCGCCTGCGCGAGAACGATGTGATCCGTATTCGCAGTGGCGACGTGATCCCGGTCGATGGCGAAGTATTGAGCGGCATCCTGTCCGTCGATGAATCCATTCTCAGCGGCGAATCCATACCCGTCAGCCGCGGCATCGGAATGACGGTGCTGGCCGGGAGTACCAATCGCGGCGGAAGCGCCGACATTCGTGTGACGAAAACAGGCGCTGCGACGAATCTTGCCGAGATCACCCGCTTGCTGGAACGAGCCAGGGCGGACCGTCCGCGGATCGCGCAACTGGCCGACCGCATCGCAAGCCAATTCGTCGCTGGCGTACTGATCGCTGCGGCTACGGCCGGTTCGCTGTGGCTCATCTGGCAACCGGAACAGACGCTCGAGGTTGTCCTGGCTACACTGGTCGTCACCTGCCCTTGCGCGCTGGCGCTGGCAACGCCGGCCGCACTCGCTGCGGCGGCATCGACACTGGCCCGTCGTGGCTTTTTTCTGGTGCGATCGCATTTGCTCGAAATACTGGCCGGGCGAGCGGTAATCGTTTTCGACAAGACCGGGACACTCACGGCCGGCAAACCGGAGATTCTGCGGACCGAGGTTCTGGGCGCGGATTATTCAGTGTCGCGGTGCCTTGCCATTGCGGCTGCAATCGAAACCGCCTCCGAACACGTGCTGGCACGCGCTTTTGCCGAACATCTTTTGCCTGGCACGGCCGGGCCGGAAGACCTCGTCATCGAAACCGGCCGCGGGGTGCAGGGAACCATCGATGGAACGCGTTGGCGCATCGGCAGCGAAAGTTACCTGCGTGGTTTTTCGGGCACCGCAGTTCCCGACGATGCCGATGCGACGGATCGCACCGTTGTCCTGCTCGGCAATGAAAGTGGCCTCGTCGCTCGCTTCGAAATCGGCGATGACTTGCGCGATGATGCGGCGGATGCTGTCTCCGCGCTTCAGTCCGCCGGATTCCGGCTGCTAATTGCCAGCGGCGATCGTGAATCGCCGGTGCGACGCATCGCCGGAAAGCTCGGCATCCGCGAATGGTATTCGGGGCTCGCGCCCGAGGAGAAAGTTGCGCTGGTTACTTCGCTGCGTGAAGCCAGCGAAAAAGTTGTCATGGTGGGCGATGGCGTCAATGACGCGCCGGTTCTGGCGGCCGCCGATGCCTCGATCGCACTCGATGCCGGGACTGCACTCGCGCGGGCCAGCGCCGATGCGGTTGTTCTCGGCAAACGTCTGCAAGGTATTGTCGATGCCGCGGAAATTGCACGGGCGACACGCCGCGTCATCCGCCAGAACATCGGCTGGGCCATCGGCTACAACCTCGCCGCCGTGCCGCTGGCGGTCAGCGGCATGCTCGCGCCGTGGATGGCGGCGCTCGGCATGTCGCTGAGCTCGCTGCTGGTCGTGGCCAATGCGCTGCGACTTCGCCGACACGGCTCGCCGAAGGCTCCCGAGGAAACCTCGGCACGCCAGCGATTGCGTGCATTGCGGGCGACGTCGTGAGCATTCTGTACTTGCTCATTCCGCTCGGGCTGGTGTTGCTCGGCATCGCCGTATGGGCCTTTTTCTGGGCCGTCGGGTCGGGCCAGTTCGACGATTTGAAATCGCCCGGCTGGAGTGTGGTTATGGATGACGACAAGACTCCCGGGCATAACGGGTCCGAGCGCGCGCGCAACGAATCGAGCCACGAATCGAGCCACGAAACCTCGTCGTGAATCCGGAGCTACTGCTACCCGCGGCATTCCTTGCCGGTTTTTTCGGCAGCACGCATTGCCTCGGCATGTGCGGCGCGATCGTCGTGTTGTTTGAGGAGCAATCACGCGCATCCTTCCCGGGGCCGTTACGCCGGCTGCTGTACAACAGCGGTCGCCTTTGTTTCTACTTGTTGCTCGGCGCCGTCGCCGCCGGCGGCGGATCGCTGCTGGCGAAGTCCGCGGGTGCGGACACCGGCCTGCTGCTGTTGCGCGTGCTTGCCGCGACGCTGGTCATCGCGCTCGGACTGAACCTGTTGTTCGACTGGCGTTCGCTGCAGTTTCTCGAGCGGGGCGGGGCACGGTTGTGGCGGCTGCTCTCGCCGTTCGCGCGTTACGTATTGCCGGTCTCGACACCGGCGCGCGCACTCGCGGCGGGATTCATCTGGGGCGCCCTGCCCTGCGGCCTCGTTTACAGCGCGGTCGCGCTGGCTGCCGCGAGCGGCAACACGGCGAGCGGCATGCTCGTCATGCTGCTCTTCTGGCTTGGCACCTTGCCGGCCTTATGGCTCGCCGGCGCGTCTGCTGCAAAGCTCTCCGCGTGGAGAAACCGCCGGGTGATCCGGCGTATCGCCGGATCAATTCTCGCGGCACTGGGCATAATTGCGCTGGCCATGCCAGTGCAGTATTTGTTCGGCATCAGCCATGGCCCCCATTCCGCGCCATCGACGCATAACGCAAACAAGTGAACACCGGCACCGTCAAATGGACTCTGCGACGGCGCGGTAGCCCTGCGTGATTGCGGAATTGGTGTCGGCCCGTGCGCCCGCATCTGAATTTGCAATGGCGATGCGGCCGAAGGGCTTTCGGCCAATCACCCAGGGCTTCACGTCGTCCGACGGGTAATCCGGCTCCCAGATCAGTCCCGGGCTGTAGGCGTAACCGTGCGCCCAGCGGTTGACGGTGATGGCGTGGATGTCGCGTTCGGCATCGAAGCCGGCGCCGGAAAGCGCCTGGTCGAGCTGGTCGCGGACGTGATCCTCGAACACGCTGAAGGGTGTCGTCAGCAACCGCCGCCGGCCTTCGCGCCATTGTTCCGGCCCCTTTATATCCGGCGAGTAATGCACGTGACACATGTGCAGGACCATCGGCTCGTCCGGCGACTTGCTGAACTTGTAATCGCCGATCGACACCGGGTAATCCAGCTCAACCTGCTTGTAGAACTCGTTCGTGTAATAGGCGAAATCCATGCCCAGCTCGACGAATGGGCGCCAGTTCGGCACCATGACCTTGGTGTAGGTCAGCGGCACTTTCACGTTGTACGCAAGCCCTGCTTTCTGTGCTTCGGGCAGATCCGGGCACAGGTACGGGATGGCGCTGTTGTAGCAGGCCAGGATGCAGCGGGAAGCGCGCACCGTGTGTGCATTGCCTCCATGCACGAAAGTAACATCGACCGCGCCTTCATCAGCAGTATGCGCCACATTGACCACGGTGCTGTTCAGGCGAATTCGCGTATCGCGGCCTTCCCGGTCGAGTTCGGTGTAATCGACGCGCGCCGTGACCACGTCTTCCATGGTGCTGCCGGGCACTGCCTGCGGTATGAGTTTCCGCACCAGCAGCCGCGCTACGGACGCATTGCCGTCCGGAAAATGGAAAATGTACGGCTCATCGCCGCGATACCCGGTACGAACGAGCGTGTGGTCGACACCCGGCATGCCGCCGTCGTAGGACTGGATCGAGGTCGTCGGCACTTCCTCGATGCCGACGCACCAGAAACTCATGCCCCAGCGGCGGTAGATCTCCAGCACCTGCTGATCGACCTTGCAGTAATCCTTGAGGAAATCGTAATAACTGGTGCGGCGCAGAATCTCGAATTTCTCGTCGAAGGTCTTGCCCGGCAGGTAATCGCGCGTGTCGGTCTGCACGCGAATGAAGTCCGCGCGGGCTTTGTTGCTGAGCGGTGCCTCGGCGG
>CAYXKM010000113.1:0-5795 GCA_964465665.1 uncultured Woeseiaceae bacterium
GGACTTGGGACATGCAGGGCTCCGCTCTGGACAGGCCGAGAGAATAGCAACCGGATCGCTGCAGAATCCACCGGCGCGACCAATCGCAGCGGCGTTTGTATCTGCCCCACGCGGCAGGGATAATCGCCGCCGGCCCGTGCCGGCTTCCTCGCGACGGTCAGCCGTGAACCCCGTCAGGCCCGGAAGGGAGCAGCGGCAGCGGTGACGCCGGGTGCCGGGGAACAGCTGGTGCGGGCCACTTCCCATGTCACACAAGGACTTGCAGGCACCGGGCTTGTTACCTGAGCCTCATTGGTTACACTGTCCCACTTAACCGGATGCCGGCACGTCAATCCGGGCAAACGACCGGAAAATCTATGAGCTATCTTGTTCTCGCCCGCAAATGGCGACCGAAAAACTTCGCCGAAACGGCGGGCCAGGAGCATGTGCTCAAAGCCCTGACCAATGCCTTAGACAGCGGGCGCCTGCACCATGCCTACCTGTTTGCCGGAACACGTGGCGTCGGCAAGACCACCATTGCGCGCATCCTGGCGAAATCGCTCAACTGCGAAACCGGAATTACCTCGACGCCTTGCGGCATTTGCAGTGCCTGCCGGGAAATCGATGAAGGGCGCTTCGTCGATCTGATCGAGGTCGATGCGGCCTCGCGTACCAAGGTCGACGATACACGCGACCTGCTGGACAACGTGCAGTACGCGCCGGCCCGGGGCCGCTTCAAGGTGTACCTGATCGACGAAGTGCACATGTTGTCGAAGAGCTCGTTCAATGCGCTGCTGAAAACGCTGGAGGAGCCACCACCGCACGTCAAGTTCTTGCTGGCAACGACAGACCCGCAGAAACTGCCGGTGACGGTGTTGTCGCGTTGCTTGCAGTTCAATCTCAAGCGCTTGAGCCCGCAGGTCATCCGCGAGCGGCTGGAGTTCATCCTTTCTGCAGAGAAGATTGCCGCGGAAACGGCGGCGCTGGGAGCCATCGCGCGCGCCGCCGACGGCAGCCTTCGCGATGCCCTGAGTCTGCTCGACCAGGCAATCGCGTTCTGCGGCGGCGACGTCACCGCCGCGCAGGTCAGCCAGATGCTCGGTACCATCGATCGGCAACACGTCTCGCGATTGCTCGGACTTCTCGCTGCGGCCGATGGACCCGGCCTGTTGCAGGCTATTGCAGGGATCGACCAGCAGTTTCCGGACTATGCGACCTTGCTGCAGGATCTTGCGCGCGCGTTGCAGAAAATCGCGGTGTACCAGGTGGTCGGCTCGGCCGATGCCGAGGATGAGGCAGAGGAGGCCGAGATTGCGGGTCTCGCCGCTCGGTTTTCGGCGGAGGACGTGCAGCTCTTTTACCAGACCGCGCTTATCGGTCGACGTGACCTGGCATTGGCGCCGGATCCGCGTAGCGGTGTCGAAATGACCCTGTTGCGCATGCTCGCGTTTCAGCCGGCGGGGCTGGAACAGCAGCCGGGCGCCGGTACGCACGGAACGGCCGTGCAAGCGCTAGTGCGCGGAAAACCCGCGGGTGCCACCAACACCACGACGCCGGTACCGGACGTCCACCAGCCTGACATGGCCATATTCGGAAACGGACCCACGGTTCCGAAAGCGAAGTGGAGTGAGCCGGACTGGGGCGAACTCATCGAACGACTCGAATTGAAAGGGGCAACCCGACTGCTGGCCGGCAATTGTGCTTACCTCCGCCGTGCAGGAACGACGATACACCTCGGCCTGGACAAACGATTCGAATCGACATTGTCGAAACCCAGGCAGGCGGCACTGGCCGATGCGCTGGCCGGCTACTTCGACGAGCCATTGCGGGTCGAAATCACCCTGGGCCGCACGGAGTCCGAGACTCCGATGCAGAAAAAGGCACGACTCAGTGACGAGCAGCTGGATGCTGCGCGGGCATCGCTCGAAGCCGATCCCAATGTGCGGGCACTGCAGGACATGTTCGGTGCCGAACTCAATCCGGATTCGGTAGAAATCCTCACCTCACGAAATTCAGGCAATCAGGAGCAGGTTCCATGAAAGGTGGCATAGGCCAACTGATGAAACAGGCGCAGAAAATGCAGGCCGATATGCAGAAAGCGCAGGAAGAAATGGCGCTTCTTACGGTAACCGGTGAATCCGGAGGCGGTATGGTAAAGATCACCATGACCTGCAAACACGAGGTCCGCGCGCTGGAAATCGACGACTCGCTGATCGGCGACGACAAGGACATGCTTGAAGACCTCATCGTCGCCGCATTCAATAACGCGATCAGCCGGGTCGAACGAACCGTGCAGGAAAAGTTTTCCGGCCTTGCATCAGGCCTGAATTTGCCCGCCGGCATGAAACTGCCGTTCTAGGTCAGTCAGGTGCCAAATACCTACTCCCCGTTGCTGGTGCGTCTGATCGATGCCTTGTGTTGCATGCCTGGTGTCGGCAAGAAATCGGCGCAACGAATCGCCTTTCACCTGCTGGAACGCGATCGTGAGGGTGCCGCATTGATGGCCAGCGCGCTGGCGGAAGCGGCCTCCGGGATCGGGCACTGTCGCCGGTGCCGCATGTTCACCGAAAACGATCTGTGCAATATCTGCTCGGCGAACGGCAGGGACTCGTCACAGTTGTGCGCAGTCGAATCACCCGCTGATGTCATGGCTGTCGAGGATGCCACGGGTTATCGCGGCCATTACTTTGTGCTGATGGGTCATTTGTCGCCGCTGGATGGCATAGGCCCGTCCGAACTCGGACTTGCCGCGCTGGAGGAGCGCCTCGGGAGCGGCGAGGTGACGGAACTCATCATCGCCACCAATCCGACTGTGGAGGGTGACGCAACTGCCCATTACCTGGCCGGAATCGCCGCCCGCTGCAAGGTGCAGGCCAGCCGAATTGCCCACGGCGTTCCATTGGGCGGAGAACTCGAATACGTGGATGGCGGGACCTTGTCCCATGCTTTCTTCGGCCGCCGCATAGTCGGCTGATGCGGACGCAACACTGACAGGTGACAAAATGAACGAACCGGACTGCCTTTTCTGCAAATTCGTCAGTGGCACGATCCCTGCAGACATCGTTTACGAAACCGAGCATGTGCTGGCATTTCGCGATATCAAACCGCAGGCTCCGATCCATATTCTGATTGTCCCGCGGCGGCATATAGCGACGATCAACGATATCGAGGACAGCGATGCCGAACTCATCGGCATGTTGCTCACTGCGGCGCGCGACATCGCAAAAGAGGAAGGTACGGACGGACCCGGTTACCGCGTGACCATGAATTGCAACAAGGCCGCTGGTCAGTCGGTATTCCACCTGCATCTGCACCTCCTGGGCGGGCGCAATTTCGCCTGGCCCCCGGGTTAGCAAACAATTCGGGTCCCCCCTGGTTGTCAGTTGCCGGCACGCTTGTCCGAGAGACGCCGGCTCAGGTTCATGAGACGTCGATAGCTTTCGTAGCGCCGTTCGCTGATGCTGCCACTGGCAACTGCGTCTTTCACCGCACACTTCGGCTCCCTGAGGTGCTGGCAGTTGGCAAAGTGGCAGGACTGGCCCGCGTCTGCGATTTCACGGAAGCCGATCAGCACATCAGCCGCGTTGGCCGTTGCCGGCGCATAATCGCGAACACCCGGCGAATCGATCACTTTGCCGCCGCCCGGCAATCGCAGCATGACCGAGTTGACCGTAGTGTGCTTGCCTTCGCCGCTGGCCGCCGACAGGTCTGCCACCCGTTGCCCCGCATCATCGATCAGCCGATTGATCAGGCTGGATTTGCCGACTCCCGACTGGCCAACAACGATCGCGGTCTTGCCACGCAGCAGCTCTTGCAGTGCATCCATGTTCTCGCCACTTGCGGCGCTGCAGAGTACCGTCCGATAGCCGATCCGTTCGAATTCTGCGAGCTCGCCGAGCCGCGCGGCACGGTCCGTTACGATGTCGGATTTGTTGAACACTACGGACGCAGGTACGTGCATCAGCTCCGCAGCGCAAAGGTAGCGATCGACGATGAACCAGTCCGGTTGCGGCGGATCCGAGACGACGGCGCACAGAAAAGTCAGGTTGGCTGCCATAACTTCGGCCTGTCCACGGTTGTTGGGTCGGGTCAGTTCGTTGTCTCGTGGCAGTATTTCCGTGATCAGCCAGTCCGCTTCATTGGGGATGTGATGCACGATCACACGGTCGCCACAGACGGGCTGCAGCCGTTTGCCTTTGATGCGCGCGCCGACTGTACTGTCATGTGCAAGTTGCACCGTCATGCGACGACTGAAAGTCGCCGTGACAATCGCCTGTTGTTCGACTTCGACCGTCATACGAGCAATGCGCCGCCTGTGTCCGCCGATACGGAGTATGACCACAATCCGTACGCTATGCATCTGGTACCACTGGTACACTAGAAGCCTGCAGCGCACGGCAATCCCGGGGAAGAAAGAGACCGCAATGACAGTCGCAACCGCGAAATCTGATGTGATCGCTTCCGGCAATCTGATCTGGATCGATCTGGAAATGACCGGACTGAATACCGCAACCGATCAGATTATCGAGATTGCGACCATCGTGACCGATACCGCTCTCAACGAAATTGCCGAGGGGCCGGTAATTGCAATTCGTCAATCCGAACTCACGATGGCGTCCATGGATGAGTGGAATACCAGGCAGCACGGAGCATCGGGACTCACGGCGCGGGTACTTGCGAGTGCGGTGTCTCTGGCTGGGGCCGAAAGCGAAACCCTGCGTTTTCTGCAACAGCACGTCGAAAAGGGCACTTCACCGATGTGCGGCAACAGTATTTGCCAGGACCGGCGTTTCCTGGCACGGCAAATGCCGGCCCTCGAGGCATATTTTCATTACAGGAATCTTGATGTCAGCAGCGTCAAGATTCTGGCGGAAAGGTGGGCGCCGTCGGTTGCGGCGGCATTTCGCAAGGAGTCGTCGCATCGGGCACTGTCCGACATACGCGATTCGATTGCGGAGCTCATGCACTATCGAACCATGCTGTTCAACCAGGATGTGCTGAAGCAGCCGTCATGAAGGCACTTCCGGACGCTCCGGCGACTTCGCGTAACAAGGACGCCATTCTGCAGGTTCTGCAATACGAGTTTCGCGATTGCAAATCGGTATTCGAAATCGGTTCCGGTACCGGCCAGCACGCCGTGTATTTCGCATCCGCAATGCCCTGGCTCGTCTGGCAAACAAGTGAGCTTCCGGAGAACCACGAAGGCATTCGGGCCTGGCTCGATTCGGCAAAGCTGGCAAACGTCAGGCCGCCGCTCGCCTATGATGCCGGGAGTGAATTGGAGATCGGCAGCCGTTTCGATGCCGTATTCTCCGCCAATACGGCGCATATCATGAGTATGGACGAAGTCGGAATGATGGTCTCCCATGTCTCGCAGCTGCTTGATCCGCAAGGCCGGTTCTGCCTGTATGGGCCGTTCAACGAGAACGGGCGCTTCACGAGCGACAGTAACGGCACTTTCGATGCCGGACTTCGGGCAAGGCAATCGTCCATGGGACTTCGCGACAGGCAGGAACTCAATCGACTGGCAAGCGAGAACGGCATGGTCGAGCGTCCCAGATATGCCATGCCGGCCAACAATCAGCTCCTCGTGTGGAGACTCCCGCCGCAAGACCCGCCGGGCCCATGAAACGCGACTGTGGCCATGTGATTTCCGATCGGGGTCCGATCCCGGGCCACCGTCGGTGGATCGCGACAATGCCATGAAGTGCCGGAAGCGGTTGGCACAGGCATTTTGCATGTCATATAGTTGGCCACTTTCCGGAACGCCAGGCGGTCAAATGTCCACTCGATCTTCACTACTCGCGGCTTGCGTC
>CAYXKM010000114.1:0-7846 GCA_964465665.1 uncultured Woeseiaceae bacterium
AGGGCGCGCTAGTTTACGGCATCCTTCAGGGCTTTGCCAGCCTTGAAGCCGGGTACTTTGCTGGCCTTGATATGGATCGTTTCACCGGTGCGGGGATTGCGTCCCGTGCGAGCTGCACGCGATTTGACCGTGAACGTGCCAAATCCCACCAACGAAACTGACCCGCCACTTCGGAGTGTCCGGGTTACGCTATCGAGTACCGCATCGACCGCTCTGGTTGCGTCAGCTCGCGTCAGATCAGCCGCACCGGCAACCGCCTCAATAAGTTCTCCCTTGTTCATGCGTGCACCTTTGCAAAGTGTTTAGGAAAGATATGCGGACTGCCCGCACCCGTGTTGGACCGTTCCGAATGATGTCGAACGAACCGCTTGCTCACGATGACATGTCGTCGGCAAATGCCGTCAAATTCGCGCCGCTCGAAGCGTGACGCGCTTTTCAGGCAGGCGTAGCTTATACCAAGCGCCCAAAAGAGCGTCAACAAAGGAGGGATTGGCCCCGATGCTCGAGTTCAGTGCGCGCGAACTCGCTCCGCGGGATCCTGATCGGTTGCCGGCTTCGGCGACTCGTCTTTTTTCTTCTCCGATTTGGCCTCGGGCAACGGCATATGTTGCAGTGCGAGCTGTAAGACCTGATCAATCCATTTCACCGGAACAATATTCAGCTTGTCCTTGATGTTCTTTGGAATTTCAGCGAGGTCCTTCTCGTTCTCCTGAGGTATGAGTACGGTGCCGATGCCACCCCTGTGTGCCGCCAGCAACTTTTCCTTCAGGCCACCGATCGGCAGCACTTCGCCGCGCAAAGTGATTTCGCCGGTCATGGCGACATCGCTCATCACCGGCACTCCGGTCAATGCCGATACGAGGGCCGTGCACATGCCAACTCCCGCACTCGGGCCGTCCTTCGGTGTCGCGCCCTCCGGCACGTGCACATGCACGTCGAACTTCTGGTGAAACTCGTCCTCGATGCCGAGCAGTTTCGCGCGGCTCCGCACCACGGTCATCGCCGCCTGGATCGATTCGGTCATGACTTCGCCGAGTTGCCCGGTATGGGTCAGTTTTCCCTTGCCCGGTACGACAGCGGCTTCGATGGTCAGCAATTCGCCACCGACTTCCGTCCATGCGAGGCCCGTGACCTGCCCGACCTGGTTGTTTTCCTCCGCTTTGCCGTAACGGAAGCGGCGCACACCGAGGTAATGGTCGAGGCTCTTCGGAGCTACGCGGATCATTTTCTGCCGCGGTTTCAACAACAGCGACTTGACCACCTTGCGGCAGATTTTCGAAATCTCGCGCTCGAGGTTTCGCACCCCGGATTCGCGCGTGTAATGCTGGATGATGTCGAGTACAGCCGTTCCCGTAATCGACAGCTCGCTTTCCCGCAGGCCGTTTTCCTTCATCTGCTTCGGAATCAGGTAGCGTTCTGCAATATTGAGCTTCTCGTCTTCCGTGTAACCCGGAATTCGAATGACTTCCATCCGGTCGAGGAGCGGGGGCGGTATGTTCAGGGTGTTCGCGGTGCACACGAACATCACGTCCGACAGGTCGAAATCGACCTCGAGATAATGATCGCTGAATGCCGAGTTCTGTTCGGGATCGAGGACTTCGAGCAGCGCCGATGAGGGATCGCCGCGGAAGTCCATGGCCATCTTGTCGACTTCATCGAGCAGAAACAGCGGATTCCTCACACCGGTCTTGGCGAGATTCTGCACGATCTTGCCCGGCATGGAGCCGATGTAGGTGCGGCGATGTCCGCGAATTTCCGCTTCATCGCGCACGCCTCCAAGAGACATGCGGACGAACTTGCGATTCGTGGCGCGCGCGATGCTCTGGCCGAGCGAGGTCTTGCCGACTCCGGGCGGACCGACGAGGCAGAGGATCGGGCCTTTCAGCCGTTTCACGCGCTGCTGCACCGCCAGGTATTCCAGGATGCGTTCCTTCACTTTCTCCAGGCCATAGTGGTCCTCTTCGAGTACCGCCTCGGCGCGGCTCAAATCGCGAAGGACCTTGCTGCGCTTTTTCCAAGGGGCCTTGAGGAGCCAGTCGATGTAGTTGCGCACGACCGTGGCTTCTGCCGACATGGGCGACATGAGCTTCAGTTTGTTCAGTTCGGAGGTGGCCTTGTCTTTGGCTTCCTTGGGCATGCCGGCATTGGCGATCCTCGATTCGAGGTCGGCAAGCTCGTTCGGCGCATCTTCCATTTCGCCGAGTTCCTTCTGAATGGCCTTCATCTGCTCATTCAGGTAGTACTCGCGCTGGCTCTTCTCCATCTGCTGCTTGACGCGGCCACGAATGCGCTTTTCGATCTGCAGGACGTCGATTTCGCCCTCGATGATGCCGAGGATCTGCTCGAGCCGGACCTTGATGTCCTGGATCTCGAGAATGCGCTGCTTCTCGCCTAGTTTCAGCGCCATGTGCGCGGCGACGGTATCCGCCAGCCGGCCGGGCTGATCGATTCCTGACAACGAGGTCAGGATCTCGGGCGGTACTTTCTTGTTCAGTTTAACGTACTGCTCGAACTGGGCAATGATCGAGCGGACGAGCACGTCGATTTCTCGTTCGTCGTGCCGGTCCTCTTCGGGCAGCGGCGTGACTTCGGCGGAAAAATGATCGCCGACGATGATTTTGTCGACGCGGGCGCGCTCGCCACCCTCGACCAGCACCTTGACCGTGCCGTCGGGCAGCTTCAGCAACTGCAAAATGGTCGCGAGGGTGCCGACACCGTAGAGATCTTCGGGCGCCGGATCGTCGAGATCGGCTTTCTGCTGCGCGATCAGCAGGATTTTCTTGCCGATGTTCATGGCGAGATCGAGCGCGATGATGGATTTCTCGCGGCCGACGAAAAGCGGGATGACCATGTGCGGGTAAACCACCACATCCCGCAGCGGCAGGACCGGAATGGCCGTCACACTGGCCGCCTCGTCCGCCGGATCGCTGTTACTGGTCTTTCCGAGATCCTTGTCTGACACCGTTAGTCCTCAGTCGTTGGGCCGGCAACCCTGCGGATGGCCGGCTGGATACCTGCATATCATCGATTCAGGGGTGGGACATGCGTCCGGGTGGCCCGATATCAAGCCGTGCCGCGTAAATTACGCAAGCTGGGTGCATCAGCGCTAGCGATCCGATCCTACCGAACGCCGCTGATGTTCGATATTGACGGTCGGCGCCTCTTCCGACTCGTAAATGATGTAAGGCTTGGTCTCGCCGCTGACCACGGCCTCATCCAGCACGACCTTTTTCGCATTCGTTGCCGAGGGCATGTCGTACATCGTCTCCAGCAGTACACTCTCGAGGATGGTGCGCAGCCCGCGTGCACCGGTCTTGCGTTTCATGGCGCGTTTTGCCACCGCGCGCAATGCGTCGTCACGGAATTCGAGATCGACGCCCTCCATGTCGAACAGCTTGCGGTACTGTTTGGTCAGTGCGTTCCTCGGCTCGATCAGGATGCTGATCAGCGCCTCTTCGTCCAGCTCCTCGAGGGTTGCGACCACCGGCAGGCGGCCGACGAACTCCGGGATCAGGCCGAAGCGAATGAGGTCTTCGGGCTCGACGTCGTTCAGCAGTTCGCCGATGTTTTTCTGGTCGTCCTGCTTCTTCACGTCGGCGACGAAGCCGATGCCGCTCTTCGACGAGCGGTCGCGAATGATCTTCTCCAGCCCGGCAAAAGCGCCGCCACAGATGAACAGGATGTTGCTGGTATCCACCTGCAGGAATTCCTGTTGCGGATGCTTGCGGCCGCCCTGCGGAGGCACAGATGCGATCGTGCCCTCGATGAGTTTCAGCAGCGCCTGCTGCACGCCTTCGCCGGAGACGTCACGGGTGATCGACGGATTGTCGGATTTGCGCGAGATCTTGTCGATTTCGTCGATGTAGACAATGCCGGTCTGCGCTTTCTCGACGTCGTAGTCGCACTTCTGCAGCAGCTTCTGGATGATGTTTTCGACGTCTTCGCCGACGTATCCTGCTTCGGTCAAGGTCGTTGCATCGGCGATGGTGAACGGCACGTTCAGCAGCCGGGCCAGCGTTTCTGCCAGCAGTGTCTTGCCGCAACCGGTCGGGCCGATCAGGAGGATGTTGCTCTTGGCGAGTTCGACGTCGTCCTTGCCGCGTTCGCTCGCACGGTGATCGAGCCGTTTGTAGTGGTTGTAAACTGCGACCGACAGGACTTTCTTCGCGCGCTGCTGGCCGATCACATACTCATCGAGCACGGCCTTGATTTCGTGCGGCTTCGGCAGCTTGTCGCGCCCGGTTTCGCCGGTGTCCTCGAGTTCCTCGCGAATGATGTCGTTGCAAAGCTCGACGCACTCGTCGCAAATGAAAA
The DNA here is from genome assembly GCA_964465665.1 of uncultured Woeseiaceae bacterium. Lineage (GTDB taxonomy): Bacteria > Pseudomonadota > Gammaproteobacteria > Steroidobacterales > Woeseiaceae > JAKEGN01. Next base: position 4,315 of record CAYXKM010000114.1, read on the forward strand.
CCGACGGACCCGCGATCAGTTTGCGCACTTCGTGCTGGCTCTTGCCGCAGAACGAGCAGTACAGGAGTTTTCCGTCCTCGTTTTTGCCGCGGGTGTTGTCGCTCATACGTGGCTGCTCGCTGCTACTAAGTAAATCAATCTGTTACGACTGGTTGTGTATATAGCACGCGCACATTGGGGGTGCAAAGTGCCACGTCTCAATCACAGCAATGTAGTATCCAAGCTGTTGATTTTAATCCTTTTTACCTTTCTTTTCTGCAGCCATTTCGCCGCGCTGCTCGAGTACCGTGTCGATCAGGCCGTATTTCACCGCCTGTTCGCCGCTCATGAAATTGTCCCGCTCGAGGTCCCTTTCGATCTGGTCGATGGTTTGACCGGTATGGCGCGCCATAATTTCATTCAGGCGGCGCTTCAACTCCAGCACCTCGCGGGCGTGGATGTCGATATCGGTCGCCTGGCCACTGAAACCGGCGCTCGGCTGGTGCACCATGATGCGCGAATGAGGCAGGGCGAAGCGTTTGCCGGTGGTGCCGCCGGCGAGCAGCAAGGCGCCCATGCTGGCCGCCTGGCCGACACAGATGGTGCTGACTTCGCAGCTCACGAACTGCATGGTGTCGTAGATCGAGAGTCCGGAGGTCACCGAGCCGCCCGGTGAATTGATGTACAGATGTATGTCTTTGTCCGGGTTCTCGGACTCGAGATACAGGAGCTGGGCGACGACGAGGTTCGCCATATAGTCCTCGACCGGACCTACGATGAACACCACCCGTTCCTTCAAAAGGCGTGAATAGATGTCATACGCGCGCTCGCCGCGTGCGGTCTGTTCGACCACCATGGGGACCAGATTCAGTGCTTTTGCGCTCATAGGTATTCCTGTGCGTGAATGACGTTCCTGCTGCCTCGATATCAGGGCTTCATGTACTCTTTAAAAGAGACCTTGCTGATTTTTTCTTCGCCGTTGCCGATCAGCCAGTCGATAGCCTGCTCTTCGAGCACCATTGGCTCGATGGACGACATGACCTGCGCATTGCCGAGGTAGGTCGCCACCATCTGTTCGGCATCCTCGTAACCGCTGCAGATATCCTCGACGCGCTGCCGGATGCGTTCGGCATCGACAACGATGTGCTGGTCGGCAATGACCTGGTTGACCAGCAGCCCCAGGCGTACGCGTTTTTCGGCCGCTTCGGCAAAATCCGATATCGGCGGTCCCTTGTCATGTTTGTGATCGGGGTCCTCGATGCCCATACGGCGCATGGCCTCGTGCTGCATGTTGTGCATTTCCTCGTACTTCAGCGCCTGCGGCACTTCGATCGGATTCTGCTCGAGCAAGGCGCCGAGCACTTGCTGTTTCACGTCCGCTACAACCTTTTGCCGGGCCTCGCGCTGCATATTGCTCAGGACGTCCTTGCGTAGCTGTCCGAGGCCGCCTTCGGCAACGCCGAACTGTTCCGCCAGGCTGTCATCGAGCGGCGGCAGCACTTGTTCTTCGACGCTGTGCACTTTGACCGCGAAATCCACTTTCTTCGATGTCAGGTCGGCGACGTGATAATCCTTTGGAAACTTGACTGTGAAGGTCGTTTCGTCGCCGGCCGCAAGTCCACTCAGGCCTTTCTCGAAATCGGGCAACATCTGTCCCCTGCCGATGACGACCGGGACGTTGCTGCCCTTGCCCCCTTTGATCGGCTCGCCCTTCAGCGTGCCGTCAAAATCGACGACAACGCGATCGCCGTCTTTCGACTTGCGATCGACAGCCCTCCAGGTGGCTTTTTGCTGCCGCAGGTTCTGCAGCATGTCATTGACGTCCTGGTCGGAAATCTCGACATCGGGGCGGCTGATCCTGATTTCTTTCAGGTTCTTAAGGCGAACCTCCGGCAGGACTTCGAACGTGGCGACGAAAGCGAACCCCTTGCCGTCCTTCGACACCACCGGTTCGATTTTCGGCCGGGCTACCGGATTCAGATTCTCCTGCGCCACTGCGTCACGGTAACTCTGGCCCATGAGGTCGGTCAGCACTTCCTGGCGTACCTGCACGCCGTAGCGCTGGCGAACCACGGTTGCCGGTACCTTTCCCGGCCGGAAGCCTTTGATCTTGGCCGTGCGACCGACCGACTTCAGACGGCTTTCCACCTCTTTTTCGATGCGCTCCGCGGGCAGTTCCACCCGCATGCGCCGCTCCAGCGTGCCCGTCGATTCGACAGTAACGTTCATCGTGTTTACCTTTGCGTTCATCCGGCCGACACCCGCGGGCCCGGCTGCACAATTCAAGAAAACATTGTTCGTCAACGACTCGAGCGCCTGCAGGCACCGTGGTGCGAAAGGAGAGACTCGAACTCTCACGGGTTACCCCACAGGAACCTAAATCCTGCGCGTCTACCAGTTCCGCCACTTTCGCCCGTGCAGTCCGGCGCTCCCCGAATCAGCCAGCAAGTATAGCCGGATTCCCGGACGAGCAGAAAAAGGGGTTGGCGAGCCTTGCTCGCAAAAAGGGGCCAGGCCGTCTTGCGGTCTGGCCCCCTTGCAGCAAGGAGTGGTGGGCCCCCGGGGGCTCGAACCCCGGACCAAGAGATTAAGAGTCTCCTGCTCTACCAACTGAGCTAGAGGCCCAATTTTCCTACGGCCTTCGGCCGAGCGAAATTGTCAGGTGAAAATTGATCTTTAGTGCATTTATGAACCGCGCGAATTGTCATCGAAACGAGACCGGAGATCAATTCGCTGCAAACGATCGCGCACCTGCTGATATCGGACTAAAGATCAATTCGCAGCGACCATCTGCGCATATTTATTCGCCGCAGGTCACTGTGCGCCTGCAATCATTCTACTAAAGATAAATTCTCACCTTCCAGTCTCGTTTTTCCGGACATCGAGGGAGAATTTGGGGTGGACGATGGGGCTCGAACCCACGACGACCGGAATCACAATCCGGGGCTCTACCAACTGAGCTACGCCCACCATAATTCGTTTAACTAAATCACTATCACTTGCACTTGCGATCATACTTGATTGGTGCGCCCGGCAGGACTCGAACCTGCAACCTCCGGCTTAGCTTACCCGCTACCGCTTTCGCGGCCTCGCAATCGCGAGTTTGTGGTCTGGACTATCACTTCACCATTTCAGGTGCCACACGTTTAGTCTCTACGGAACCCACGATAATCAGTTGGACTAGCAATATTATCGCTTTTCGCCCTTACACCCTGGAACTGACGTCCCAACCCTTGACGGCGACGCGGCCCGCCACAACCGGCTCGAGCCACAGGTTTCCACGGGATTGCCATCAGCATGACCTGTTAAGGTTTCCCCGTTACGGTGCGGTCCACTGCAGCAGTTCTGTTTCCCGATGCAGGCTCCACATTCAAAGGCCGATGCTCTATCCGATTGAGCTACGGGCGCTCTCAAAAAAACTACCGATGTCTCCCTGGCCAAAAACAAGCCGCGAATTCTTGGTCGGGGCAGCAAGATTCGAACTTGCGACCCTCTGCTCCCAAAGCAGATGCGCTACCAGGCTGCGCCATGCCCCGCTGCCAATACCCGCGCC
>CAYXKM010000115.1:0-10667 GCA_964465665.1 uncultured Woeseiaceae bacterium
TGGCCTGACCGTAGGATATTACGCATTACAGAGGCACAAATCGAGTGCCAGCACCTCTCCCAGTTTTATGGTCAGAAACGGCTCGTCACATCGAACATGCCTCTCATGAATTCCTGAAAGATGAGTGTGGGGCTGCTTAGCAGGTTGTTGAAAAACTTTCTGCTAGTCTCGATCCTGCCGATACGAATTGCGCGTCGAGTCCAGGAAACTGCATACCATTTCCAGTCGTTGCAGCGGGTCGGCAAGTTCAAGGCAGGTCTGTTTCTCGTTTGCGGCCATCGGCAGAATCTCTGCAAAACGATAAGCAATCCACCCGGCGTCGTCGTAATGTCGTTGCAAATTTTGGTAAAGCTTGCCGAGATCGTCGAGCACGTCCGCCAGAATCCGTGCAAGGGACCGGAACTCTTCCGGCAGTGGCACAAACGCGTCCGGCTCCAGAGGTTCGACGTCACCGATGTTCAGCCCGTCACTGCGTTGCCAGCTCGATATCAGACGAAAACGCTGTTCACCGACGGCTGTCACGCCCAGCACTCCGTCGCTGCCCTGGTACCAGTCCACAACGCTCGCAAGGGTGCCGATGTCAAAGGTCGTCGCCGGGCCGGTTTCGCTGCCGCTTCGGATCAGCAGTACGCCGAACGGCTGCTCCGATTTCAGGCACTCTCCGAGCATATCCAGGTAACGTGCCTCGAATATGCGGAGCGGCAGCGGGCCACCCGGGTAAAGCACCGTGCCAAGCGGAAAGAGCGGCACATTCATGTGATTTGCAGCCCGCCATCCGTTGCCGGTACCGTGCTGACAACCGGAAAGAGACAATACTCGTAAACAAAGACGGCGCACATACTGCGAGGACCGATCAGCCGGCGCGCTTCTGCTGCAGCGCCATCGTCAGTTTCTGCCGGGTTGCTCCGAATCCGCCGTTACTCATGAATACGAGCTGATCACCGGCAAGAAGCCTCCCTGACATGGCGTCGACAAGTTCGTCGTAATCACCGAACGTCAGCAGGCGATCGCCGGCAGCAGCCAGTGCGGCGTCGAATTCTGTGGACATGTCAGCCGGGCGGTAGACGAATACAAGGTCCGCGTCGTCCAGGGCGGAAACGAGTGTTGCATTGTGCACGCCGAGCTTCATGGTGTTCGACTTGGGCTCCAGCGCAACCACAATGCGCTGTCCCGGATAGCGCTTCCTCAGGCCGGCAAGCGTAGTCCGTATCGCTGTCGGGTGATGGGCAAAATCATCATAAATTGCGATGTCGGATACCGTCGCGGTTCGTTCCATACGCCGCTTCACACCGTCAAACCGCGACAGCGAATTTACTGCTTTCGGCAACGGAACACCGGCAGAGCGCGACGCTGCGATTGCCGCGATCGCGTTCTCCAGGTTATGTATTCCTCCGAGCTTCCAGACAGTTTCGGCGAGCTCGCCGCCGGCGTTGTTTATCCGGATATGCCGCTCGCCACTGTCCTGGAACTGGCCGCGCCAGTCATTGCCATCCGCGGTACCGAATGTCTCGACAGGAGTCCAGCAACCCTTGGCGATCAAAGCATCGATGTTGCCGTCACCGGACTTGCGAATAATCCGGCCGGACGACGGCACCGTACGCAGCAACTGGTGAAACTGCCACAGGATCGCCCCAACGTCAGCGTAAATGTCGGCGTGATCGTATTCGATGTTGTTGATCACCAGCGTTTGCGGGCGGTAATGCACGAACTTGGCACGCTTGTCGAAAAACGCGGTATCGTATTCATCCGCTTCGACAACGAAGAATTTCGATTCGCCGAAACGCGCCGATTCTGCAAAATTCGCCGGTAGGCCGCCAACCAGGAAGCCCGGTGCCAGCCCGGCATCCTGCAGGATCCACGCCAGCATGCTCGCTGTCGTGGTCTTGCCATGCGTGCCGGACACGGCCAGCACGTGGCGGTCCTGCAGTACGTGATCTGCCAGCCACTGTGGTCCCGAACAATACGGAATGCGCCGGTCAAGCATGGCCTCCACTGCCGGATTGCCTCGGCTCATGGCGTTGCCGACGACGACAACGTCGGGTACTGGCTGCAACTGCGCCGGATCGTACCCCTCCGTTACCTCGATGCCGAGCTGTTTGAGCTGCGTACTCATTGGCGGATAAACGCCGTGATCGCTTCCCGTAACATCATGCCCGGCCGCTTTGGCAAGCGCGGCGATGCCGCCCATGAACGTTCCGCATATTCCAAGAATATGAATGTGCATGCGTCGTGCGAGGCCTCAGGTATTTGCCGACAGCAACTGTTGAAAGGTGAATTGCATGATAAATACGACCATAGCGATTGCAATACCGGCATACCAATGCTGCTGGATTGCACGCGCAATGATATGACCCTGGACAGCTACTGACCAGAACATGATAAGGATAGCAACTATGCTGGCGATGCGGACACCGAGAAACGGTTGTAGCAACACGTACCCGGCAACAAACAGCAGTGTCAATATCGCATCACAACCAATCAGTGCCGAAAGCACCGGCAACAGCCGACTGCCATATCCGGTCACGAGCATGACTCCGGCGTAAACCAGCAGGCTGGCAGCGCTTGAGGCATAGATTACAGAATAGTCCTGCTTGTTTTCAGCGGGCATCAGAACGTTGGCACAGAAAATCGAAAATGCCATCATCGCAGCAGCCAGCAACAGAACCAGCCACGAACCGGGGACATGTTCAGGTCCCTTGCGCAGCAAGATGATGTCGAAGAATGTTCTGAGAAGAAGTTGCAGTGTTCTGTCACAATAGGTTCATGAGTGATCGGAATCATCTCACGACAGGCAATTGCATCGAAACTCCGCTCCGGTCGGTTCATGAAGCATACTGAGCTGGTCAAACTGCAAGGCGACAGTTCGATCGCCGCGCTTCTCGACGGGATGGAACGAATCGGCGTCGATACCGAGTTCATGCGGGAAAAGACCTTTTTTGCAGAATTGTGCCTCTTGCAGCTGGCAATTGGTGGCCGGCTGGTTTGTGCGGATCCGCTTGGTGCGACAGATCTCTCCGGTTTCTGGTCCGCGCTGACGAAGTGCGAATGGGTCGTCCATTCCGGCCGGCAGGACATGGAAGTGATCTATCAGGCTGCCGGCTGTTTGCCGAGCCAGGTGTTCGATACGCAGATTGCAGCCGCATTGCTCGGTTACACCCCGCAAATCGGCTATGCGGGAATGGTAGCCGAGCTGTTCGGGGTTGAACTGGCCAAATCTCACACGCGAGCGGACTGGTCGAAACGCCCGCTATCGGCGGAAGTCCTGCACTACGCCGCCGAGGACGTCGAGTACCTGCTGCCAACGTTCGAGATCCTGAACGAACGCCTTGACAAACTCGGGCGCCGGACCTGGGCAATTCAGGACTCGACGGAGCTTCTGGACAGAACCCTGTACGAAGTCGAACCGGAACAGGCGATCGATCGCGTCAAGGGAGCGCGGAATATGCGAGGTACAGCGCATGCGATTGCTGCACGACTTGCGACCTGGCGCGAAACCGAGGCGGTGCGCCGAAACCGTCCGCGTCAATGGATACTGCGTGATGCTGCCTTGCTGGAAATCGCACATATACGGCCGACGTCGCGACGCGCGCTTGCGGCCATTCCCGGTCTCGCGGAATCCACCATTGCGCGAGCCGCAACGGAGTGGCTCGACATCATTGCAAATGGCGAGAATGCCGTCGGCGACTACGAGCGCCCGCCCAGACCCGACGAGCAACAGAAATCCGTCCTGAAGCGGGTGCTCGATGTCGTGGCGACGCGTGCTGCAGAACTCGGCATTTCTGCAGAAATAGTGGCGCCGAGGAAGGAACTTGTTTCTGCGCTGGAAGGCAGTCGTAACTCGCGTGTGTTTCGCGGCTGGAGGCGCGAACTGGTTGGAAATGACCTGCTGACGATACTCGGCAACGGATAATGTGCGTCGTCAGGAAGCCAGTTCCCGCAATGTACCTGCAAACCTGGAATAGACCTCATCGATGCTGCCCGCGGCATCGACTTTTCTCAGTTTCCCGCGCTGCTGATAGAACGCGATCAGCGGCTGGGTCTGTTGCCTGTAAACGTCCAGGCGGTTTCGAATTGTGGCCTCGTTATCGTCGTCCCGCTGAATCAGTTCTCCACCCGCTTCGATGCACGCATCGAGCTCCGCTTTGGGCGAGAAGTAGACATTAAGCAATTTTCCTGTTGCCGAACAGGTGCGCCGGCCGGTAAGGCGCTTAAGCAGAATTTCCGGATCAACGTCCATCAGTACTGCCGCATCCAGCGGTGTTTCGAGTTCATCGAGCAGCTGCTCGAGGTCCAGCGCCTGCTTTTCCGTGCGCGGGAAACCGTCCAGGATGAAGCCCTCGGCCGTGTCTGGCTGAGCCAGGCGTTCGCTGATAATGCCCAGCATGATCCTGTCGGATACCAGGTTGCCTGCTTCCATGATCGATTTCGCCTGCTGGCCAAACCGGGTACCTGCCGCAACCGCCGCTCGCAGCATGTCGCCGGTCGAGATCTGCGGAATGTGTTTTTCCGCCATCAGTTTCTGGGCCTGGGTACCCTTGCCCGATCCGGGCGCGCCGAGCAGTACTATGCGCATTGATGTGGCTCTCTGACGAACGGCGGTGGTGGCTGTGACAGGGCGGCCTAAGCTACCCGCTCTTTCCGGACAGGTCAAACTGCCTTCGGCATGAAGTTTCGGCTATGCTCGGATGTCATCACTGTCAGGAAAAGGACTGAGAAAAAATGCGAAAGATGAATGCGTTTTACGCCCAGTCCGGCGGCGTTACCGCTGTTATCAACGCGACAGCCTGCGGCGTGATCGAAACAGCCAGAAAAAATCGCAATCGTATTGCCAATGTGTACGCGGGCAGAAACGGCATCATCGGTGCCCTGACCGAAGACATGATCGATACCAATCGGGAATCCGCCACGACAATCGCCGCGCTGCGGCACACGCCCGGCGGCGCCTTCGGCTCGGCACGATACAAGCTGAAAGGGCTGGAGGAAAACAGGGCCGAATACCAGCGCCTGATCGAGGTATTCAAGGCCCACGATATAGGCTACTTCTTCTACAACGGCGGCAACGATTCGATGGACACCGCGCTCAAGGTGTCACAAATCAGCAAACACATGGGCTTCCCGGTTATTTGCCTCGGTGTGCCGAAGACCGTCGACAACGATTTGCCGGTTACCGACAACTGCCCCGGATTCGGCTCTGTCGCCAAGTACGTGGCCGTCTCGACCCTCGAAGCGGCACTCGATGTGCTGTCGATGTCAAAAACATCGACCAAAGTATTCATACTCGAAGTCATGGGCCGGCACGCCGGATGGATTGCCGCGGCCGGCGGGCTTGCAGGATCGAAACCGGGTGATGCCCCGCACATCATACTTTTTCCGGAGATTCCGTTCGACCAGGATGCATTTCTGCAGCGTGTCAGGGAGTCGGTTACACGCTACGACTACTGCGTAATTGTCGTCAGCGAAGGAGCGCACTACGCTGACGGCCGATTCCTGGCAGAGGCCGGGACACGCGATGCTTTCGGCCACGCGCAACTCGGGGGCGTGGCACCGGTAGTGGCAAACATCGTGCGCGAGAATCTCGGGTACAAGTATCACTACGCGGTCGCCGATTACCTGCAGCGTTCTGCCCGGCACATCGCATCGGCCACCGATGTACGCCAGGCCTATGCAGTAGGCAAAGCGGCGGTGCAGATGGCACTGGCAGGCGACACAGCCGTCATGCCGGTCATAACCCGCCTGTCCGATCATCCTTACCGCTGGCGAATCGATCAGGCGCCGCTCGAAAAAATTGCTAACAGGGAAAAAAAGTTGCCACGCCGATTCATCAGCCGCGATGGCTTCGGCATTACCGAAGCCTGTCGGCGGTACCTGTCGCCACTGATCCGCGGCGAAGATTATCCTCCATATATCAATGGTTTACCGAAGTATGTCAGCCTCCGCGATGTGCCGGTGCGGAAAAAGATCGGAACAAATTTTGTGGTATGATGCGCCGCCCGTCGCGGGCGGGGTGCCATTGTCTGCCGATTATTGGCTCCGGGAGCCGCGACAGGTACAGCAAAAAAAGCAACCATAAACCGAATTTTGCGGTGCATAACTGAACGGATAATCGCTTTGCCCCAGGCGCAATCGTGCCGGGGTCAGTCATTGATCGGGAGACAATCTGATGACAAATGAGATGGCACTATGGCTAGCCATTGGTGCGGGTGTTCTCGCGGTGCTCTACGGCATCGTGTCCACGCAATGGATTCTGAAACAGCCTGCAGGCAATGACCGCATGCAGGTAATTGCGCAGGCGATACAGGAAGGTGCCGGCGCCTACATGAACCGGCAATATCAAACCATCGCGCTGGTCGGAGTGACGCTTTTCATAGTCTTGGGCTTTGCGCTTAACTGGCTGACGGCTGTCGGCTTCGCCATCGGCGCCGTTTTCTCCGGGCTCGCCGGTTACATCGGCATGTTCGTCTCGGTCCGGGCCAATGTGCGTACCGCACAAGCCGCGACCAAGGGTCTCAATGCCGCCCTCAACGTGGCATTTCGCGGCGGAGCGATTACCGGGCTGCTGGTCGTTGGCCTCGGCCTGTTCGGCGTCGCCGGGTATTACCTGGTGCTGGGCAGGATGGGAGCTAGCACCGACGATGCGATACACGCTCTGGTTGGCCTCGCGTTCGGCGGCTCCCTCATCTCCATTTTCGCGCGACTCGGAGGCGGCATTTTCACCAAGGGTGCGGACGTCGGTGCGGACCTGGTCGGAAAAGTCGAAGCCGGCATACCCGAGGATGACCCGCGAAATCCCGGCGTCATCGCCGACAATGTCGGCGACAATGTCGGCGACTGTGCCGGCATGGCTGCGGACCTGTTCGAAACCTACGCCGTGACCATCATTGCCACCATGTTGCTCGGCAGCCTGGTTGCAGGGACTTTCGGCAATGCGGCCATCATTTACCCGCTCGTGCTGGGCGCGGTATCGATCGTCGCCTCGATTATCGGCACCTTTTTCGTCAGTACATCGGATGGCGGCAAGATCATGGGTGCGCTGTACAAGGGCATGATCGTCGCCGGCGTGCTTGCCGCAATCGCCTTCTACTTCGTTACAGACTACATGATGGCTGCAACCGGCAATGCGATGGGTATATACGGATCGGCACTTATAGGACTCGGCCTCACTGCGGCAATGGTCGTAATCACCGAGTACTACACCGGCACCGAATTCAAGCCGGTCCGAACCATTGCCGAAGCATCGCTTACAGGCGATGCGACCAACATCATCGCCGGACTCGGGATATCCATGAAATCGACCGCCCTCCCCGTGCTTGCAGTTTGCCTGAGCATCTGGGGCGCTTTCGAACTGGCTCCGGAGGGTGACGCGCTGGCTGGCCTGTACAACATTGCAATCGCTGCAACTGCGATGCTGTCGATGACCGGGGTCGTGGTCGCACTCGATGCTTTCGGACCGATAACCGACAACGCCGGCGGTATTGCGGAAATGTCCGATCTACCGTCCGATGTCCGGACCATTACCGATCAGCTCGATGCCGTCGGTAATACAACCAAAGCCGTGACCAAGGGTTACGCCATCGGTTCGGCCGGCCTCGCGGCCCTGGTGCTTTTCGCCGACTACACGAACGCGCTGGAGACGGCCAATATAGTCGTCGACTTCGACCTGTCCGATCACCTCGTGATCATCGGCCTGTTTATCGGCGGACTCGTCCCGTTCCTGTTCGCTTCAATGGCCATGGAGGCCGTCGGCCGTGCCGCCGGATCCGTGGTACAGGAAGTACGGCGCCAGTTTCGCGAGATACCGGGAATCATGGAAGGCACCGGAAAACCGGATTACGGCCGTGCGGTTGACCTGCTGACCAAGGCGGCGATTCGGGAAATGATCGTACCATCCTTGTTGCCGATCCTGGTTCCGTTGGCGGTCGGCCTGCTGCTCGGTCCCAAGGCGCTCGGCGGTCTGCTGCTCGGCACGATAGTGACCGGCCTGTTCGTTGCCATTTCGATGACCACGGGCGGCGGCGCCTGGGACAACGCGAAGAAATACATCGAGGACGGGCATTTCGGCGGCAAAGGGTCGAATGCTCACAAAGCAGCGGTGACCGGTGACACGGTTGGCGATCCGTACAAGGACACCGCGGGCCCGGCTATCAATCCGCTCATCAAGATTATTAATATCGTGGCGTTGCTGATGGTGCCGTTGCTGTAGCGGTCGGCGACAGCACAAAAAGAAGACGCCGGGCTAGCCCGGCGTTTTTTTGTGCCGGCCGGGGCCAGCGAGGCGCGTACGTTCATCGCTTTCAGTTTATTGCGTGCCCCTCGTCTTGCAGAGTAAGCATTCGGTAAGTGCCGCTGGTTCCGCTGGTGCTGCTGCCAAGAATCGTCGGCGGCTCGACGAAATTACCCTGCACGAAATGCACGCCGGCGGCACGCAGCCAGTCGAAATCCTCCTGTTGCTCCACCTGCTCCGCGACGACGCGAAACTCCAGCGTACGCGCCAACTTGATCATCGCCGCGACCATTTCCTGGTTGAGCTGATCGGAGCCCAGGTTGCGGGTGTACGATCCGTCGATTTTCAGGTAGTCGACCGGCAGGCGTTTCAGGCTCGAGAAAGCACCAAGGCCGCTGCCGAAGTCATCCACGGCAAACTCGCAGCCGATTCCATGCAGCACTTCAATGAATCGCTGTGCATGCTGGACATTGGTCGATACCGCACTCTCCGTGACCTCAAAGCAGATGTTGGCCGGGGAAACCCCACTGCTGTCGAGCGCATCGACGACAAAACCGAGAAAACTCTCGTCACCAAGCGTCTGGCCCGAGATATTGATCGTGCAGCTGCGCTTGCCCGCCAGTCTGATCTTCCCCGAGTTTATTGCGGCCAGAGTGGCGTTGACCATCCAGCGATCAATTTGCGGCATCAGCTGGTAGCGTTCCGCAGGGCGCAGGAATTCAGCTGTATTCGCGCTTCGCCCATGGCTGTCCGGCAGCCGTATGAGAACCTCGACCGACGGGCCCGACTCGTCGGATCCGGTCGCGAGGATCGGCTGGGTCGCAAGCTCGAATCGTCCCTCGTGCAGCGCATCCTGGAGCTGACGCAACCATTGAATGTCGCCGCGCTCGCGCGCGATCGCTTCATCGCGCGCTGAATAGACATGCACCTGCCCGCGTCCGCGCTGTTTGGCGACGTAGCAGGCGGAATCGGCAGCACTGATGACATCCTGCAGAGTACCGCTCTGGTGATTGATCTCCACCAAGCCAACGGAGATTCCGATATTGAAGATCTTGTCTTTCCAAACGAAGCGATAATCAGCCACTGCATTACATATATCTGCTGCAATCTGCCGCGCTTTGTCGATCGGGCATCTCGACAGCAAGGCGCCGAACTCGTCACCACCGAGGCGGCCGACGAAATCCGAATCGCGGACTTTGTCCTTGATCAGCGTGGCAACTTCCCGCAGCAGGTTGTCACCCGCAAGATGGCCACAACTGTCGTTGACGGCCTTGAACCGGTCGAGGTCCATGTAAAAAAGCATGTGCGCATTTTCGTCCGTGCGAGCAGTATCCATCGCCTCTTGCAATCGCCTTTCGAATTCCCTGCGGTTCACAAGGCCGGTCAATGGATCGTGAGTTGCCTGGTAACTCATTTGGCGCGTAAGCCCGCGCACTTCACTGACATCGTGAAACACGACGACGGTTCCCGAGATACTGTTACCAGGCCCGCGTATCGGCGAAGCCGTGATCTCGACGGAGTGCTCGTGTTCACCATTGCGGCTGACCAGCAGTGCGCGGCGCCCCATATTGACGCGACGTCGCATGGCAAGGCACTTCTCAACCGGATCGCCTAGTGCCCGCCTGTCCGTTTCATCGACCAGCGAAAACAACTCTGCAATGGCGTGGCCAGAGGCTTCCTCGCGATTTGCGCCGGTCATGGATTCGGCCGCGCGGTTCATGTAATCGATGCGTCCTTCGTTATCCGTCGTGATGACGCCTTCCGAGATCGATTCCAGCGTGTACTGGGCCTGTCGTTTGCTTCGGCTCAAGGACAATTCGAGACTCTTGCGATAACCGACATCGCGGGCAATGGTCAGGATGGCTGGCGTACCCCGATATTCGATGGCGGAGCTCTGGGCTTCGACCCACAAACCTTGTTCGTTGCCGTTGATCATCTGAATCTCGAGCCGCCGCGGCACACTTTCACCGGCGAGGCGTTTGGCCATCGTCTTGCGGAACAACGCGCGATACGCCGGTTTGACCAGGTCGGCAACGTCCCGGCCTTCCAGCTGATCTGCGCTCACGCCTATCAATGCCGCGGCACTGTCGTTTGCGAGCAGGATTCGCTCATCGTGCACAAGCACGATTTCCGGCAGGGTGCGTGCGAAGTCCATGAACAGTTTGTCCCGATCCTGGATCTCTTCCTGACGCTCGCCCAGAGCATCGAACAGACGGTTGACGGTATCCGCGAACCGCGCGATTTCTCCGTCCCCGGTAGCCGCAAGCCGGCGTCCCACCAACGCATCGCCGGATACGGCTATGAGCTCGCTGTTCAGGTTGCTCAATCGCCGCTCCGTCCTGCGATTGCTGCGCCACAGGAGCAGCATGCCGCCGACAGCCATCGCCAGCGTAACCGCCAGGATAATCGTGAGCATCATCGAGGACATCGCAGGTCCGGCGGTGGC
>CAYXKM010000116.1:0-6938 GCA_964465665.1 uncultured Woeseiaceae bacterium
GCATCGAGTCGTCCGGGATGATTGAAATCCTTGAGGGACTGGCACCGGACGAGCAAGTGATCATTTCCGGTCAGACAGGCCTTCGCGACGGCAGCAAGGTCCTTGCCAGTGCCGGACAGTTGGACCAAATGACCGGCTGAATACCGTACCGTAACAAAGGCTCCGGCGCGCATGGGGTCGGGAAAGCATAAGGGGAATAGCATGAGTACTGGGCGGCTTTGGCCTGGAATCCTGATCGTGAGTCTTGCGCTGACCGCCTGCCAGAACAGCGAGAATGCGACGACGGAAAACAAGGATGAAACCATAGAAAAGGACACTCCGGCCATTCCGGTCGAAACCGCTGTCCCAACCCGGAGCGACGTCTATGCGATGTATTCCGGCACGGCGCCAATCGAAGCATTTGCCGATGCGGTAGTCGTTGCAAAAGTCGGCGGCGAAGTCCGCCAGATTTTTGTCGAGGAAGGCGATATCGTGAAATCCGGCAAGGTTATGGCGAGGCTTGATGGCGACAGATTGAGGCTCGAACAGAAACAGGCCGAAGCCAATTTGCACAAACTGCAGCGCGATTTCCAGCGCAACGTGGATCTTAACGAGCGAGGCCTGATCAGTGCCGGCGACTTCGAGAAGATCAAATACGAAATGGATGCGCTGGAGGCTGCCTACAATCTTGCCAGCCTGGAGTACAGCTACACGGAAATCAAGGCCCCGATCACCGGCACGGTTTCCGAACGATTCATCAAGGTCGGCAACACCATCGATGTCAATGCGCCGACATTTCAGGTGACCAGCCTCGAACCGCTCATTGCCTATCTGCACGTGCCAGAGCGCGAATACAGGCGAATCGAAAGCGGGCAGTCAGCGACCATCCACGTCGATGCGATTCCAGGCTCGGACTTTCCTGCAACGGTCGCGCGGGTCAGCCCGGTCGTCGATCCGCAGACCGGCACTTTCAAGATCACCGTCGAAGTGACAGACCTGAGCCAACGGCTCAAACCCGGCATGTTCGGCCGCATAAGCATTGTGTATGACATGCATGCGAATGCATTGCAGGTGCCACGGAGTGCCATTGTGGATGAGGCCGGGGAAACCACGCTGTTTGTCGTTGACGGCGACGTGGCGCACCGCAGGGTCGTGCTCACCGGGTACTCGCAGAACGGATTCGTCGAGATCATCGACGGTCTGAACGACAAGGAAAACATCGTTACCGTCGGCCAGGCCGGCCTCAAGGAAGGCGCAAAGGTTTCCGTGCTGAATGCGGCGAGCGAGGGCCAGAGCTCGGCCAATAACTCACCGGCCTCCGAATAAACAATTTCGTAATACAGGATCAGCCCGATGCATCGCTTGATTGAAATCGCAACGGAACGCCGTGTCACTATTGTGATGTTTACGATTGCGATTGTGCTCTTCGGCATGGTTTCGCTCGCGCGCCTCAATGTCAATTTGCTGCCGGACATTTCCTACCCGACGATTACCATCCGCACTGAACTGACCGGTGCTGCACCGATCGAGGTGGAAAATCTTCTGACCAAGCCGATCGAGGAAGCCGTGGGTGTCGTCAGGAACGTGCGCCTGGTCCGATCGGTTTCGCGTTCCGGACAATCCGATGTGACCCTGGAGTTCCTGTGGGGGACCGACATGGACATCGCCGGCGTCGACGTCAGGGAAAAGGTCGATATCATCGAGTTGCCGCTCGAAGCGAACCGCCCGCTGTTGCTCCGATTCGATCCGTCATCCGAACCGATCATGCGCCTCGGCCTGTTGAGCAAGGCTGGCGAGGACAATGCAGCTTCCGTTATTGCCACAGAAGGCGATCTCAAGGCATTGCGGCGCCTCGCCGAGGACCGGATCAAGAACGATCTCGAAGCCGAGGAAGGCACTGCCGCCGTCAAAGTCAGCGGCGGGCTCGAAGATGAAGTGCAGATCCAGGTCGACCAGGAGAAGCTTGCGCAGCTCGGTCTCAGCATCGAGGCAATAGCGCAAAGAATTCGCGCCGAAAACGTCAACCTTTCCGGCGGCCGCCTCGAGGAAGGCAGCCAGCGGTTCCTGGTCCGCACGATCAATGAGTTTCAGACGGTCGAGGAATTCGCCAATGCCATCGTTGCGAACGTTGCCGAGCGGCCCGTCTACCTGCGGGATGTCGCCACCGTCGCGCGCGGATACAAAGAGCGCGAAGCAATTACACGGGTAAATGGCAGAGAATCCGTTGAACTTGCCGTTTACAAGGAGGGAGACGCGAACACGGTGCAGGTTGCAAACCGCGTCGATCGACGACTGGAAAGCGTCCGCAAGTCCCTGCCGGACAACCTCGAACTCGTCAAGGTGTACGATCAGTCGACTTTCATCAAGTCGGCAATAAGTGACGTCACCTCTGCGGCGATATTCGGCGGCATCCTCGCCATAATCGTGTTGTACGGGTTTCTCCGCGAGGCGCGCGCCACCACGATTATTGCCATAGCAATCCCGGTATCGGTCATTGGCACTTTCCTGCTGATGTACACCAACGACGTATCTCTGAACATCATGTCCCTTGGCGGCATCGCACTGGCAGTCGGCATGCTTGTCGACAATGCCATCGTTGTGCTTGAAAACATTGTAAGGAAACGCGAGGAAGGACTTGGTGTTCTTGAAGCAGCGAGAAAAGGAACAGCGGAAGTCTCAACCGCCGTTATTGCTGCGACGCTGACAACCATCGCCGTATTTTTCCCGATGGTGTTCATTAGCGGAATCGCCGGCCAGTTATTCCGCGACCAGGCATTGACAGTAACGTTTGCGCTCGTTTTTTCCCTTATCGTCGCATTAACGTTGATACCAATGCTGGCCGCACTTGGCAGCGGATCCCGCTATAAAGAAACAGGTGAGCAATCGCCAGCTGGTTGGTTCACCCGCGGAGCTGCAGCAATCATTCGTTCGTTCGCATGGTTGTTCCGCAAGCTTCAGTGGGTATTCTGGCTCCTGTTGTGGGTCCCCAGTCGGTTGATGCAAAACCTGCACACGGCGGTTGCCCGGCGCTATGAACCACTGTTGAAGTGGTCTCTGGCGCACCGGCTGACTGTCGTTGTCGGCGCCGCAGCTATTTTTTTCTCCAGCATGCTGCTCGTGCCACGACTGGGCACCGAGCTTATCCCGCAGCTTTCGCAAGGTGAATTCAACCTGGACCTGCGCCTGGCCCCAGGTGCGCCACTGTCCGAAACCGATCGCGCGATTCAGGTCGCCCAGGCGGCGGCAGCGCAGATCGACGATGTCGATATCAGCTACTCCGTCGCCGGCACGGGCAACCGGCTTGATGCGAACCCGGTTGATTCCGGCGAGAATACGGGCACGCTGAGTATCACGCTCAAGCCCGGCTCGGGAAGAGCAGCAGAAAACAGCACCATGAACACGATGCGTGCAGAGCTCGCGAAACTTGCGGGTGTGCAGTACGAATTCAGCAGGCCGTCCCTGATGACTTTTGCAAGCCCGATACAGATTGAGGTCGCGGGTTTTGAGCTCGAGAGGCTGGACTCGGTCAACCAGGTCCTCGTTCGCGAGCTGTCGAAATCCGGCCGCTTCACCGATATCCGAACGACCATTGAAATGGGCAATCCCGAAATTCAGATAATCTTCGACCAGGAACGGGCTGCTGCTCTCGGGCTTGCAGTGCGCGATATTGCCGACCGGGTGGTTGCCAATGTCCGCGGTGAGCTGGCCACCCGATACACCTGGCGAGACAAAAAAATCGATGTGCTGGTTCGCAGTGTGGATACGCAGAAAGCGAGCATCGACGAGATTCGAAAATTGATCGTCAATCCCGCGGCAGCGCGACCGGTGACGCTCGAAACCGTGGCAGAAATCGTTGTGGCGCGGGGACCTGCCGAAATTCGTCGCGTCGCCCAGGAGCGCGTCGCGATCATATCTGCGAATCTCAACCACGGGGACCTGGGAGCCGCAGTGCTGGAGGTGCAGTCGATCATTGACGCAACACTAATGCCCTCCGGAATTACCGCGATGGTATCCGGGCAAAACGAGGAAATGCAGGATTCATTCCAGTCGATGCAGTTCGCGCTGGCGCTTGCAATTTTTCTCGTCTATCTGGTTATGGCGTCACAATTCGAGTCGCTCATACATCCCTTTGTCATCCTGTTTACCATTCCATTGGCTCTCGTCGGTGCCGTGCTCGCCTTGTTCGTGACAGGCACCACGATAAATGTGGTTGCGTTCATCGGCGTCATCATGCTGGCGGGCATCGTCGTCAATAACGCCATCATCCTGGTCGACATGATCAACCGATTGCGATCCAGGGGAATGGAAAAGACTGCCGCGATCATGGAAGCCGGCCGGACCCGATTACGCCCTATCATGATGACGACGATGACGACGGTACTCGGCCTGCTGCCGATGGCAATCAGTTTTGGCGAGGGCACCGAAGTTCGAACACCGATGGCCATTACGGTTATCGGTGGCCTGCTTGTTTCGACATTGCTGACCCTGGTGGTTATCCCGGTTGTGTACTCGTTGCTCGATCGAAAGAAATGGGTAGTGGCTGACGAGACCCTGACTGGCCTTCCTCAACCGGCGCGCGGCTGACGTCCATGAAGCACACCGAAATTGCACTGCACCGGCCGGTCACAACCGTCGTCGTTTTCGTCGCGCTCGCACTGGTCGGTTTGATTGCGACACGGCTTCTGCCGCTCGAGAAGTTCCCGGATATCGAGTTTCCCGGAATCTTCATTCAGATTCCGTATGAAGGCTCGACGCCGGAAGAGATCGAGCGCCTCATCACCCGGCCTGTCGAGGAAGCGCTGGCAACCTTATCCGGCGTCGAGCAGATGTTCTCGTCGTCGACAGAAAGCCAGGCGCAGGTGTTTCTGCAGTTCGGCTGGGACCAGAGCATGGGCGCCAAGGGCATCGAGGCCCGTGCCAAGGTCGACGGCATCCGCCACGAATTGCCAGCCGACATCCGGCGTATTTTCATTTTCACCGGATCGCTTTCCGATCAACCTATTCTGCAGCTGAGAATTTCCAGCAACCGCGACCTGTCCGACAGCTACGACATGCTGGACCGGCTGATGAAGCGGCGCATAGAACGCATCGAAGGTGTATCGAAGGTCGAATTGCACGGAGTCGATCCCCGGGAAATAAGGATCCTGCTGGACTCCGACCGTATCGCCGCACACGGAGTCGATCTCGAGGAATTGCGGCAACTCCTCGAGCGCAGCAATTTCGCGGTCAGTGCCGGTCGGATCACCGACAGCAACCAGCGGTTCAGTGTCCGACCGAAAGGCGAGTTCACTTCCATCGAGCAGATCCGCAACCTGGTGATCGATAGCGCCAACCTGCGACTGCGGGATGTCGCGAGCGTCGAACTGCGCAGCCCGGACCGTGAGTACGGGCGCCACCTGGACCGCTCGTATGCCATCGGTGTACAGATCAGCAAATCGACCGGCGCGAACATGGTGGAAGTGACCGACCGGGTCATGGAAGAAGTCGAAAAGATCGGCAAATTGCCGCAGATGCAGGGCATCAACATTTTCGACCTGGAGAACCAGGGAGACAGCGTCCGCGAATCGCTGGCGGACCTGTTGCAGGCCGGACTCATCGGCGCATTGCTGGCCATTGTCGTCCTTTACGCGTTCCTCCGGCAAATGACGACAACGCTGATTGTCACTGCCGCGGTACCCTTCTCCCTGACCATCACGCTCGGCGCTCTGTACTTCGCCGGCCTCAGTCTCAACATGCTGACGATGATGGGACTCATGCTGGCCGTGGGTATGCTGGTCGACAATGCGGTTGTGGTCATCGAAAGCGTGTTCCGTCACAGGGCCATGAACCCCTCGGAACCGTACAAAGCGACCATGACAGGTGTCCGCGAAGTAGGCATGGCTGTCATTGCGGGCACCGCGACAACGATCATCGTTTTTGTTCCGATCATGTTCGGTACCAAGACCGACATCTCGGTTTTCATGACGCACGTTGCCGTAACTATCATTGTCGCGCTGGTGGCTTCCCTGTTCATCGCCCAGACCCTGGTACCGATGCTGGCGGCGCGCGTGCCGATGCTGCCGGAGCAAAAAGAGGGCGCATACCTTTCGCGCCTTACGACACGGTATACAAAGAGTCTGGAGTGGATACTTCGCCACCCGTGGTGGACAGCGCTTGGCATCCTGCTGACCTGCGTCATCGGCGTATTGCCACTCATGTTGCAACTGGTGAAATTCGATGCGTTTCCACAGGAATCGGGCAGGCGCCTTTACATGCCTTACAACATCGAAGGACAGCACCCGCTGGAACTGGTCGAGAAAACGGTTTACCAGATCGAGAATTTCCTGTTCGAAAACCAGCAGGAGTTTGATATCCGCTCCGTTTACAGCTACTACGAGAAGGGCAGGGCCGAATCGGTCATCCTGCTGACCGAAGACGACAACATCACAGTGTCCACCAAGGAGATCATCACGCGGATCGAAGAGAAGATGCCGGTCATCGCCATCGGCAAGCCGAACTTCGAGTTTGACCAGGAAGGCGGTGGCGACGGTTTCAGCGTGCAGATTTCCGGCGATTCCACTTCTCGCCTGAACGAGCTCGGAGTCGATGTGGTGCGGATCTTGTCGGCCGTTCCCGGATTGAAAGATGTCCGCTCGGACGCCGAACTCGGCGAACGTGAAGTGCAGGTAAGCATCGATCGCAGCCGCGCGGCTGCTGTCGGCCTGACAACCGAGGAGATCGCGGGTTCGATCGCGATCGCGATGCGCGGGCAAAACCTTAGGGAATTCCGCGGTGAAACAGGCGAAGTCGGCGTCAGGCTGGCATTCCGCGAAAACGACAAGCAAAGCATCGAACAACTGGCCGATCTGCCCCTGTACACGCCTGACGGACGAAGAATAACGCTGGGAGCTGTCGCCGGTTTCTCGGTCGGCCATTCGCCCGATACCATCCGACGCACCGACCGCCAGACCTCCGTCGTT
>CAYXKM010000117.1:0-3174 GCA_964465665.1 uncultured Woeseiaceae bacterium
CCACCTTTTATTCGCTGTCCGGCGGTTATGCCTGGTCCCCGGATGACACCGCGCTGCTCGTGACCTCCGATGAGACCGGCATTCCCAATGTGTACGCGCTGGCGGCCGCCGACGGCGCCAAAACGCCATTGACGACCTCGACCACGGACTCGACCTATGCCATCTCCTGGTTCCCCGACGATGTGCGGGTGTTGATCGCGGCTGACCAGGGCGGCAACGAACTCGATCACCTTTATGTTCGTGAGCTCTCCGGTGAAACACGGGATCTGACGCCTGGCGACAAAGTCAAAGCAGAATTCCTCGGCTGGTCCGGTGACGGTGAGTCTTTCTTCGCCTACACCAACGAGCGTGATTCTGCGGCTTTCGACGTGTATCGCTATGCCACAAAAGACTACGCGCGCACACTGATGTTCGAGAACGTGGATGCCTACGATGTGTCGGCCATTTCGCCGGACGGCAGCACCGTCGCACTCGTCAAACCGCGCACCAGCGCCGATTCCGATATTTACCTCCTCGACACGACGGTCCCGGACGCCGAACCGCAACTGATCACGGCGCACGAGGGCAACGTGTCGCACGATGTCTATGCATTCACGCGCGACAGCTCGAAGCTCGTGTACTCGACCAACGAACACGGCGAGTTCGACCAGGCCTGGACTTACGATCTCGGCAGCGGCGAGAAAGCGCCGCTGGTCTCCGCCAACTGGGACGTGATGTTCGTCACTTTCTCCGAATCCGGCCGTTATCGCGTCTCCGGCACCAACGACGATGCGCGTACCGTCGTGCGCATCCTCGACAACACCAACGGCAAGGAACTGGAACTGCCGGGTCTGCCGCCGGGCGATCTCGCGCAGATCCGTTTCTCGCGCGATGAGCAAAAAGTTGCATTGATGCTGAGTACGGACACCTCACCGAATGACGTGTACACCGTGAACCTCGACGCTGGAACGCACGCACGGCTCACGCACGCACTCAACCCGGCAATCGACGAAAAGGACCTGGTCGCGACCGAGGTCGTGCGCTATGAAAGTTACGACGATCTCGGGATCCCCTCGATCCTGTACCGCCCGAAGGGCTCGTCCGCGACCAGCAAGGTGCCGGCGCTGGTGTGGGTGCACGGAGGCCCCGGCGGGCAGAGCCGCACCGGTTATTCCGCAACCATCCAGCACCTGGTCAATCACGGCTATGCAATCCTCGCCGCCAACAACCGTGGTTCTTCCGGCTATGGAAAAACTTTCTTCCATCTCGATGACAAGAAACACGGTGAAGTGGACCTGCAGGACATCGTCAAAGCGAAGGACTACCTCGCGTCGCTCGATTGGGTGGACGGCGAGCGCATCGGCATTATCGGCGGTTCCTACGGTGGTTACATGGTCGGTGCAGCGCTTGCGTTCGAACCGGACGCGTTCGACGTCGGCGTCAACATTTTCGGCGTGATGAACTGGGTGCGCACGCTCACCAGCATTCCGCCGTGGTGGGAATCGTTCAAGGAGGCGCTGTACGACGAGATGGGCGACCCGGCCACCGACGCCGAACGCCATCGCCGCATCTCGCCGTTGTTCCATGCGCAGAACATCACGAAGCCGCTGCTGGTAGTGCAGGGCGCGAACGACCCGCGCGTGCTTCAAGTGGAAAGCGACGAGATCGTCGCTGCGGTGCGCGCGAACGACGTGCCGGTGGACTATGTGCTGTTCCCCGACGAAGGCCACGGTTTCTCCAAGCGCGAGAACCGCATCAAGGCATCGGAAGCCTACGTTGCCTTTCTCGACAAGTACCTGAAACCCCTTTCCTCACCGGCGAACGCACTGTAGGAGCCCACATTGCGGGCGACGCGAACCTCGACACTGTCGCGATTATTGTCATCGCCCCTGTAGGAGCCTGCATTGCAGGCGACGCCTATCTCGAATTACGGCGACAGTGACCGCAAAGACGTAGACTTGCTTCCATACCCCGAGGAGCTGCCGGATGAAAGTCAGATTCTGCGTCCTGTACTGTCTGGTCGGGTGCATCGCACCGGTGCTGGCCGAGGACAGGTTCGTGGACGCGCGTGATCAGCAATCCTACGGTGTCGTCGAGGCCGCCGGGCTGCGCTGGATGACGGAGAACCTGCGCTATGCCGCCTGGAACTCTGTTTGTTACGACAAAGAGCCGGCGAACTGCCACGAGCTGGGCAGGCTGTACCCCTGGGAAGTGGCGCTGCAGGCCTGTCCCGCGGGCTGGCATCTCGCGACGGACTACGAATGGCAGAAACTCGAGCTCTGGCTGGGCGTGCCGTTCGAGGAACTGGCGAGCAATCGCGAACGCGGCGAGCCAGCGGGCGAGCAGATCAAAGCGGGTGGAAGCCGTGCATTGCAGTTCCCGTTTGCCGGCTACGGTGATGCCGACGGCGAATTCGAAGGCAAGGACGAAACCGCGGCAATCTGGACGGCGACCGAAGCCGATTACAACCATGCCTGGCACCGTGACCTTGCGGCCCATCGCACCGGCATTTATCGCAGCCGTGTCTACAAGCCGTGGTTTCTTTCGGTCCGCTGCGTCGCGAATCGCGAATAATCGACCACCGTGGCATCGCGGGCGACCTAATTCCGTGGCGTTATGATCCCGACGTTTTCGCGGATAACGACCTCCGTACCGAAGGGAACCGACCGTTCCCGGATGCGCTGCAAAATGCGCTGGGCCTCTGTTTCATTGGCCGGCCGCGGCACGCTGCAAAGCGGTCCGGGCTCTGACTGGATGACGGCCGGGTGCAGGCGAATCTCGACGAGCTCACCGCCCGCGTAACGCGCAACGGGCACGACCGTCTCATACCACTCATCCGGCAGTGTCTTGATCTGCCCGCTCGGTGCCTGGTACGTGCGATCGCCGCAGAACAGCAGGAACAGGCTGCCCAGGCTGTAATAGATCGGCCGCCCCTTGTAGATTTCGATGCCGCCGAGGGTGTGCGGCCCGGTGCGTATGACGGCATCGGCGCCGGCCTCGATCGCCTTCTGAAAGAGCCGCGGCTGGAATTCTGCCGGCATCGGTTCATCCGGGCTCGGCACCTCGTTCGCTTTGTGCAGCGCGGCGAGTTCGTAATCCCCCAGCGGAATGTCATCGATATGTCCCGCCGTCTCGTGGCTGTGCATGGCGAAAGCGACGAACGCAGCATTGGAATCCGCCTCGCGAATCGCGGCG
>CAYXKM010000118.1:0-13630 GCA_964465665.1 uncultured Woeseiaceae bacterium
GGACAAGCTGTCGCCAAATACAAAGACCTCGGGGCGCGCCTTGTTGCCCAGAAACTCCGCCGTGCTTGCCCGGGACGGGTCCGGGGAGAGCAGCACGAGTGCCGCAAGAAGCGCGAACGCCTGCCATCTGAGGAAAGTTGAAGTGTGCATGATTATCTCCATTGCATTTGTCATTCGCCGGCGGAATGCCGGCAGATAAACAATGCAAGCCAGCCCATCCGCTGACCTGAAGATATCCGCATGAATCAATCAAGAATGTGTGATGAATGTCGAATGGCAGTGCGATTGATTCCGCAGCAGACGCCGGTATACTGCAGCGCCTGCAAGATTGGGTAGTAGGCCCGGTTTGCCAGGACGCCCTTGGAAAGTTGCCCCCGGCTAGGTGGCAGAGTGGTCATGCAGCGGCCTGCAAAGCCGTGGACGCCGGTTCGATTCCGACCCTAGCCTCCATCTCCCCGTTTCGCTCGTTGGCTGACTGCCCCTGGCGAGTACCGGACACGCGCGAGCCAGAACAGCATCAAAGCGAACGGCCGGCGCGTGTCCAGTCCGGGTGCTTGTCTTCCTCGCGCCCGTCTTGCCGAGGCAGCGGAGCCAGTGGAGGGCATAATCGGGTCGATTTTTCCGGTATGGTGGGCAAACTTTTCGAGGTCGATTTTTGATCCTGAACGGAGTGGGGTACTGGACGGGCAACCGGAAAAAATGGTGGCACGAATTGGCGCAAAACAAGCCACTCCGGGCGGCCTGGACTCCAACCCTGGCCTCCATTGACATGTGCTAGCCCGGGTGGCGGAATTGGTAGACGCTACGGACTTAAAATCCGTTGATCCTAAAGGTCATGTGGGTTCGACTCCCGCCCCGGGCACCAACAAAAACAAAAACTTTCGGTATGCTGCATTGCCGTCGGCTCACCGCGCACCGGGCCGGGGAGGATAGCCGCATGCCGCAAGGACAAATACGCTTTGGCGTGACGCTCAAGGTCGCGCTCGGCCTCGCGCTTATCATCACGGTCGGCATGGCATCCATGCTCATCATCTACCGTGGGCTCGAACGGGTCGAAGCGGCGCTCGAACGCCTCGCAGCGGTTCAGGCCCCTGTCATCGCGGCGGCATACGGCATGGAAATCAATGTCAACGGCGCGGGGCTCTATGTGCTCACGTACTTGGCAAACTCCTTGCCAGAGTATCGGATCCAGGCGGACGACGACGTGGCGGATTTCGCCCGCTACCATGAGACGTATCTGCGGCTTGTGGCGACGGACCGTGAGCGCGAGCTCGCGCGCCTGGTTCATGGGCAGCACCGGGAATTCGCGCAACTTGCGAACGAGCTGATGGACCTCGCGGACCGGCAGGAAGAACTGTACACGTCGATCGGGGACGGTACCGAGGAGATTCACTACATCCTCAATGCGTACCTGCAGCCTGGATTGTTCCGCGAGGTGGAGTTGCGACGTAACGGGATCGGCGCTGCCGTTGCCAGTGCCGATTTCGAGGCCGAGATTGCGGAGGTCGGTCAATGGGCGGCCAACTATCATCGTGAGCCGTCGCCGTCTGCGAGACGCACAATCCTGGCCAAACTCGCCAGCATGGAGCGCGCCCTGGAGAACCTTCTCGGCTTTAACCTGAGCCAGGAGGCCTTGAGGCTGGCGCCTGCGTTGCGCAGCTTGGGCGCGAATGTCGTCTCACATGTCAAGGAGGTGGTTGCGCTCGAGAACGAGATTCTCGAGGGACGCGACCGGCTCATGGGTCTGCGCCAGTCAATGGACGACCTGCTGGATAACGAGATCCAGGTCCTTGCCGTGCGCGGCCTGGACGAACCCAGGGAGCAAGCCAAGACCGCGGCCGACGAAGTGTTCCTCGCCATGCAGTTCCTCGTGCCCGTGTTCCTGCTGGCCGCCGGAGTCATCGGCTTCCTCCTGATCCACGTGATCCGTACACCACTCGGCATGCTCTACCGCGGTACGCTGGCCGTGACCGGCGGCGACCTGTCCTATCGCATCGCCCCGAAAGGGAACGACGAATTTGGTGACCTGGCGAAGCAGTACAATGCCATGGTGGAGCAATTGCAGGCGACGACTGTGTCGCGAGACCGGCTGGAAGCAAGCGAGGGTGTCCAGCGCCGGACGGTCACCGAGCTGCGACAAGAGATCGCGGAACGCGAGCGTCTGCAAGCGGAGCTGCGGCGCAGCGAAACCATGTCGGCGATGGGCGCGCTGCTAGCTGGTGTGGCACACGAAGTGCGCAATCCATTGTTCGGGATTTCGGCGACACTGGATGCCATGAGCGCACGACTCGGCGAGCAGAACGAGTTTCGGCGTTACCTCGACGTGCTACACACGGAAGTGAGCCGCCTCAACAAGCTTATGGGGGATCTCCTGTCCTATAGCAGGCCACCCGCGCGCGAGCTGATCCCTGGGCCACTGAATGCAGTAGTCGCGGCCGCTGCCGAGTCGTGCAGCGCATTGGCGCGAAAGCAGGGCGCGACGATTACTGTGCAGATGGGTCCGGAACCGGTAATCATCCAAATGAATCAGGACCGTCTCGCGCAGGTGTTCCAAAATCTGTTCGACAATGCGCTCCAGCATGCGCCGCCCAAAACGGCGGTTACGCTCGCAGCCAATTGCCTTGATCAGGGCGGACGCCGGTGGATCGATTGTGTGGTCAGCGACAGCGGGCCAGGTTTTCAGGCCGAGGATCTGCCGCGGATATTCGAGCCGTTTTTCACGCGCCGGCGTGGTGGCACGGGTCTCGGTCTCGCGCTGGTGCAGCGGGTCGTGCACGAGCATGGCGGCGAGATTATGGCGCAGAATCGTCCGGAGGGCGGCGCAGTCGTCACCGTTCGGTTGCCCGTGGTGGAAGCATGAGCTGCAGCCAGAAGGGTAGGATGGCTTGGTGACAAGAAAACGTATCCTGGTGATCGACGACGAGCCCGCGGTCCGCTTCGGGCTGCGGAATTTTCTCGAGGCTCATGATTACGAAGTGCACGAGGCGGAAACTTGCCGTCAGGCACTCGATGTGTTTCTCACCGTCAGGCCGGACGCAGCCGTCATCGACTACAAACTGGCCGATGGCGACGCGCTATTCCTGATACCGCGACTGCGTGAGATCGATCCCAACGTCCCGCTGATCGTACTGACCGCACATGCCTCGATCGATCTGGCGGTGCAGGCCATCAAGGAGGGCGCCGAACAGTTTCTGACGAAGCCTATCGAGCTTCCGGTGCTTCAGGTCATACTCCGGCGCCAGCTCGACGCCAGTCGGGCCCATCGCACGCATCTCGCCGGGTCGGCTCAAGCGGGACGCGCGGTCGTCGACCCGTTCCTGGGAACGAGCCCCGCGATTCGCGACCTGGCGGAACAGGCCCGTAAGGTGCTTGCGGCTGACAGCCCGATCCTCATTCAGGGTGAGACCGGCACCGGCAAGGGGGTGCTGGCGGTCTGGCTGCACCGGCACGGGTCACGCTCGAAGGAGGCTTTTGTCGACCTCAATTGCGCCGGACTGTCGCGCGAGTTTCTCGAATCGGAGTTGTTTGGACACGAGAAGGGCGCATTCACCGGTGCGGTGGTGCGCAAGCAGGGGCTGCTCGAGATCGCTCACGGTGGCACCGTATTTCTCGACGAAATTGGAGACGTGGATCCGCAGGTGCAACCGAAGCTGCTCAAGGTGATCGAGGAGAAGCACTTCCGGATGCTGGGAGGCGTGCGCGAGCGGTATGTCGACATCCGCTTGATTGCGGCGACCCACGCGGACCTCGGCGCGCTGAGCCGCGCTGGAAAGTTCCGCAGCGATCTGTATTTCCGCGTCAGTGCGATCCCTCTCGTCGTGCCGCCATTGAGGGAGCGCGACAGCGACGTGGTCATTCTGGCAAAAGTGCTGCTGGGCCGCATTGCGACCGACCTTGGTCGCGTCGCACCCGAGTTCTCGGCGGATGCGGAGACGGCTCTACTCGGTTACCACTGGCCCGGCAATGTGCGCGAGCTGCGCAATATCCTCGAGCGCGCAGTGCTGCTCGGCGACGGCGAACCGATCGGCGGCGATGACCTGCGCTTCGATGCCGTTCAAGCGGCGCAATCGGGCGATGACTCGATGCTGACGCTTCGGGAACTGGAGCACCGGCACATCGCACGCGTGCTTGGTGACACTCACGGCAAGGTCGCGGCGGCGGCCAAGCGCCTGGGAATTCCGCGCAGCACGCTCTATCAGAAGCTGAAGGACTACGGTCTGACTCCGTCCAAGGACTAGACAAGCAGTCCGGATTCAGGACGCGGAACACCTGTCGCACCGGGGCGAGACCGTCCGCTCCATTGCCAAAGCGTTGTTTCAACTCGTTTTCCGCGCAGCGCGCCGGGACCGAAGCGGCGTGGCATGACAATTGCAGCAAGCATGGGTGTCCGCAACATTCATTTACCCAGAACTGAGGAGCCATCAAATGACAAAGACTCACAATGTGTTGGTGATGACCGCCCTGGTAGCGCCCCTGTTGCTGTTTTCGGCAGCGCCGGCTTCGGCCGAAGAGCGCGTCTGCCGGGGAACGATCCGCGCGGTGACGGTCGACAACCTACGCGTGCCGGAATACGCAAGCTGCGTGCTGCTCGGCACTCGGGTCAAAGGCACGATCAAAGTCGAATGGAACGCGACATTGCGCGCCGAGGACGTTGTCGTGATCGGCAACGTACAGGCCGAAAACGCCAAGAATGTGCGCGTGCTCGACGGGTCGCGGGTCGGTGGCTCGGTGCAGGTGAAACAGGGCGGCGCCGCGACCGTGAGCGACAGCCGCATCGAAGGCGACATCCAGTACGATTCGAACTCCGCCAAGTTGCGGGTCCTGCGCAACCGCGTCGGTGGCAGCGTGCAGGCATTCCAGAACAAGGGCGGCCTCGAGATCCGGAGGAACACCATCGACGGCAACCTGCAGTGCAAGGCGAACACACCGGCTCCCGTTGGCGGCAGCAACGTCGTGGGCGGCAACAAAGAGGATCAATGCGCACGCCTGTAGGAGGAATCTTCATTGTGGCGACCGCGATCTTCGCAGCTGGCCGAGTTGTTCCTGCAGGAGCGGGATCCGATTCAGCCGGCTGATCTGGAGGTCACACTGGGGCTCCCGGCAATTTAGCCGATCGGAGCGGTACATGCGATTGCGTCGGAAATGCTGGTGACCGAATGAACAGTTTGACTGATCTCCCAGTGTCGATGCTCCTTCGTCCCGGTCGCCCGATCCTGATCATCGATGACGAGGAGCACGTCATCGCAGCCATAACGGACTATTTCACGTATTTGGGCTACCAGGTCGACTGCGCAGGGGACGAGACTGCCGCACAAGGCCTGCTGGATCGCTTTGCATATGCCGCGGTCATCACCGATCTGCGCTTATCCGGACGTAATCGCATGGAGGGAATGGACATCGTCGAGCGCGTCCGGAATCTGCAACCGACAGCCGCCTGCATCGTATTGACCTCGTACGGAGACGCGGCCAACGAATTCGAAGCCCGAAAACGCGGCGCGGACGCCCTGCTGCAGAAGCCGACGCCACTTCGCGTGCTGGCAGAGAGGCTTGCGGAAATACTGGATCACCGAAATTCGTAGGTGATCAGGAGCTGCCCGAACTACCCGGCATTCTGCTGCCAGTGAAACTGGCAGTCACCGCCGCTTCCCATCCGTCAGAGCCATTGGTCTACAGCAGTTTCACTGCTTAGCCAATCGGTCTATCCTCATTGTGCTCAACACTTCGAACCCTCAGGAATCTGCAGACAAAACGTTTCACCACCGGTATTCAACCCCCGCCCTGGGCACCAACACAGGCAGAAATCCAATGAAAAGGAATTCCTTATCGTTCACCTTCTGGATCGGCAGCGTATTGAGTGTCTTGCCTGCATTGGCTGTGGCACAGTCCGACGAAACGGCGGAACGCCTGAAAATCTGCGCACTAATTTCCGATGACACCGCCCGTATCGACTGTTATGAAGCACTTGGCCAGGAAGCACTTGCCGTGGAAAACGATGCAGAAGCCGTCTCGCCCGAAATCCCGTCCGAGCCGACGAATACCGGTGCCACGGCCGGAGTTGCGGTTGCTGCCGAGTCGGCGGTTCCCGGAACCGCGCCGACCAATGTGCCCGTCAAGGGCGACCGCCCGTCGGAGGAATACCGGATAGTAGTGAGCAGCTGCCGGATCAGCAATGCCGGCGAGACCCACTTCAACCTGGCCAATGGTGAAGTCTGGAAACGCACCGGCGGAAGAGCAGTCCGGGAAAGTGCGTGCAGCTTTTCTGCCACGTTGCGCAAGGATTTTTTTGGTTACAAGATGGTAATGGACGAAGACAAGGGCAGCGTCAGGGTCAAGCGCGTAAAGTGACAGAGACGTAGCAACTGCCGGGTCCGGTTTATGGCAAAACTCTATTTTTATTACTCGTCGATGAATGCGGGCAAGTCCACGTCACTGCTGCAGTCGAGTTACAACTACAGGGAACGTGGCATGAGCACGCTGATCCTGGCGCCGGCCGTTGACAATCGATACGGAGTCGGCCGGGTAATGTCGCGAATCGGACTCGAAGCGCAGGCGACCACATTCAACCGGGCCGACGATCTGTTTGAAATTGTCGAGACCTGCGTGCGTTTGGACCCGTTGCACTGCGTAATGGTCGACGAAGCCCAGTTCCTGACCAAAGCGCAGGTGTTTCAGCTAGGCGAGGTGTCGGATCGGCTGGGCATTCCTGTGCTGGCGTATGGACTGCGCACGGACTTCCGCGGCGAACCCTTCGAGGGCAGCCAGTATCTGCTGGCGTGGAGCGACGTGCTGACCGAACTGAAAGCCATTTGCCATTGCGGATCGAAGGCGACGATGGTCGTACGGCTCGATGTCGACGGCAACGCGATCACGGAAGGGTCGCAGGTCGAGATCGGCGGCGATAATCGCTACGTGTCGATGTGCCGCAAACATTTCAAGGAAAATTTCTTCGCGGAGAATTTACAGCGTGAGGCCAAACCGCCGTTGCACTCAGCGACGTGAGGCAGCCTTCAGGCGGAATTTCTTCCCGGCTCCGTTTCCGACGGACTGGGACCCTGCACCGGCAGCACCACCGTATTCTCCCTCACGAGCAGGCGCCGGATGTCATCCAGACTTTTCATGATGATGGTATCGGTAAAACCATTTCCCTCGAGCTCGACTACGGGAGCTGCCTGGGGGTCGATGAACTTGACACCGTGCTGGCCGACGGAAATCACGTCCTCGTGCTGCAACACGTGGTTCGATATTCGGCGCGAATTGACGTAAGTGCCATTGGTGCTGTTGAGATCCATGAGAAACGTTGCACGCCCGTGGCGAACCAGCAGCGCATGATGCCGGCTGACGTATTTGCTGTTGATGCAAAGGTCGTTGTGATCGGAGCGGCCGATTAGAAGCCGCGGCCGTTCCAGATCGACCTCTTTCAGCGTCTTGCCATGCAGGGTCAGGAACAATCTCGGTGGGTCGGAGTCTGCCGCGAGCGCAGGCCGGCCATCTTCCCGCGTGCCGACCACGTGAGTACCCGTCAATAACGGCCTTTCGATATGCTCGCTCAGGATCGGGCAATGGGGCGCCTTCGCCAACGCCAGTAATACCAGTCGATCGACGACCCCTGGCCAGCCACCGGAATGCTGGTACAAACATTCGCAAACGTCCGCCGGCACCACCGACGCGGGATCCGTGCAACCACCCGCGCGCAACTTGGCATGGAGGTAGTATTGGGTTTCATCGGCCGACATCGGATCGAGAAAGAAATTGCCGGTGATGCGCGATCCGACCTGTTCCATGGCGGGCGCACTGACTATGGGCCCGATCGATCGGTCGCTCGCGAGCACCATTCGCAAAGCGCTGCGATGCCTTACCCGGAACTCGGCCAGTTCGCAAAGCATGCGCAGCGCACTGGGATTCATCGCGTGTGTATTTTCAACGATAAGCAGTGGAGGCTTGTTGCTCGCGGTCTGCTGTAACGCGAACACCCGCAGCATATTGATCAGTTCGTTGGCTGAATTGAATTGCAGCTCGTAGCCGAACTGCCCGAGCACGCTGTTCAGGAACGAGGTCGTGTTCAGGCCGGCGCCGTCGACCACGGCAAACGCTGTGTCACTGTCCATCGACTCCACGAACTCACGGATGATGGTCGTCTTGCCGGAGAGCCGGGGGCCCTGGAAAAGGCCCAGGCCCTGTGGATGCGCGGTCGTCTCCCTGAGGAAACGGGTCGCGGCCGCCTGCGCAGCGTACGCGACATAGACCAGCGACTTTCCGTGAGTACGGAAAGGCTGTTGCTTCAATCCGGCCGCAGAAAGCTCCATTCTGTTGAACTCTGTTTAGTCCCGGTTTTTCGTTCTGATACAGTTACTTTCTTTGATTCTTGATGAGCTTAATTGAAAACCGGGTCGATCAGTTTACGACCAGCCCGACAGGTCTGCAATCGAACTGGAGTGACGTTGTCGCTTTCAATGCGGCCAGAACAATTGCGCGTAGATGACTTTAAGAATGTTCTATAATCGGATGACATTTATGCTTTTAGTTGATCTCCGTATTTGCCTGAGCCGGGCTGGTGGCGGGCCCTGATGCCGGCCAACACCTTTACCGAGTTGCTGTCTGCTTCCGACCTGCGCCTGTTTCGTGGAGACCGGTGCCTGTTCGAGAGTCTCGGGTTTGCGCTGGGGGCAGGCGAAATGCTGCTGGTAGAGGGCGCAAACGGCAGCGGCAAGACCAGTCTGTTGCGCGCAATTTCCGGCTTGCTGTCACTCGATTCGGGTGTCATTTACTGGCGAGGCCAGGTCACGCTGCGGAACCGGCAGACGCTTTGCGCGGACATGGCGTGGCTCTCGCACCGCCTCGGCCTCAAATACGACCTTACCCTGGTCGAGAACCTGCGCTTCGATGCCGCTCTTCGGGGCCGCGCCCGGGACGGTGACAACGAGGTGCTCGGCAGGCTGGGGCTCAAGGGACTCGAGCGCCTGCCGGTGCGTGCATTGTCGGCGGGCCAGCAGCGGCGTGTTGCGCTGGCCCGGCTTGTCCTTTCGGGATCCAGGCTCTGGCTCATGGATGAACCATTTACCAATCTCGATACCGCGGGTCAGACGCTGGTCCGCGAAATCATCGAGCGGAAGCTGAAACAGGGCGGCGTTTGCGTGGTTGCCACCCATCACGCCATCGATATCTCCGCGCCGACGCGCCGGATCAAACTGCGATGAACGAGCTCGAACATTCGGAATCGGACCTCATTGCCGGGCTAGTCGCAATTATCCGTCGCGATCTGCTGCTGGCTTGGAAACGTCCAGGCGATGCCGTCAATCCGCTCATGTTTTATGCCATGGTGTGCACCCTTTTTCCGCTGGCAACCGGGCCGAGCGCGGAGCAATTGCTGCAGTACGGGCCGGGCGTGCTATGGGTTGCCGCGCTGCTCGCCACGCTGCTTGCATTGAACGGCCTGTTCCTGTCGGATTACGAGGACGGCAGCCTCGATCAGCTGGTCCTCAGCCCGCAGCCATTGCCGTTGCTGGTTTTTGGCAAGGCCCTGGCTCACTGGCTGGTGACGGGCCTGCCGCTGGTACTCATGTCGCCATTGCTGGCCATGACTTTCCGCTTGCCGACAAACGTGATGGGCATCCTGATGCTTACGCTGACTCTCGGTACACTGAGCTTGAGCATGCTCGGCTCGATCGGCGCAGCGCTCACGGTCGGCCTGAATCGAGGAAATGCGCTGCTAAGTCTGTTGATCCTGCCGCTCGCCATGCCGGTACTGATTTTTGGTGCCAGGACCGTGTCACTGGCAATCGCCGGGGATGCGACTTCGGCGGGTGTGTATATTCTGGCCGCTTACTGCATGTTCACCGTATCCCTTGCGCCTTTCGCGACGGCAGCGGCGCTGAAAATCAGCAATGAGTAAATACTGACATCATGTGGACTTTCTTTCACAAACTGGCCTCGCCGCCACATTTCTATCGTATCGCCCCGGCATTCATCCGCGTGTTCGCGATCGCCGGTATCGTGTTGACTGCCGCTGGCAGCTGGAACGGCCTTTTCGAGGCGCCGATCGACTATCAGCAGAAAGATGCATTCCGCATCATCTATGTCCATGTCCCGAGCGCCTACCTGTCCATGATGGCGTACATGATCATGGCGGTTTCGGCAACCATCGGTCTCATCTGGCGCATCAAACTTTCTCACGCGGTCGCGGCTGCCGCGGCCCCGCTCGGCGCATGGTTTACTTTTTTGTCACTCGCCACCGGATCGATCTGGGGCAGGCCGATGTGGGGTACCTGGTGGGAATGGGGCGATCCAAGACTGACATCGCAGCTGCTTATGCTGTTTTTGTATTTCGGTTATATGGCACTACGATCCGCGATCGACGACCTTCCCAAAGCGGACAAGGCGAGTGCGGTGTTGGCCCTGGTCGGCGCAGTGAATATTCCGGTCATCCACTATTCCGTTTACTGGTGGACCTCCCTGCACCAGGGGCAAACCGTACTGGCAGGAAAAATGCCGCCGGAAATGCTGAACCCGCTGCTGATCAATATCCTTGGTTTCACGCTGATATTCGCTGCGCTGCTCCTGTACCGGGTGCGCAGCGAAGTGCTGTACCGCGAGCGTCGCGCACGCTGGGTCCGTGAGCTGGTTGCTGGCCAGGAGGCGATTTCATGAGCGACACTCTGGCCATGGGCGGCTACGGTGCCTACGTATGGAGTTCGGTAGGACTGGCGGTAATAGTGCTCATCCTGTGTACGGTGCTGGCACTGCGTCGCCATCGCAGAGTCCTGCGTGACATCGGCATGCAATTGCGTGCAACGGAGGCAAACGAATGAAACCAAGACAGCAACGAATGCTGGCAGTGGGCCTGGCGGTGGCTGGCCTTGCCATTGCAGTAGGGCTTACCCTGCGGGCATTTCAGGACAATATGATGTTCTATATCGAGATCTCCGAGGTTGCCAGGGGCAATGTGCCGGACGATCGCAATTTTCGTGTCGGCGGCCTGGTGCTCGAGGACAGCGTCAAGCGCAAGAGCGGCGAACTCGAACTCGAGTTCACCCTGACCGATCTGCAATCCGAGCTCATCGTCGCCTACAGTGGCGTGTTGCCGGACCTGTTCCGCGAGGGCCAGGGCATCATTGCCCACGGCCGCCTCGGCGACGATGGCAGGTTCATGGCCGATACCGTATTGGCCAAACACGACGAGAATTACATGCCGCCGGAAGTTGCGGAGACACTGGCCAAACATGCTGCTGAAAAAGCGGCGGAAGCAGCGAAGAGCGCAGGTACGGACCAATGATTCCCGAGATCGGTCATTTTGCACTTATCCTCGCGCTGTCACTGGCCATCTGCCAGTCCGTCCTGCCATTGGCGGGCGCGCACCGCCGTGACGCTGCGATGATGGCGGTCGCCAGACCGGCAGCGATGGGTCAGCTGGTTTTTGTCAGCATCTCTTTTGCCTGCCTCGCATGGTCGTTCCTGCAAAGTGACTTCTCGGTCCTTTACGTCGCCAATCACTCGCAACTGGCGTTGCCCGATATCTATAAAATCTCCGCCGTGTGGGGAGCACACGAAGGATCGCTGCTGTTGTGGATACTGATTCTGTGCGGTTGGACAGTCGCCGTCGGCCGCTACAGCAGCGAGCTTCCTGAAGTCTTTTCCGCGAGGGTAATCGGCGTCCTTGGATTGCTGAGCTGCGGATTCCTATTGTTTACCCTGTTGACATCGAACCCCTTCGAGCGACTGATCCCGGCTCCTGCAGATGGCGCCGACCTCAACCCTCTGCTGCAGGACCCGGGTCTCGCCATCCACCCGCCGATGCTATACATCGGTTACGTCGGTTTTTCCGTCGCATTCGCTTTTGCCATTGCCGCGATGCTGAGTGGGCATCTTGACCAGAGCTGGGCGCGTTGGACACGACCTTGGACCACGTTTGCATGGATGTTCCTTACTGTCGGAATAGCGCTCGGCAGCTGGTGGGCTTACTACGAATTGGGCTGGGGCGGATGGTGGTTCTGGGACCCGGTCGAAAACGCGTCATTCATGCCTTGGCTCGTCGGTACCGCGCTTATCCATTCGCTGGCGGTAACCGAAAAGCGCGGTTTGTTCAAGAGCTGGACATTGCTGCTCGCGATATCGGCATTTTCCCTGAGCTTGCTGGGGACGTTTCTGGTGCGATCGGGCATTCTCATTTCCGTGCATGCCTTTGCCACGGATCCGGCACGCGGGCGCTTCATTTTGGCATTTCTTGCCGTGACCATACTCGGTGCGCTCGCACTCTACGCATGGCGGGCGCCGAAACTGGACTCGACTGCCGGGTTCCGACCGTTGTCACGTGAGACCTTTCTGCTGCTGAATAACGTGCTGCTGGTTATTGCTGCCACGCTGATACTCGGTGGAACACTGGCGCCCCTCATCGTCGAGGTGTTCGAGGCTGGGAAGATCTCCGTTGGCCCGCCGTTTTTCGAGATCGCCTTTGCCATCCCGATGGTGCCCCTGATACTGCTGGTCGGGCTTGGCATGCACACGGCCTGGCGCCAGCAACCCTGGCGTGCGCTGGCCGCACAGTTACGAGTCCCGGCGATTGCCGCACTGGTCATAGGCGCGCTGTTGCCGCTACTGGTGTACGGTCGTACCGGACTGCTGCTCACCGTTGGCTCGGTGGCTGCGGTCTGGATCATTGCCGTATCTTTGTTGCAGCCGATCCGGTCGTTCCGCCGCGCACCCGGAACGCCCGGGATCACGCGCGGCGCACTCGGCATGTCTGTCGCTCACCTCGGCCTCGGCCTGTTTGTGCTGGGCGTGACGATCGTGTCGGCTTTTACAGTCGAGGAGGATCGCCGCCTCGCGCCAGGTGACTCGATCGACGTTGCGGGTTACGAGTTTGAACTGCGCGGGCTGCGACAGGTCGAGGGTCCAAATTACCGGGCACTCGAAGGGGAGGTCGACGTACGCAGGGACGGTAAATTTGTCACGCAGCTGCGACCGCAAAAGCGCACCTACCTTGTGCAGCAGAGCCCGATGACGGAAGCCGGCATCGACGCCGGCTGGAATCGCGACCTGTTCGTGGCGCTGGGCGACCCGCTCGGAGACGACGCCTGGAGCGTGCGCATTCAATACAAGCCCATGATCCGCTTCATCTGGCTCGGAGCGCTGGTCATGGCACTCGGCGGCGTCATTGCAGCCAGTGACCGCCGTTATCGCCTGCAGGCCAAAGCCGCAAATCAGCAGGTCGAGCTTGAAGGGGAGCCGGCCTGATGATCCGCTATATCGCGCCGATCGTTGTCGTCACCGTCATGATCGCAATCTTCATGATCGGCCTCACCAAGGACCCGACGGCCCTGCCGTCGCCTTACATTGGCAAAGCCGCACCGCAATTCGACCTCCCGACCCTCGAGGATCCGGCACGGCGTGTCAGCAACACGGACCTCGCCGGGAAAACGGTACTCGTCAATGTCTGGGCGACCTGGTGTGTCGGATGCCGTCAGGAACACGAGTTCCTGATGCAGCTCGAACAAAACAAAGTCATCCCGATTTTCGGACTGAATTGGCGGGACAGCCGTGAGGCAGCGCTGGATTGGTTGCGCCAACTCGGCAATCCTTACGTTGTATCAGGCTTTGATGGCGACGGAACTGCGGGCATCGACTGGGGCGTGTACGG
>CAYXKM010000119.1:0-6072 GCA_964465665.1 uncultured Woeseiaceae bacterium
CTCAACAAGTACGCGAAGCAGCAGGGACGCTCACTGACCGGGTTTACCGACGACGCCAACGCCGCCATCGAAGCCTATTCCTGGCCCGGCAACGTGCGCGAGCTCGAGAACAAGATCAAGGGCGCCGTGATCATGGCCGACGGCAAGCAAGTCACGGCCGCCGACCTTGGCCTCGCCGGTATCGAAGACCGGGAAGCCGAGTCGCTGAACCTGCGTGAAGTGCGCCAGCGCGCGGAATCCAAAGCGATTCGCGTCGCGCTCATGAAAAACTTCGGCAATATTTCACGCGCCGCGGAGCAGCTCGGTGTGACCCGGCCGACGTTGTACGATCTCCTCAACAAGTACGGCCTGTCAGCGGAAGCGTATTCAAAGCGCGCCGGCACGGACGACGCCTGACGCGACTTCTCGCAGTCGCCTGCGATGCAGGCTCCTACAGGCGCTTGCCTTGGCACCATGCCAGTTGAAACCGCTGTAGGAGCCTGCAGTGCAGGCGACCGACGATGGCGCTGTTTCAAATGCTGGCCACACACCGGTAAGTGCTTCGAGCGAGTTGGAATTTTTTCGAGCGAGAAGTACTTACCGGTGTGTGGCCGGTCAGCACAAATCGCTGCATACATCGACGGCGAAAGGCTACCGGGTCTTGAACGAATCCGGGTTCAGTTCGTGGCGTGCCAGGAGCTTGTAGAAATCGGTGCGATTGCGCTTTGCGAGCCGCGCCGCCTGGCTGACATTGCCCATGGTGATCTGCAGGATCTGCGACAGGTAATTGCGCGTGAACTCATCGCGCGCTTCGCTGAACGACGCGAGTTTCCCGCCGTGCTCGCCTAGCGAGGATTGCACCAGCTCACCGCTGATTACCGGTGATCGCGACAGCGCAACGTTCTGTCGCACGATGTTGTAGAGCTGCCGGATATTGCCCGGCCACTCGGCCGTGACCAGCAGTTCGACCGCTTCCGGCGCGTATACCTTGCGTTCCTGTCCGGCTTCTTGCGCGATCTGCTGCAGGAAGTGCGATACCAGCACGGGAATGTCTTCGCGCCGTTCATCAAGCTCGAGCATGCGGATGGTTACCACGTTCAGGCGGTAGTAAAGATCCTCGCGAAATCCTCCCTCGCGCATCATCTCCTGTAGATTGCGATGCGTGGCCGAGATCACGCGCACATCGACGCGCAAGGCGTCGGTGCTGCCGACCGGCCGCACCTGGTGCTCCTGCAGCACGCGCAGGAGCTTGACTTGCAGGCGCATCGGCATATCGCCGACTTCGTCGAGCAAGAGAGTGCCGCCTTCGGCAGCCTGGAACAGGCCTTTGTGGCTGCGCGTCGCGCCGGTGAACGCGCCTTTCTCGTGGCCGAAGAGTTCCGACTCGAGCAGGTCTTCCGCCATGGCGCTGCAATTGATGGCAACGAATGGCTTGTCCCTGCGCGGGCTGGCGCGGTGGATCGCCTGTGCCAGCATTTCCTTGCCGGTGCCGGATTCGCCGGTAATCAGCACGCGTGCATCGGTCGCCGCCACCATCTTCGCCTGCGCCAGGATTTCCTTCGTGGCCGGGTTGCGGGTGATGATCTCCGATGCCCAGTCGTCATCGACCTCGGTCGAGCCGGAAATTTTCATGGCGCGCTCGACCGTACTCATGAGCTCGTCTTTGTCGATGGGCTTCGTCAGGAAACCGAAAGCGCCGCTTTGCGTTGCGAGCACTGCATCCGGAATCGTGCCGTGCGCGGTGATGATCAGCACTCTTAGGCCCGGCGAGCGCGATTGCAGCTCCTTGAGGAGCGCGATGCCGTCCATCTTGTCCATGCGCAGGTCAGTGATGACCAGGTCGGGCCGGAACCGGTGCAGCATGGCGAGCGCCTTCTCGGCGCTCTCGACCGCCTCGACCTCGTACTGTTCGGCGCGGAGCCGGATGCTCAGGAGGCGCAGCAGGCCCGGATCGTCATCGACTAGCAGGATCTTGCCTTTGGAGCCATTGGATTTTGTCGACATGGGCAACGGAATTCGGTTCGTGCGGGCCACGAATTTAACATGCCAATACGCCGCTGCGGCGAAATTACTGCTCGCGTATCGATCGTTCGATCGAGGTTATGGCCTCGAGCTTGGCCTCGGCCTCGGACAGCGACTCCCTCAAGCGCCGGTTCTCGCCCTCGACTTCCGCCATCCGTTGGGCGACCGCGGCTTCCTCGGTACTTGCTGCGCGGGAGTTCTCTGTGCGCAGGCGATTGGTCTCGGTCCCCAGCATGATGCGTTCTTCGACCTGCCGGAGACTGATGGTCGCCAGCGCGATCTCGCCCACGGTCATAAGTTCCTGCTGCGACAACAGATTGCGCAGGATGACCTGGGCCGCATCGGAATCGGCGCCGCTGTGTCCTGGCGTTGCCAGGACCAGCGCGAAGCGCAATCGCGTCGAGGGATCCGGCGTCAGTTTTGCAGCAACGCTCGCATCCGCATAGATTTCCGCCTGGGTTGCCGGGTCGCCGCTGACGAGCCGGTACATCTCGCTGACGTACTGGTCGGATTCCGGCGCGCCGAGCATGACCGGATCGGCATCGGCGGTCTTGCGTCCCTGCAGCCAGTTTTTCGTCTGCGAGCAGCCGGCGGTCAGCGCAATGATTAGTACCACGATTGGCGCGACGCCCAGCATCGGGCCGTGGATACGCAGGTGTTGGCGGTTTTGTACCCTAAGCATTCGCAGCGATCCTTAGTTTTTCGATCATCCGCTTTTGCGGAATGTGTATGCGGAAGTGCGCGCCACTGAACTCGCCGGAATTGACCAGTTCCACGGACCCGTCGTGCGCCTGTATGCACTCGAGCACTACGGACAGGCCGATGCCTGTGCCCGCGATATGGCCGCCCTGTTCCTGCGTCCCCTGGAAGAAAGCCTCGAAAATCCGCGGACTTTCATATTCTGGAATCCCGGGACCCGTGTCCGCGAACTCGAGTACAAAATCGGTCGCGCTGCGCTCGGCGCGGATTGTGACCACGCCGCCTCTCGGCGTGAATTTCACGGCATTCGACAGCAGGTTGTCGAGTACTGTGCGCATCTTGTCGCGGTCGGCGGTGACGACGATGTCGGCAACGTCGAGGCGCAACTGGATCTGCGCCGCTTTCAGCGCCAGCCGCTGCGCTTTGGCGACCTGGATGACCAGCGCGCGCAGGGGGAAGTCGCTGAGCGTGAGTACTTCGTTCTTGCTTTGCCAGGCGCTGAAACTCAGCAGGTTCTCGATAAGCTGCTGCAGCTTCAGTCCGTTCAGCCGCAGGATGTCGGTTACTTCGCGCTGTGGCGGGTCCAGTTCACCGACCGCGCCATCGAGCAGCAGTTCCGTGCCTTCGCGAATATTGGCCAGCGGCGTTTTCAGTTCGTGAGACATATGCCTCAAGAACTTGTTCTTCTCCTGCGCGAGTTCCAGCAGGCGGACGCGCAGCCATTCGAGCTGGTGCCCGAGTTTTTCCAGGTCGGTCGGGCCGCTGATGACCACCGGTTTGGAAAATCCGCTCCGTCCGAGCTGGTGTATGGCGCGATCGATCTGGCGGATGGGTCTCGCGACCAGCAATGTGAAGAACAGCACCAGGATCAGCGTGCCGGGAACCAGCGCGGCGGTTTGCCACGCGGAAACCCGCTGTGCATGCCGGGTGCGTTCGCGTATGCGTATCAGTTCGGTTTCTATGAAAGTATCGGTAATCGCCGTCAGGCGTGTGACGCGCTGTCGCAAAGTGGCGAAGCTCCCGGTGGCGTTGGCACCCGCGTCGGCGCTCAGCGATCCCTGAGTGAGCGTATTCACGACCCGCCGCGCCAGCGCACGAATCGAGGTGGCCAGTGCGGTCGCGTCCGCCTGGTCCACCAGCCCCGCCATGTCGTCCAGCGTGGCTTCGAGCGTCGCGAGATCCTGCCGCAATAGCGCCAGGCTGTCCGGATTCCTCAATACCAGGTATTGCCGCGCCACTCGTTCCAGCGAGGCGACATTCTCGGCGAGCAAGCGGTTGTTTTCCGCTGTCGATACGCCGGTGACCAGCAATTGCTCGCTTTGCGCAGCCAGCCGGTCAAGGTTGACGATGGCCCAGATGACGGCAACCAGCAACGGCAATGCCACGAGGCCGAAGCCGACCAGGATCAGTCCATTCAGCGATTGCGGGCGCGGGAATTTCATCGGCGGATTCTAGCATTCGGCCGGGCAGCGGCTCATTCGCGCCAGAACACGCCCGGATCTCGGGCCGCAATCCGGCGTTCCCAGGCGAGGCTGGTGTGCACGATGGTGTCGAGATTGTCGTACTGCGGCTCCCAGCCGAGCACTTCGCGGACACGGTCGGCAATGGCAATGAGCTGTGGCGGGTCGCCGGCACGGCGCGGCTCGTCAATGACATTGAGCTTCTTCCCGTTGGCCTGCTCGACCGCTCTGAGGACGTCGCGAACGCTGTAACCATGGCCATAGCCGCAGTTGAGGGTCTTCGGCTTGCCGCCACGTCGCAGGTAGTTCAGGGCGTCGAGGTGGGCGGATGCGAGGTCCTCGACGTGTATGTAATCGCGAAGACCCGTGCCATCGGGGGTCGGGTAGTCACTGCCATACACCGACACGTGACTGCGCCGTCCGACCGCGGCTTCACAGGCAACCTTGACCAGCAGCGTGGCATTCGGTGTGGACTGGCCGATGCGGCCGCCGGGATCGCAGCCGGCAACATTGAAGTAACGCAGCGTGACATAGGACGGGCCGCCGGCCGCTTCGAGATCCCGCAACATCCATTCGGTCATGAGCTTCGAGGTGCCGTAAGGATTGATCGGCGCTGTCGGCGAGTCTTCCGAGGCTTTGCCGGCCTCCGGGATGCCATACACCGCCGCCGTCGAGGAAAACACCACGTGCCGGACCCCGTGCTTCTGGCAGGCCTCGAGCAAAGTGCGGCTGTTGGCTGTGTTGTTGCGATAGTACTTCAGCGGATCCGCCACCGATTCGGGCACGATCGTATGCGCCGCGAAGTGCATGACAGTCTCGAAACGATGGCTGGAGAACAGGCGCTCGAGCAATGGCGCATCGCCGGTGTCGCCGATCACCAGCTCACCGCTGGTCACGGCAGCCTCGAAACCGGTCGAGAGGTTGTCCAGGGTGATGATCGATTCGCCGCGTTCGCCGAGTTGCCGGACCACGTGGCTGCCAATGTAACCGGCGCCGCCGGTGACCAGTATCTTCTTGCTTTTCATAAAATTTCGAGCCAATGCCGCGATCTGTGAAGTATGACCTGTCAGCCGTGGTCAGATTCTATCAATACTGTCGTGCTGAAAAGGACGCATGTCGCAATAAACGGTTGATTCTGCAGGGCCTGTCGGTATATTCCGACAGGTCCTGTGATGGCCGTAAACCAGCGTAGCCTTTATGATCAAGAGCCTGCAGACCGGAGTAACCCAGCTTGCCTGACCCGACCGAGAGCCCCTGCCGGTTGCGCTTTGGCCGCCACCTGGCGGTCATCGGTGCGGCTTTTCTTGCCGCACTCGCGCTCTCTGGCTGCAGCAGCGGCGGGAGCGATGACGGCGGCTCGGTGCCCAACCGGGCGCCAACGGCCAATGCCGGCACCAGCCTCACTGTGGTCGAACTGACGCTTGTGCAACTCAGCGGCTCGGGGTCGGACCCCGATGGCGATTCCCTGACCTACGCGTGGACGCAAACGGCTGGGCCGGCCGTTACCCTGAACAATGCCAACCTGGCGCAGTCGAGTTTCACCGCGCCGGACGTGGCGTCCGGAGCGCCGCAGCTCCTGACCTTTCGCCTGACAGCGACCGACCCGGATGGGCTCAGCGGCAGTTCCACGGTGAACATCACGGTACAGGAACCGGCCGCGGCCGTGACCATTTCCGGCTCTGTCCATTACGAATTTCCACCGCCGAGTTCCTCACCGGTCTGCGACGGCCTGAATTTTGCTGCTGCTGCTGTGCAGACGCGGCCGATCCGGGGCGCCACCGTGCAGATACTGCAGTCGCCGGGCAATACGGTGCTCGGTTCCATGGTGTCATCGGATACTGGCGCCTACTCCTTCACAGTGCCCGGTCAGACCGACGTATTCCTGCGCGTTCGTGCCGAACTGAAGCAGGGC
>CAYXKM010000120.1:0-2553 GCA_964465665.1 uncultured Woeseiaceae bacterium
CGCGGTCCTTTGCCAATAAGAAATCGGACCGAACCCGTGCGAATAACTTACGCGGCGTCGTTCGCCGCATCGAGCTCCAGCAGGAACCGGTTCATTCGCTGCACGTACGCCGCGGGATCGTCAAGCTGGGCGCCTTCGGCCAGCAGTGCATGATCGAGCACGATATTCGACAGTACCGAAAATCGCGCATCGTTGCCCTCGGCGGCAAGCCGCTTCAACAGCGGGTGGTCGACGTTGATCTCCAGCACGGGCTTGGCGGCGGGCAGTGTCTGCCCGGATGCTTCCAGCATGCGGCGCAGCTGTGGCGTCAGGTCCTGTTCCGAGGCGACGACGCAGGCAGGTGAATCGACGAGGCGCTGGCTGACGTTGACGGCGTCGACACGTTCTTTCAGTGTTTTCCTTATTTTCTTGAGTAACGGCTTGTGCTCGTCATTGACTGCATCCTGGGTGATGGCTCCGTCGCCATCGGGAAGCGGCAATTGCCCGCGTCCGACATCCTGGAAAGACTTGCCGTCGTACTCCGGCAAATGATCGACCATCCATGGATCAATGCGGTCGTGAAGCAACAGTACTTCAACGCCCGAGTCGCGCAGCTTCTCGATGTGCGGGCTCGCCTTCGCGGTTG
Source organism: uncultured Woeseiaceae bacterium (assembly GCA_964465665.1). Taxonomy (GTDB): domain Bacteria; phylum Pseudomonadota; class Gammaproteobacteria; order Steroidobacterales; family Woeseiaceae; genus JAKEGN01. The sequence continues at coordinate 626 of CAYXKM010000120.1, forward strand.
CGTAGTTCTCGGCGAGCACGTAGTAGATCTTGTCCTGGTGCTTGCTCGCCCGGCTCATATAGTCGGCGAGCGACTGATCCTGAGAGTCAGTGTCCGTAAATGTGGTTGAGAATCGCAGCAGCTTGACCAGCTTCTCCCGGTTGCGGTGATCCTCGACAATGCCTTCCTTGATGACCTGGCCGAACTGGCTCCAGAACTTCCGGTAGTCCTCTGGACTGGACGCCGCCATTTTCTTCAGCATGTCCAGCACGCGTTTTGTAAGCGCGATTTTCATGGCGTCCAGTTGGGGATTTTTTTGCAGCAGTTCACGCGAGACATTCAGCTGCAGATCTGCCGAATCGACGATGCCCTTGACGAAGCGCAGGTACAGCGGAAGAAACTGCTCCGCATCGTCCATGATAAACACACGCTGCACATACAGCTTCAGCCCCTTCGGTGCATCGCGATTCCAGAGATCAAAGGGCGCGACGGACGGGATGTACAACAGGCTTACGTACTCACGCTTGCCCTCCACCTTGTTGTGGCTCCAGGTCAAGGGGTCAGCAAAGTCGTGCGACAGGTGTTTGTAGAACTCCTGGTATTCCTCATCGCTGATCTCGGTGCGCGGCCGGGTCCAGAGTGCCGTTGCCGCGTTGACCGGCTTGGCCTCCTCACCATCGGCGGCAGCAAGCAGCACCGGGAAACCGATATGGTCTGAATATCGGTGGATCAGCCGCTCGAGCCGCGAGGCATCGGCGAACTCCTTTTCGGAATCCTTGAGGTGCAGCGTGATGGTCGTGCCGCGCCGGCTGCGCTCGGTCGATTCAACGGTGAACTCGCCCTGCCCGTCGGATTCCCAGCGGACGGCGTCCGTGGCATCGAGTCCGGCCCGGCGGCTCTCGACGATTACCTTGTCGGCGACAATAAAAGCTGAATAAAAGCCGACTCCAAACTGGCCAATCAGGCGGGCGTCTTTCTGCTTGTCGCCGGTCATCTGCTGCAGGAATTCCGCGGTGCCGGACCTGGCGATCGTACCGAGGTTCTGCACCAGTTCATCGCGGGACATGCCGATGCCATTGTCCGATACGGTCACGGTTGTCGCGCCAGCATCAAAGTCGACCCGGATTTTCAGTTCCTTGTCGTCTTCAAGCAGCTCCGGCCGCTCAAGGGCCTCAAATCGCAGCTTGTCAGCGGCATCCGATGCATTCGATATCAGCTCACGAAGGAAAATTTCCTTGTTGCTGTACAGCGAATGGATCATCAGCTTTAAAAGCTGCCGTACCTCTGTCTGGAATCCCAGCGTCTCTCGACTGGATGCTTCGCTCACTTCCTGCTCCCGCGATTTTCGGCAAATCAGATGCGCACACAGATCGCTGTGTGACTGTCAGGATGGTGCCGAATCGATGCTTTTCAAGGCCGGGAGCCCGCCAGCGGGCGGGTGGCGCAGCTACACGGCCGGAGTATCAGCCGCGGGATAAAATCGAGGAAGGCGATACAACGCTGCGATACATGTAGCCCACTGTGACCAGCGACACCGCTGCCAGGGCCAATGGCCAGTGAACGAGCGCGAGCACGACTCCGGCGACAGGCACCATAATCGATGTCACCAGCAGCAACAGGTTCAACGCGGCCCGGCGAATCGGCTCGGCAAGATGCACGGCTGCATAAAATGCGTCTTCGATATCATCGAGGTACTGGAGGAGGCATTCCATGCCGGCTTTCTTTTCCATTGCGAGCGGTCTACTTGAATTGAGGGGGGGGAATTCCGGAGCGGCACGATTCGTACGCTCGTCAGGTTCCGACGGACCGCAACGGAGAGTTACTTGCGTCCTGGCCGTCATCCTGCTCTGCCTGCAGCGCTTCGACGTTGGACCGCTTGGCCTGGGCAATTGCACGATGAAAGAGATCCCAACGCTGGCGCGTCGCTTCATTCCGGAACCCGTCAACAG
>CAYXKM010000121.1:0-3939 GCA_964465665.1 uncultured Woeseiaceae bacterium
TTTCGCCGTGGCCGAACCCTCTTGCAGTCCCCCGCCGGACCGTAGCCACGCCGCAATGCCTCCGTTCAGTACGGCAATGTCAGCATGGCCGAGCCAACGCAGCATCCACCACAGCCGCGCGGCCAACGCGCCGTTCGAGTAATCATAAGCAATTACCTGGCAGCAATTCGAAATTCCCCATCGCCCGAGCAGCGCAGCAAACTGGCCCGGGTCCGGCAAGGGATGTCGACCGGAATCGCTGCGGATCGGAGCTGCCAGATCGGTATCCAGGTTCGCGTATACGGCTCCGGGAATATGGCCGGCAAGGAAATCCTCGTAACCCTTGGCCGGTGCCATCAGGTCAAACCGGCAGTCGACTATCTTCCAGTCGCGATTGTCTACGTTGCGCAACAACTCATCCGCGGAAATCACGGTGTCAAATCGTCGCACTTCGGTCCTGCTCGATGGTTCATATTCGCGGGTCATGAAGTGATTTTGCCTTGTACCACTGGATTTGGTCAGACAGAATACCTTTTTTTCGACAAACATCAGCGACAGGAATGTCGCGTCCGTACAGCCTCAGGGAGCCACGACAATTGGACAGGATTTTGGTGGGACTGAAACGCGTTGTCGATTACAACGTCCGCGTCCGGGTCAAATCTGACGGCAGTGGTGTCGAGACCGACGGCGTCAAGATGAGCATCAATCCTTTTGACGAAATTGCGCTCGAAGAAGCCCTGAGGATTCGGGAACGCGGAGATGCCAGGGAAGTAGTTATTGTGTCTATTGGTTCAGGCGACGCGCAACAACAATTGCGCACGGGACTGGCCATGGGTGCGGATCGTGCCATCCTGGTTGAAACGAATGGCGCGATCGATCCATTGACGGGCGCACGGGTGCTGCTCGAACTCGTCAACAGGGAGAAGCCGGATCTGGTCATACTCGGCAAACAGGCCATCGACAATGACAATGCGCAGACCGGCCAGATGCTGGCTGCCCTGTGGCAGCGCCCGCAGGCAACGTTCGCATCCAGGCTGGTCCTCAATGGGGCAACGGCAACAGTGACTCGCGAGGTCGATTCCGGACTCGAGTCGCTGGAAGTCGACCTGCCCGCCGTTGTGACCGTCGATCTGCGCCTCAATGAACCGCGCTACGTGAAACTTCCCGACATCATGAAAGCCAAGAAAAAACCGCTGGACCAGATCTCGTTGGCGAGCCTCGGCATTTCCATGGGCCCCACGTTGTCGGTGACCGCGTACGAGCCTCCACAACAGCGACAGAAAGGTACTATGCTTTCAGACGTGGCGGGACTCGTTTCCGCGATGAAAGACAAGGGATTGCTGTAATGACCAGGATTCTTGTTGTTGCGGAGCACGATGGCAAACGGTTGAACGCGAGTGCAGCCAAGTGTGTTGCCTGTGCGACCGGATTCAGCGGAGCCGAGATTCACATAGCGGTATTTGCCGCCGACGGAGCAGCAGTCGCAAGCGAAGCGGCCGGTCTCAGCAACGTAAGCAGCGTCCTTCAGGTGGACAATCCGGCCAGCAGTCACCCGATTGCCGCGGTACTGGCGCCGCAAATTGCGTTTCTCGCGAGTTCTTACACGCATGTCCTTGGGCCATCGACAACTTTCGGCAAGGACCTGATGCCGCGAGTGGCCGCGTTACTGAACGTCAACCAGGTGAGCGACATCATGCTGGTCCTTGGCAGTCACACATTCAAGCGGCCGGTATACGCCGGCAATGCCATTGTCACGGTCGAAGCCCCTGCAGGGCAGCCGGTTGTCGGCACGGTGCGTATGGCATCCTACCGCGCGGTGGAGAACAGCGGCAATGCGCCAATCCAGCGTACGAGCATCGATGTCGAACTGCCGCAACATACCCGTTTCATTTCACTTCAGGCAGGCAAATCGGATCGTCCGGATCTACAGACCGCCAGCCGGGTGGTATCCGGCGGCCGGGCGCTGGGGAGCTCCGAGAACTTCGCCATCATCTACAAACTGGCGGATGCGCTCGGTGCAGCGGTTGGCGCATCGAGGGCAGCAGTGGACGCGGGGTACGTGCCTAACGAGATGCAGGTCGGCCAAACCGGCAAAATCATTGCGCCGGAACTGTATATCGCCGTCGGCATCTCCGGCGCGATTCAGCATCTCACCGGCATCAAGGATGCAGGGACGATAGTTGCGATCAACAAGGACGCGGATGCGCCCATCTTCGAAATAGCCGATTTCGGCCTGGTCGGTGACCTGTTCAAACTGGTGCCGGAACTCGAAAAGGCAGTGAAATCCTGAGGCGGCAGGCGATCTCAGGGACTACCGGAGCTTTGCAAGTATTCTTTCTGCGCTGCTGACCTCGAATTTCCCCGGGGCCTCGACGGCAACATGAACGGCAACTCCGTTATCCGCGATGATCGCGAATCGCTGGCCGCGCATCCCCATGCCGAACGGGGTGCCGTCAAGTTCCAGGCCCAATGACCTAGCATACTCACCGTTGCCATCTGCCAGCATCGTGACCTTGTCACCCACGCCCTGGTCCTTTCCCCACGCACGCATTACGAATACATCATTGACCGCCATACAGGCGACTGTGTCCACGCCCTTGTCAAGGAAATCATCCGCGTGCTCGACGAGTCCGGGGAGATGTTTCGCAGAACAGGTCGGTGTAAATGCGCCAGGCACGGAGACCAGAACCACCTTCTTGTCTGCGAACAACTCATCAGTCGAAATGGCTCCGGGGCCGGCTTCCGTCATGATTCCGAAAGTGCCTGCTGGCATTTTATCCCCCACTTTTATTGTCATTTTCTGCGCTCCTCGGGTGCCGGTGGATCCTCATGTATTTGCATATGCTATTACGAATACGAGTTTCCGTCACCCTCGGCACCGTTCGCAGGCAATACCACAAATATCGCCGCAATAATAATAGAATGTGCGCTGGGGAAGGCGGCAAAACGACAGGAGCTCCCAATGGATTTTCGGCTGAGTGACGAACAACATATGATCCAGGATGCAGCAAGGGAGTTCGCACAAGCCGAGATCTCTCCTGTCGCAGCTCAATTTGACGCCAGTGGAGAATTTCCTGCCGCAACAATTCGCATGGCCGGAGAGCTTGGATTCATGGGTATCGAAACACCCGCAGAGTATGGCGGTGCCGGATTGGACAGCGTCTGTTCCGCGCTGGTGATACTGGAGATATCTGCGGCAGATGCAGCGCACGGCACTATAGTTTCAGTCAATAACTCGCTGTATGGCACGTCGTTGCTGGAATTCGGCAATGACAGCCAAAAAACTGCCTTTCTGCGTCCGATTGCACAGGGTGAGCTCGTTGGCGCGTATGCATTGACGGAACCTCAGTCCGGATCCGATGCGGCCGCGATGCGATCAAAGGCCGTACTTTCGGCAGACAAGTCGCACTACGTGATCAACGGCCGCAAATCATGGATCACCTCCGGCCCGGTCGCCAGGTATCTCGTGTTGTTTACACAAACCGAGGACCGTTCCGGACACTCGCTGGGCATCAGCGCTTTCATCGTGGACGCCGAAAAACCCGGATTTCATCGGGGGAAGGTGGAGCCGAAGCTTGGCATCCGCGCTTCGGCCACCTGTGAAATCGACCTCACCGATTATGTGTGCCCGGTGGAAAACCGGATCGGTAAGGAAGGAGAGGGTTTTCGCATTGCCATGAGCGTGCTGGACTCGGGGAGAATCGGCATAGCGGCTCAGGCCCTGGGGATCGCGCGGGCAGCATACGATGCAACCATCGCTTACTCACGCGAGCGCCATGCATTCGGCAGTCCCATCGGCAGCTTTCAGTCGATCCAAAACAAAATCGCGGATATGAAAGTACGCATCGAGGCAGCCAGGTTGCTGGTTCTCAAGGCGGCCTGGGACAAAATGGAGTGCAACAGAACTGGTAAGCGCAATACCCTGAACAGCAGTATCGCGAAACTTTTTGCATCCGAAAC
>CAYXKM010000122.1:0-6067 GCA_964465665.1 uncultured Woeseiaceae bacterium
GCCGGTGCGCCAGCCAAAAGGATAATTGTGCGCGTAGCGCTCGGAGCGGAACATCAGGCCGCGATCCTTGAGTATGCGAATCAGCGGTTTGTCGGCGTCCTTGAAAAACAGGCCGGCAACCGGCTCGACTTCCGGAAGGAAATGCCCGTCTTCGCCGACCGCGTGCACGACCGGGAGCCCCTGTGCCTGGCCAAGCGCAAGATCATCGACGCCGTATGCAGGTGCGGCGTGCACGATACCGGTTCCATCTTCGGTGCTGACAAACTCCGCGTCGACGACACGGAACGCATTCCCCTGCACTTCGATGTAGTCGAACAGTCTTTGGTAGCGCATGCCGACCAGCGCACTGCCCTTGACGCGCCTGACGATGCGAAACGGCGTGTCGCGAAGAACTCTCTCGCACAGCGCTTCCGCCAGTATCAGGGTCTCGCCGCCAGCTTCTGCATACACGTAGTCGACATCGCGGTGCACGGCGAGCAGCATATTCGCGGGCAAGGTCCACGGTGTCGTCGTCCACACGAGGAACGACACGTTGTCTTCGCCGGCGACGCGAAAGCGGACGTACACCGACGGGTCCTCGACTTCCCGGTAGCCGAGTGCGAGCTCATGCGAGGACAGCGTTGCGCCGATACGCGGATCGTACGGCACCACTTTGTAACCGGGATAGATCAGGTCCTTGTCCCAGATGGTTTTTAACAGGCTCCACACACTCTCGATGTAACTGTTGTCGAGCGTGTAATACGCTTCATCCATCCTGACCCAGAACCCCATGCGCTCGGTCATCTTCTCCCAGTCGCCAATGTATCGCATGACGGACTCGCGGCAGCGCCGCGTGAATTCCTCGATGCCGACCTTTTCTTCGATCTCCTTCTTGTCGAAGATGCCGAGTTCCTTTTCGATCTCGTGCTCGACCGGCAGGCCGTGGGTGTCCCAGCCGGCTTTGCGCGGCACGTAATAACCGCGCATGGTTTTGTATCGCGGAAAGGCATCCTTGAAGCTGCGGGCAAGGACATGATGAATGCCCGGTTTGCCGTTGGCAGTCGGCGGACCTTCGTTGAAACTGAACCGCGGTCGTCCCTCGCTTTGACCCAGCGTTTTTGCGAACACATCGTGCGCGCGCCAGAACGCCAGCACTTCATGTTCGAGTGCCGGTCCGTCGTAGCGTCCGGAAACTTCCCTGAATGTCATATTTTCCCTGGCCCCAGAAACACGAAACCCCGGACGCAGCGACTGCGTCCGGGGCGATAATCAAACCATCGCGGTACCACCCGGTTTCATGAAATCCCGAAGGATCTCACCTCATGGATCAGCTGATCCCTGGCCCTGTATCGGAGGCCTGCCGGCCGGGCCTAGTCAGCGTCAGTGACGCTTTTCGGGCGGCGACTCCGGGGTGATACTCGGCGAATTCCGATCCGGGGCTTGCACCATCCCCCGGTCGCTGCGATCGAAACTTCTCGCCTGTTTGTCCCCATCGATGTCTGTTCAGGGAAACTAGCGTCGCGGGCGCTAAAATACAAGACCTTGCAACATTTCAGGGGCCGGCATGAACGAAGACTTTCCACTTCCGCACAAGGTTCGAGCCAACGGCATGGAGCTCTCGGTGCACGAGCTGGGTTCCGGGCCGCCGATCATCCTGTTGCACGGCTTTCCCGAACTGGCCTACTCCTGGCGTCATCAGTTGCCCGCTCTCGCCGCTGCCGGTTACCGCGCCATCGCTCCCGACCAGCGCGGCTATGGAGGGTCGGGCAAACCGCAGGGAGTTGCCGAGTACACAGTGCAGAAACTGATCGGCGACGTGCTGGGCCTGATGCGGGTGTATGGTATCGAGAAATGCCTGTTTGCCGGTCACGACTGGGGTGCACTGCTGCTCTGGCACATGGCGCTTTCACATGCGGACAAGATCGCGGGGATGATCGTCCTGAACGTGCCGTTCTATGCGAGCCCTGCCGAGGATCCGATCCACCTGATGCGGAAGCGCCTTGGTGACAACTTCTACATCGTCAATTTCCAGGACTCCGACGAAGCCGATCGGCGTTTCGCTGAACATGTGCCGCATTTTTTCGACATCATGATGCGGCGACACCAGATCACGCGCGCCCGCTTCGACCAGATGCCGGCCGAACGCAAGGTCTTAAGCCTGCTCGCGGCTCTCGGGCGCAAGGAGTCACGCGGAGAACCGCTGCTCTCGCCCGCGGAACGCGAGGTATTCATCCGTGCTTTCGAGGCCGGCGGATTCACGGGCCCGATCAACTGGTATCGCAACTGGAGCCGCAACTGGGAAAGCTACCGGCACTTGCCGCAAAGGATCGGGGTACCGACCCTGTTCATCGGCGCAGTCGACGACGTCATCGTATCGCTGCAGCATATTGAAGCGATGAAACCCCGGGTGCGCGATCTCGAGGTTCAGATGATCGACGATTGCGGGCACTGGACCCAGCAGGAGCAACCGCAGCGGGTCAATGACCTGATGCTCGACTGGCTCGCGCGGCGCTTCCCCGCCTGAAACCGGGGTCAGTGCAGCGTTGCCGATACCGGGTAATTGCTCTCGTCGCCGAACATGGCGCGATCGAAGGCATCGATCAGCGTTGCCGTGCTCTGCGCACCCACGACCAGCAAGCGCCGGTTGACGAGAAAATCCGGAACGCCGCTTACACCGCTTTGCCGCAATTGCGCTTCGTGCGACAGGACCAACTGACGCGCATTGTCATCGCCGAGGGTCTCGAAAACATCGGCCGCCGGCATACCCTGCCGTTTGCCGATCTCGGCCAGCACGTCCTGGTCGGCGATGTCCAATCCCTCCTCGAAAAAGCCTTTGAGCAGGTCTTCGGCGACCGCAAAGGTATCCAGATCCGATGTCTCGGTCAGCCGCATCAGCCGATGCGCATTCAGCGTATTGGGAATGCGTGCGATCCGGTCGAAGCGAAACCGGATGCCCTCGGCCAGGCCCCGGCGCGTAAGTTCCGCGAGCGCAGGCTCGAGAGCCTCGGGATCGCCGAATCGCTCGCGCAGGTAGTCCTCGAGCGGCATGCCCTCCTCGGGCATGGCCGGATTGAGCTGGAACGGAACCCAGCGAACCTGGCTCGGTCCGCGGACCGCAGCCAGTGCATCCGCCAGGCGTCGCTTGCCGAGGTAGCACCACGGACAGATCATGTCGGCGATCACGTCAACCTGCAGTGTCGCGGTGTATCTGTCGTCGGTGCCTACCGGCATTTTTTCCGGGCTGGTGCGGATCATTGGCTGTACTCCGATGCCTCGTATAATGGGCCAGCCACTTAAATGTGGTCCGGTACGCTAAAATCAAGCACCGGTCCCCAGGCCCGAGGCGCGGCGCGGGCCCAGGCGGCATGGAATCGCCGACTTTGTGCAATATTTGCGCCCTGGACCGGGTCTATGTGATGGGACTTTTGCGGGAGATACCAGTGGTCAGCCGGAAACCAGCCGACATCCGAAGCTCGGAAATCACGCCGAGGGAGGTCTTCCTGAACCGCCGCAAGCTGTTGCAGACGGGGCTCGCGGCGGGAGGCCTTGCCCTCAGTGGTTCGGCGATGGCGGCCGTGCTGCCGGAGGGCCGGCGCTCGAAGCTCGCGAACGTTGCGCCGAGCGCGTTCAGCACCGACGAGGCAGTCAACAGTTATACCGACATCACCACCTACAACAATTATTACGAATTCGGCACCGGCAAGGCCGACCCGTTCGAGAATGCCCAGAATTTCGAGCCGCGGCCGTGGACCGTCGAGGTCGCCGGACATTGCGAGAAAATCGGCGTTTTCGACCTGGCCGATTTTCTCGAGCCCTTCGCGCTCGAAGAACGCATTTACCGGCTGCGTTGCGTCGAAGCCTGGTCAATGGTGATACCCTGGATCGGCGTACCGCTCGCTGACATCGTCAAACGTCACAAGCCGCTCGCGAAAGCGAAGTACGTCGTATTCGAGACCCTGCTCGATCCCGACCGCATGCCGGGACAACGCTCCCGCGCGCTGCATTGGCCTTATGTCGAAGGTCTCACCATCGCTGAAGCGGTCAATCCACTTTCCCTGCTCGCCGTCGGTGTTTACGGCGAGGTACTGCCGAACCAGAACGGCGCTCCGATACGCCTGGTCGTGCCGTGGAAATACGGGTTCAAGAGCATCAAGGGCATCGTCAGCATGACTTTCAGCGAGACCCGCCCACGCACTACCTGGGAACGCGCTGCACCGCACGAGTACGGCTTTTATGCCAACGTCAATCCAACCGTCGACCACCCGCGATGGAGCCAGGCGCGCGAACGTCGAATAGGCTCCACAGGCGGGAGCAGTCTGCAGAGTCTTTTCGGCGCCGCGAAACAGGAAACCCTGATGTTCAACGGCTATGGTGAACACGTCGCACATCTTTACGAAGGCCTGGACCTTCGACAAAACTTCTGACGCCCGCATAAACTCCTTTCCGTGGATGTCATTCGGCAGATTCGATTTGTCTGGAAACCGGCACTGTTTCTCCTGTGCCTCGTGCCGGCGTTGCTCGTGGTCACCGATACATTCGGCATCGGCGGTTCGCTCGGCGCAAACCCGATAGAGGAAATCCAGGATCGTTTCGGCAACTGGGCGTTGAGATTCATACTCATCACACTGGCGGTCACGCCGCTCAGGCAATTGAGCGGGCGAAACTGGTTGCTCCGGTTTCGCAGGATGCTGGGATTGTTTGCGTTCTTTTATGTGTTCATGCACTTCCTGACCTGGCTGCTGCTCGACCAGGGCCTGCTGATGTCGGCAATTGCCGAAGACATATTCGAACGGCCGTTCATTACGATTGGTTTCGCGGCTTTCGTCATCCTTTTGCTGATGGCTGCAACATCCACGGCAGGCATGCGGCGGCGCCTCGGCCGGCGCTGGCAACAGCTGCATTACGGGATTTACATCGCAGCATTGCTTGGCGTCTGGCATTACTGGTGGCAAGTCAAAAAGGACTTTTCGGATCCGCTTGTCTATGCTGTCGTGCTGGCGCTCCTGCTCGGGTACCGGGTCTGGCATTACCGGACGCGGGCGCGCGCCAAGAGCGTGCGCGATGATCGCGCCAGTCCGGCGGGTTTGCAGCAACCGCACTGACAGGTTTTCCCGGGCGTGCAGGGACACGGAAATGAAGACGGGCATTTCAGCAAAATGTGCATTGGCGCTTGCCAGCCTTGCGGGCGCCGGAGCGTTCGCGCAGGAAAGCAAGGTCGAATCCGTCGAGCGCCTGTACAAACAGGAATCGACTGGCCTGCGCCACTACAGCAGTGGCAATTACGAGAAAGCATTCAACAATCTCAGTACCACTGCTGCCCGCGGCTTCAAGGAATCGCAGTACATCCTCGCTTTCATGTTCCTGAAAGGTCAGCACGTCGAATCGTCGCTGGTGCTCGGCATGGGATGGTTGGGAGTTGCCATCGAGTCGGAAGAGCCGGAGTGGATCGAGTTGTACGATTCCATCTATCAACAAGTATCGCCGGAGCAGCAACAGCTCATCGATGCGAAAGTCGCGCAATACGTCTTGCAGTTCGGTCGGGAGACGCAGAATGTTACCTGTTCGCGCCGACAATCCGCCGGGACGCGGCGCATCGAGAGCCGATGTATCAAGGATTCTGAAAATCTTTACCCAATATACCCTGTCGAACTGACGCTGGAGTAACCTCACCTATGAAACCTGTAACCGTAATCGCAATGGCCACGGCCGTGCTGTGCAGCGGGATTTCAATCGTTGCCTGCGCACCGGCCAGTCTTGGCAGCGCGCCTGCAAGCGAACGCACGTTGCAATGCCGGTCACACGAGACCCGGGTCTGCCGCACTCGCGATCCGGCCGCAGGGCGCATCGGCGACGAGGAGCCCGAGTACGACTTCTGCACCTGCGAGACGCTGGACGACGGCTTGCGGCTTTGACGCCGCCACAGGTCGCCTGCAATGCAGCTCCTGCAATGCTTCGATTAGCTCCTGTAGGAGCCTGCAGTGCAGGCGACGCGATGACGACGATCGGACTGTTTTTGGGCTCCGTGTCGACTGCACTGCAGGCTCCTACAGGCGCGCGGATTCACCTTTAGCGCGGACATAAAAAAGCC
>CAYXKM010000123.1:0-6262 GCA_964465665.1 uncultured Woeseiaceae bacterium
TTCGCACTGTTTGTCCTGACGGCATTCTCCACCTTGCGCCTTGCTTACCTCAGACTTAACGCCGTGAAAAAAGGCGAAGTCAACCCGAGGTTTTATCGCGATTACCAGGGTTATGAGGAACCGGAAAAACTGAGAATCGCATCCCGCCATGTCGTCAATCTCTACGAAGCGCCGGTACTCTTCTATACGGTGTCGATCATTGCCTACATTACGCAGGTCGGCGGTTTCGCCATTGTGGCTATGGCTTGGGCCTACGTATTGCTTCGGTATCTGCACAGTTACGTACACTTGACGTCGAATAACGTGTTGCGGCGCTTTCGGCTGTTTGCCACCAGCCAGGCCATACTCGTCGCGATCTGGATTACCGTATTTGTTGGCGTCCTGCAGCAAAACGCGACCTGATTGATTGCGCAGCGGGTAAAGCCATGACCATTCGAACGCTGTTCCTGGTACTCGCCATCGTCGGTGGCATCGTGCCGCTGGTTTTCTTCGGCCAGCATTTTGCCTCGGTCGGTTTCGGCCCGTTGGATTTCGTCGCGGCGCTGTTTGCGAACCCGGCAGCCGGAGGATTCACCTCGGATTTGCTCATCTCATCCCTGGTCTTCTGGATCGCGATGTTTTACCGGCGCTCGCAGGGGAGGGGACCCAGGCCCACTTTGTATATCTTGCTGAACCTGTTCATCGGCCTGTCCTGCGCACTGCCTGCTTACATCTACGCGAGCCTCGCCAATGGTCTGGTCGCCGAGAAGGAACCGCAATGAAACCGGCACTCGCCATTGATAGCCTGCACCAGGTTGCCCTGACCTCGACCGACATCGACGAGGCGCAGACCTTTTACCAGGACCACCTGGGATTACGCCTGATCGCGCGATTCGACCCGCCGGGCCTCATGTTTTTCGACGCGGGCGGCGTCAGGCTTTCCATACAAAGGGTGGATGCCCCGCACAGCACCGACGCCGTCATCTACTTCCGTGTGTCGGACATTACGGTCGCGAGCCAGGCGCTGAAAGACCGCGGTGTCGCTTTCGAGCGCGATGCCGAACTGGTTTACAAGGACAAGGACGGCCAGTTCGGCAAGCCCGGGGAAGAGGAGTGGATGGCCTTCTTCCGCGACCCGGATGGGCACCTGCTGGCACTCGCCAGCCGCAAATAGGCATCGCAAGTAAATTTCTGCGGCGATTGAACTTGCCGCGACGCCGGATTTCCAAGAGACCTCATATTTCAATAGATGCACACAGGGGAAACTTCAATGATCGGGTACGTAACACTCGGCACCAACAACTACGACAAAGCCGCCAAATTCTACGACCAGTTGCTTGGCCTCGTTGGCGCCAAACGCGTCATGGAGTCCGACACTTTCATCGCCTGGTCGACCAGCGAGGCGGCGCCGGCTCTCTCCATCATCAAACCTTTCGACGGCAAGCGAGCGACTGTTGGCAACGGCGTGATGGTCGCGATAGCCATGAACTCCACCGACAAGGTCGACGCGTTCTACAAGACGGCAATGGCGCTCGGTGGCACGGATGAAGGCAAACCCGGATTGCGCGGCGGCAATTTCTACGCGGCGTATTTTCGCGATCTGGACGGCAACAAGCTGAACGCTTTTTGTATGACCTGAGATTGCTAAAGCGCACTCTCGCCGGTTTCGCCGGTGCGGATGCGCCACACCTGCTCGAGCTCGGTGACAAAAATCTTGCCGTCACCGACTTTGCCGGTCTTGGCACTGTTAATGATCGCCTCGACGACCTCGTCGAGGCGATCGTCGGTGATGGCAACTTCGATCTTGGCTTTTGGCAGGAAGTCCACCACGTATTCCGCGCCGCGGTACAACTCGGTGTGGCCGCGTTGCCGGCCAAAGCCCTTGACCTCACTGACCGTCATGCCCTGCACGCCGACTTCGTTCAGTGCGTTGCGGACGTCGTCCAGGCGAAAGGGTTTGATGATGGCGGTTACGAGCTTCATGCGGAATTCCTGCGGCAGCCAGTTTCGCGCTAGTTTATACAATCACAAGCATGGCTGTTCTCCGACGCGCCATGCCGCGATCGGTGGCCGGTTTGGTGTAAGCTTGTGGCGCGCCAGCGGCTACTGGCAGGTGTCGGCACCAGCAGTCAGCGGTGATTGTAAGATATTGATATATGAAAGTTTTAAAGAAAACTCATTCGCTCCTGAACGAACCTGCCGGGCTGCGTTACCACGGCTCTGCGGTGCTGTACGCAGTACTTGGCTACCTGCTCGGATTCGTCGGACTCTTTGCCGATCCCTGGGCGGTGAACTTTCTGGCCGTGCTGCTCCTCGGACACGCGATGACCATCGCCGCCTACCTGGTGCACGAATGCGGGCATAACCTCATCTTTCGCAGCGTGGGGCACAACGCCACGCTCGGCCGTGCGCTGACCTGGATCTGCGGTGCGTCCTACGGCACTTACGAGGACATCCGTTACAAGCACCTGCGTCATCATGTCGATAACGACGATGTCGTATGGTTCGATTATGAGAAGTTCTTCCTTGAACATCCGCTGGTCCTTCGCGTGACACGGATCCTCGAGTGGTTCTACATCCCGGCGCACGATCTCATCATGCACTTCATCATGGTCTTTACCTCCTTTATCATTCCGCAGCGACGCAACCAGCGGCGGCGCAACGTCACGGTCATCGTCATTCGCGGCGGCCTGTTTCTCGCACTGTGCTGGTTCTTCCCCAAAGTGGCCTTGCTGTATGTGATTGCATACCTGCTGATGATGACCGTGCTGCGATTCATGGACAGTGTGCAGCACGACTACAGCTACAACCTGACACTGTTCGAGTTCGGCAAACCACCGCGCAAGGGCGACTACGCCTGGGAACAGGAACACACCTTCAGTAACCCGCAGTCCTTTCGTTTCGAAATACCCAACTGGCTGGTGCTGAATTTCGGTTACCACAATGCACACCATGCAGACATGAAAGTGCCCTGGTACCGGTTGCCGGCGAAACATCGCGAACTGTTCGGCGACAATCCGGAACTCGTGATCCCGTTGTCGGCGCAATTGAAAATTTTCCATAAGCAGCGCGTACGGCGCATCCTCGGCAATCACACCGGGAATGAACCGTTTGGCCGGGAATACCTGCAAGCGGCGCGACGTGCCGAAGTGTACGGCGGCAATGCCGCGTCTTTCCTGACATCGTTCTAGTTCGCCAGGCCGCATGCAGAAACTCGCCGTCTATCAGTCGCTCTGGGGCATGGAACTGCGGCACCCGGAGAAGCCCGAGCACTCCGCCGACGAGAATTTCCGCATGGTTGCCGAGGCGGGTTTCGAAGGCATGTGCATCGATCCGGCCGCGGATGAAATCGAACAGTTTCGGTTGTTGCAGCCGTATTTCGAAAAGCACCCTCTCCGCTGCATGGTGAATGCGTTTCCACGCCGGCTGCAAGACCTGAAACCGCTGCTCGAGCTTGCGCGGGATTTCGATGCCTGCCTGGTCAACGTGATCGGCGGTGTCACGCCGGTGACGGTCGCCGATGCCGTGCCCGTCATTTACCGGTGGATGGAGGATGCGCAGAAAGTCGGTATGCCGCTGTTATTCGAAACGCACCGTGACAGTCTTCTGAACGACCTTTACTATACGCTACAACTTATTGATTGTATTCCTGAAATGCGTCTCTGTGCCGATCTTTCGCACTTTGTCGTCGACCGCGAGTTCCGCGTACCGATCCCCGAACGCGACCAGGCTTATATCCGCCGGGTGCTGGAGCGATCGGATTGTTTCCAGGGGCGTATCGCCAGCCGCGAACAAATCCAGGTGCAGATCGGTTTTCCGCAACACCGGGTGTGGGTCGACATTTTCAAGGACTGGTGGAGACTGGGCATGCGCCAGTGGCGGCAACGAAATGCCGATAACGCGACACTGGTGTTCCTGTGCGAACTCGGACCGCCGCCGTACGCTATTACCGATGGCCAGCGGCACGAACTTTCCGACCGCTGGCAGGAAGCGCTGCAGATCCGTCAATGGGTGCAGGAAATTTGGGCGTCGCTCGAAGCAGAAGATCGGGCGACCGGCAAAACATCAGCCTCGACCCAAGCCGACTGAAAGGCATCGCTCCCGTGCGCAGCAAGTTCAACTCCAGCGACTGGCACGAAGCCGTCGCTGGCATTGTCGCCGGCAGTGATTACAAATCCGTCGCGCAGGCACTGGTGTCGGCGATCGGTCTGGTCGTGCATCACGAAGGTACGTGCCTGCTTGCGATACACAGGGATGCCCGTCCGGATGTCGTGCATCACACCCTCGAACCGGCCGGGCGCAAGCATTATCTCGAACGTTACCTCGCCGGTCCGTACCTGCTCGATCCCTTGTACCAGCTCGCATTGCGCGCAAAGAAACCGGGCCTGTACCGGTTTCGCGACCAGTTGCCGGACCGTTTTCGCGCCAGCGAATACTACAAACAGTATTGCGAGCGCACGCACCTGCTGGATGAGATGGACTACCTGTTGCCAGTGTCGCGAAACACGACGCTGGCGCTGGTGATCGGCAAACGAACCCGCGTCTTCGGCAGGTCGGAACTTGTGCGCCTGCAACTCATCGAGCCGCTGGTCCGCGCCGCCATGCAACGCATCTGGCGGGATCGCGCATCCAGTGCCGGCCACCCTGTCACCGACGATCGCGTGCACCGGCGACTCACCGAGTGCTTCGAACAGTTCGGCGCATCGGTGCTGACCGAGCGCGAGCAACAGATCAGCCAGTTGCTGTTGCGCGGATACTCGTCTAAATCGATCGCACGGGAACTGAACATTGCGCCGGGGACTGTCATGGTGCACAAGCGAAACGTGTTCTCGAAACTCGGCATCAGCTCACAGTACGAACTATTCTCCCTGCTGATTACTGCATTGGAGTCCGGATCCCGACATACACCGCGGCGCGCATAGGAAAAGCAAATCTCTGGCACAATGCTCCGAATCAACAATAACAATCACCGATCAAGAGGACTCGCATGTCCACCAAATCACTGATTGAACGAATCGCTAGCGGCAACCTGGTGGCGCAGATCGCCGTCGGCATCGTTGCGGGTGTCGCGCTTCTGTTGCTGTGGCCGGAGGGTGCGGCCAGGGCCATGCTGCTCGGTGACCTGTTTGTCCAGGCACTGAAAGCGGTGGCACCCGTCCTGGTTCTGGTGCTGGTCGCATCGGCGCTGGCGAATCAGCAGCACCAGCACCCGACGCAAATACGCCCGATCATTGTTCTGTATCTCGTCGGCACTTTCAGCGCCGCAGTGCTGGCCGTAATGATGAGCCTGGCATTTCCGACCACGTTGACCTTAAACGTCGCCGAACTCGGCGTCGTACCGCCGCAGGGAATCGTGGAGGTACTCAAGAATCTTCTTTTCAAGCTCGTCGACAACCCGGTCAACGCGCTCATGACCGGCAATTACATCGGTATCCTTGTCTGGGGTGTGGCGCTTGGTCTCGGCATGCGGCATGCGTCGCAACCGAGCAGGGAAATGCTGAGCGACGTGTCGTCGGCCGTGACAGCCATCGTGCGAGTCGTT
The DNA here is from genome assembly GCA_964465665.1 of uncultured Woeseiaceae bacterium. Classification (GTDB taxonomy): domain Bacteria; phylum Pseudomonadota; class Gammaproteobacteria; order Steroidobacterales; family Woeseiaceae; genus JAKEGN01. The sequence goes on from CAYXKM010000123.1 coordinate 5,522, forward strand.
ATTCGCCTTGCGCCGATCGGCATATTCGGCCTGGTGGCCGGATCGCTCGCAGCCTCCGGCCTGTCCGAGCTCGGTGCTTATGCAAAGGTTCTTGCAGTACTCCTCAGTTGCATGCTGCTCATGGCTTTCGTGGTCAATCCGCTGATCGTGTGGGTGAAAATCCGTCGAAATCCGTACCCGATCGTATTCACGGCAGTGCGCGAAAGCGGTGTTACCGCATTTTTCACTCGCAGTTCGGCCGCCAATATCCCGGTCAACCTTGCGCTTTGCGAAAAGCTCGGGCTAGACAAAAACACTTATGCGGTATCGATTCCGCTCGGCGCGACCGTCAACATGGAAGGCGCTGCCATCACCATTACGGTGCTGACACTCGCCGCGACCAGTACCCTCGATATCAGTGTCGATTTCCCGACGGCCATCCTGCTCTCGGTCGTTGCCGCTCTGTCCGCGGCCGGTGCATCCGGTGTCGCCGGCGGATCGCTGTTGCTCATACCGCTCGCCTGCGGGTTGTTCGGCATCCCGGACAGCATTGCGATGCAGGTGGTCGGTGTCGGGTTCATCATCAGCATCCTGCAGGATTCGGCCGAGACCGCGTTGAACAGTTCGACGGACGTCGTGTTCACAGCCGCTGCCTGCGACACCCGTTAAATACCACGTATTTCAACACCGCGTCGCCTGCAATGCAGGCTCCTACAGATTTTCCCGGCACCGCGGTGTAACGTCACCATTGTAGGAGCCTGC
>CAYXKM010000124.1:0-18486 GCA_964465665.1 uncultured Woeseiaceae bacterium
CTGCACGTACTTGCCGGGCGAACCGGTGAAGGTTTCGGCGACAAAAAATGGCTGTGACAGAAAACGCTGGATCTTGCGCGCGCGGGTGACCGTTTGCTTGTCGTCTTCAGACAGCTCGTCCATGCCGAGAATCGCGATGATGTCCTGCAGTTCCTTGTAACGTTGCAGAACCGCCTGCACGCGACGTGCGCAGTCGTAGTGCTCCTGGCCAATGACGTTCGGGTCGAGAATACGGCTGGTCGAGTCGAGCGGATCCACGGCCGGATAGATCCCAAGTTCGGCAATCTGCCGCGACAATACGAGTGTCGCGTCAAGATGCGCGAAGGTCGTTGCCGGTGACGGATCGGTCAGGTCGTCAGCCGGAACGTACACTGCCTGGAACGAGGTGATCGAACCGGTCTTGGTCGACGTAATACGCTCCTGCAGCACGCCCATTTCCTCTGCCAGCGTCGGCTGGTAACCCACGGCAGATGGCATGCGGCCGAGCAGTGCCGATACTTCCGTTCCAGCCAGCGTGTAACGGTAGATGTTGTCGATGAACATCAGCACGTCGCGTCCTTCGTCGCGGAAAGCTTCCGCCATGGTCAGGCCGGTAAGCGCGACACGCAGGCGGTTGCCCGGTGGCTCGTTCATCTGACCGTACACCAGCGATACCTTGTCGATAACGCCGGACTCCGTCATCTCGTGGTAGAAGTCGTTGCCTTCGCGGGTTCGCTCGCCGACACCGGCGAATACCGAGTAACCCGAATGCTCATGGGCAATGTTCCTGATGAGTTCCATGAGCGTCACGGTCTTGCCGACACCGGCGCCGCCAAAGAGTCCGACCTTGCCGCCCTTGACGATCGGCATGATCAGATCGATGACTTTGATACCCGTCTCGAGCAGCTCGGTGGTCGCTGCCTGGTCCTCGTACGACGGTGCCGCTCGATGAATGGGCATCGTGGTCTCGGCACCGATCGGCCCTTTGTTGTCAATAGGCTTGCCGAGCACGTCCATTATGCGGCCGAGCGTTTTCGCACCGACGGGCACCGAAATGGCAGCGCCGGTGTTACTCACGGACATGCCGCGCTTCAGCCCTTCGCTGGAACCCATGGCAATCGTTCGGACAACGCCGTCCCCGAGCTGCTGCTGAACCTCGAGCGTGATATCCGCTTCGTCGATCAGCAACGCATCGTAAATCTTCGGAATCGCATTGCTTGGGAATTCGACGTCAACAACTGCGCCGATGATTTGCACGGTAGTTCCGGTGCTCATTCGATAATCCTCGTTAACCTGAAACGGCAGCTGCGCCGCCGACAATTTCTGATATTTCCTGTGTGATCGCCGCCTGCCGCGCCTTGTTATAAGCAATCTGCAGCTTGTCGATAATCTCGCCGGCGTTGTCCGTCGCGGATTTCATCGCGACCATCTTGGCCGCCATTTCGCAGGCGAAATTCTCGACCGCACCGCGGTAGACCTGCGACTCGATGTATCGCATCAAGACATCGTCGAGCAGCTCGCCGGCATCCGGTTCGTAAATATAATCCCAGTGATCCTGTAGCGCTTCGTCTCCGAGCTCGATCGCGCTAACGGGCAGCAGCGTATGAACCTCGGGTTTCTGGCTCATCGTGCTGACGAAGTCGTTGTGCACCAGGTAGACGCGATCAATTCTTCCTTCGCTGTAGGAGTCGAGCATGATCTTGATCGAGCCGATCAGGTCGTTCACCTGCGGCCTGTCGCCGAGATGAGTTGCCGTTCCTATCACGTTGCCGCCGAGACGCCGGAAAAACTGCACTGCTTTGGCACCAACCAGCGCCAAGTCCACCTCCACCTTCTCCTGCTTCCACTTCATCAGTTCGCCGATGAGGCGCTTGAACATGTTGACGTTGAGTCCACCGCACAATCCCCTGTCGGTGGAAATGACGATGTAGCCAACCCGGCGAACTTCCCGTTCGATCAGGAACGGGTGCTTGTAGTCCGGATTGGCGTGCGCCAGGTGGCCTACGACGCGGCGAATCCGCTCGGCATAGGGGCGCGATGCCTCCATCTGATCCTGTGCCTTGCGGATCTTGGATGCAGCGACCATTTCCATCGCACGGGTGATCTTCTGCATGTTTTTCACGCTTCGGATCTTGGTGCGGATTTCTTTTTCGCCCGCCAATTTGTTCTTCCTGTCTCTGCTGTCGCCCGCTCGCCGAAAACTGCTCCTGCGTTTTCGGCACTTCCGCCGTCCATGGCGGTCGTGCGGGCTCCTACAATAGCCTCTCGTTCTTACCGGCCCTTCTGTCGCCTGCGATGCAGGATCCTACAAGAGTACTGCGATATTGTTCGTGCGCTGTAGGAGCCTGCATTGCAGGCGACCCACCATTGATCTCAATAAGCACCCTTGGTCGCGAACGCCTCACAAATCTTCTTGAGGCCCGCCTGGGTTTCCTCGTCGTAGGCGCCGGTCTTGTTGATCTTCTCCAGCAGTTCGCCGAAGTTCGCACGCGCAAAATCGTGCAGCGCTGTTTCGTATGCGGTCACTTTGGAAACGTCAACCTTGTCGATGAAACCTTCGTTGACCGCATACAGCGACAAGCCCATCTCCGCAACCGACAGCGGCGAATACTGCTTTTGCTTCATCAGTTCCGTTACGCGCTGACCGCGAGCAAGCTGTTTTCGGGTCTGTTCGTCGAGGTCGGAGGCAAACTGCGCGAAGGCAGCCAGCTCGCGATACTGCGCGAGCGCAAGTCGTACACCGCCACCGAGTTTTTTGATGATTTTGGTCTGTGCTGCTCCGCCCACGCGGGATACCGAGAGACCGGCATTGATGGCCGGCCGGATGCCGGCGTTGAACAGGTCGGTTTCAAGGAAGATCTGGCCGTCGGTGATCGAGATCACGTTGGTCGGCACGAATGCTGATACGTCTCCGGCCTGCGTTTCGATGATAGGCAGTGCGGTCAGAGAACCGGTCCTGCCCTTGATCTTGCCACCGGAAACTTCCTCCACGTGGGCAGCGCTGACGCGAGCCGCCCGTTCCAAAAGACGCGAATGCAAATAGAAAACGTCGCCAGGATACGCTTCGCGGCCGGGCGGACGGCGTAGCAACAGTGACATCTGGCGGTAGGCCCAGGCCTGTTTGGTCAGGTCGTCGAATATGATCAGTGCGTCCTGGCCATTGTCCAGGAAGTACTCGCCCATCGTGGTGCCGGAGTACGGTGCGATGTATTGCATCGCCGGCGAATTGGCTGCTGTGGCCGCCACGACGATGGTGTGCGCCATCGCTCCCTCTTCCTCGAGCTTGCGCACGACGTTGGCAACGGAAGACGCCTTTTGGCCAATGGCGACGTAAATGCATTTGATGCCGGTCCCAACCTGGTTGATGATCGCGTCGACCGCAACTGCAGTTTTGCCGGTCTGGCGGTCGCCGATGATCAGTTCGCGCTGGCCACGACCGATCGGCACCATGGCGTCGATGGCTTTCAGCCCGGTCTGAACCGGCTGATCGACGGACTTTCGCGAGATGACGCCCGGTGCGACCTTCTCGATCGGCGCCGTCTGGCTGGAATTGATCGGGCCCTTGCCGTCTATCGGATTGCCAAGTGCATCGACAACGCGGCCGAGCAGCGCCTCGCCTATCGGTACCTCCAGAATTCTTCCGGTGGTCTTGACCGTATCGCCCTCAGAGATGTGCTTGTAATCGCCAAGCACGACGGCACCGACCGAATCCTGCTCCAGGTTCAGCGCCAAGCCGAAAGTGTTCTGCGGGAACTCGAGCATTTCGCCGTAACGCGCATCGGCCAGCCCGTGAATTCGAACGATGCCGTCGGTAACGCCGATTACAGTTCCGACATCCCGCGCTTCCGCAGTCGCCTCGAACTTTTCGATTCGCTCTTTGATCAGCTGACTGATTTCAGAAGCCTTGAGTGCCATTGCTTTTTCCTTGTTAAGCGATCAATGCGTTCGACAGCTTGTCCAGCCTCGCACGCAGCGAACCATCAATTACGACATCGCCGGCGCGGATAACCGCACCGCCGATGAGCTTTTCATTTACTTCGGTTGAAAGTTTCACGTTACTGCCAAGGCGCTCCCGAAGCGCATTCACGATTGCCTGCTGTTGTGCGCCTCTCAATGGCGCCGCCGAAGTGACGGTGACATCAACCGTGTTCTCGATTTCCGCTTTCAGCGCCGCAAAATGCATAGCAATTTCCGGCAGCACGGCGATGCGCCCGTATTCCAGCAGCAGCTTGAGGAAATTCGTGCCCTTCTTGTCTCCACCGCCGAGTACCGAGGTCTTATCGCCGGCCGATGCAATCAGGCCGGCCAGAAAATCCAACCTCTTCGCATCGGACATCTTCGGTGCCGACAGAAACTTCGCAACCGACCCGTCTGCGAGCAGCGACCTGGCAACTTCCAGCGCGTTCGCCCATTTGTCCAGCGCATCGGCGTCTTTCGCCAGATCGAAGACTGCCTGTGCGTAGGGTCGCGCGATTGTGTTCTTGTCTGCCATGACGGTCCTAGAGCTGTGCCGCGAGCTTGCTCAAAATATCTTCGTGAGCCTTGGCGTCGATCTCGCGCATCAGGATCTTCTCCGCACTTGCCACTGCGATGGCGGAAACCTGGCCGCGCAGTTCGTCACGCACGCGATTGGCTTCCTGCTCGATCTCGGCTGTCGCGGCAAGGAGCTGGCGCTCGCGTTCCTTTGCACCAGCTTTCTTGCCCTCGGCGATAATCTCGTTGGCGCGCGCATGGGCCTGGTCGAGGATGCTGGTCGCTTGTTTCCGTGCGTCTTCGACAATCTGCCCGGACTCGGCTCTCGCCCTGTCCAGGCTCTGTTGCCCGCGCTCTGCCGCTGCCAAACCGTCGGCAATCTGTGTCTGCCGCTCTTCGATCGCCTTCATGACCGGTGGCCAGATGAACTTCATGCAGAACCAGACGAACACGATCATCGCGATCGACTGGCCGATCAAAGTCAAATTAATATCCACTTCGTGCTCCTGACATCGCGTCGCCTGCAATGCAGGCTCCTACAACGCCTCTCTTTACCTTCTCAGTTCGCCGTCAGCCGCCGGTTGCGTTCTGCAGCTGTGCAATGAACGGGTTGGCGAAAGCGAAGTACAGCGCGATGCCCACACCGATCATGGCGACTGCGTCGAGCAACGCGACCACCAGGAACATTTTGGTCTGCAGCATCGGCGCCAGTTCCGGCTGCCGTGCAGCTCCTTCGAGGAAGCGGCCACCGAGCAGGCCCATGCCGATACCGACGCCGAGTGCGCCGAGACCGATGAGCAGCGCGACAGCGATCGCGGTGAGTCCAATTACAGTTTCCATCTGAGTCTCCAGTTAAAAACCAAGTCAATAAATCAATGTTCTTCCGATGCCAGCGTCAGGTACACGACCGTCAGCATCATGAAAATAAAGGCTTGCAAGGTCACGATCAGTACGTGAAACACCGCCCAGCCGAAATGCAGGGGCAGTTGCCACAAGCCCAGTAGTGCAATGAGGATGAAGATCAACTCGCCGGCAAACATATTGCCGAACAGTCGCAATGACAGCGACAACGGTTTCGCCAGCAACGCTACCGATTCGAGTATGAAGTTGAACGCGATAATGAACGGCGCTGCTATCAAACCGGCACCTTTCAGTGGCGGCGCAATCGGGTGCAGCGTGAGCTCGCCAATGAAACCGCCTATGCCCTTGCTTCTGATCGAATAGAAAAGTATCAGGAAAAAAACCGCGATCGACATCCCGAACGTTATGTTGACGTCGGTTGTCGGAACGACCTTGAGATAAGGAATGCCGACTGCCTGTCCTGCCAACGGCAGCCAGTCGACCGGGATGAGGTCCATGAGGTTCATGAGAAAAACCCACATGAATACGGTCAGTGCCAGCGGCGCAATCAACCGGCTCTTGCCGTGAAACGTGTCCTTGACGCTCGAATCAATGAAATCGACCACGATCTCAACGAAGGCCTGGAATTTCCCCGGCTTGCCCGATGAGGATTTCTTCGCCGCCCTGCTGAAAAGCCAGATGAATACGATCCCGAGGATCACGGAAATCGCCATCGAGTCGACATTGATAGCGATGGGGTTTCCAGCGCAGTGATTCCAGACCCACTCGCCGGTGTCGGACTTGCATACCTGCAGGTTCTGCAGATGATGCTGGATATACTCTCCGGAGGTCTGAGGACCGTGTCCGCCTTCACTCGCCATTCTTGTGTCTCTGTTGCGAATCCCGATCGCTATCGCGCATCAGGAAACCTGAAAAAATCACCAGCTGTCCGGCGATAAAGCCGGTAAACAATGCGCCCGCCGCAAGCGGCCGCACCAGCGTAAAGACGGTGCCGAACATCAGCACGGTCAGCGCCAGCTTTCCCAGTTCACCGATATAAGCTGCACGAACCAAGGCACCGGCCCCCGGGTCGCGCCGCGGCACCACGAGTCGCAGTGCCAGAAAGGCATTCGGAATTACGCAGGTCAGGCCACCGAGCAATGCCGAGTAACCTGCGACGCTCCCGCTCATACCCCAAAATATCGCGGCAATCGCCACGCTCAGGACCAGTTGAGCCAGAAGGATCACGATCAGCGGATTCACGGCCGAGGCACTGGGTCGCTCCCCTGCCTTGCCATCCATTCCGCGCTTGCCTCCGGCATTAAAAACGCCACTTCCATCGGCGAGCCGGCGGTGCGTGGCGTCATGTTCAATAAGTCCTGACGGGTCTGTATTTAGCCCGCGCATTATAGTGACCGCGATGGTGCAAGGCAACACAACCAACCCCCTCATATATGGGGTTTTTCCAATGAATTTGTGGGGTCAAAAGGCGCTTTTGCAACAACTTGCGGGCTGGAAACCACCTATATTTTCTGCATTGCGACGCAACGCACACCATCGCAACTTCGCGGCCTTTATAAAAGGAAAGTGAGGCAGCAGCCGGCGATCGTTATTCGTCCCCGGCTGCAAATATCGGCCTTCGTGGCAGCCAACTTTCGGAGTCGGAATGCAATTCGTCGTCAGCCAGGCACTGAACAAACATCAGGCGTTGCGCCAGCTGGCCCGCGAACTGAGTCTGAGCTTGAGCTTCTTCGAGCAGGCCGAAGAACTCAGCCGTCTGTTGCGTGGCGAGACTCGCCGAATTGTCATGCTGACCGAGTCCGATGTGAGCACTGCGGCAATTGGGGCCCTGGAAAAGGCCGCGGCCAAAGCAAAGTTCGGTCTCATACTCTGCACCGATCGCGAGCGTTTGCGCAGTACCAGTCGTGCAGCATTGCTTGACCAGATCATCACGTTCAGCAACGTCGAATGGATACGCAGCGACTGGGATCTCGACACCCTGAGCCGCGCCACGCGAAGTTGCCGGCGTCGCATGCTTCGCGTGTCGCGCCAGGAGCTCGAACAGGCCATTGCCAACCGTCAGTTCCTGATCCAGTACCAGCCGAAAGTCGACCGAGGCACCAGTGGCGTATGGCAGACGCGCGAGGTAGAGGCACTGATTCGCTGGCGCCACCCGGTACACGGGCTGCTCGGGCCGCTGGAGTTTCTGCCTGATGTCGAAGCCTTCGGTCTGTCGGCCGAGGTGGCCGAGTATGTGCTCGGTGAAACAGCGGCCCAGATCGTGCAGTGGCGAAAGAGCGGCCTGAACCTGAACGGCTGCATCAACCTGGTATCAAGCCTGCTCGGAAATTCCACTCTCGCCGATCGTTATGCCGCGATCGTCGCGCAACACGGCCTCGAATGCGCGAGCTTCACTTTCGAGGTTACCGAACAGGAGATCGTCAATTCGGACGCGCCGCACCTGAGAGCGCTCGCCGCATTGCGTGCAAAAGGGTTCCGAATATCTCTCGATGACTTCGGCGCCGCGGCTTCTTCACTCGGTACTTTCGAGCAATTGCCATTCGATGAGATCAAGATCCATGCTTCGGTTCTGCGACGTGCACGAAACAATGAAGTCACGCAGAAAGTGCTTGCCGCAATCACCGGGCTTGCGCACAAACTCGGCATCTCGGTTTGCGCCGAAGGGGTCGAGGACCAGGAGACCTTTGACTTTCTGAAAACCATCAACTGCGACAAGATGCAGGGTTTCCTGATCTCGGAAGCCGTGCTGCCCGATATCATTCGTCATGTGTACCGCGCGAACGGTGGCAAGTCGCAAAGCGTCGCCTAGAAAAGTCCGGTTGCATGCATGTTCGGCCGGTTGCACGGATCGGCATACCTGACCAGATCTGCCTCCCGTTTCCCTGTACCGCCGGACACCGGCAGTGTGCCAACGAGCATCTTCCGTAATAAAAGCGTACTCACGCAATTCCCGCATTGGTACAATCGGCATACTCGCCTCTCCGGCGGTGCTGCAATTCAGGACCCCGTATGCAAACGCCCATTCGCAGCGACCTCACGCGCACCGTATTGTTGATTCTCATCATCGCCGTTCTGATCAGCGGCAGCTTGTGGACCCTCGCTCCGTTTCTTGGCTCGGCGATCTGGGCGACCACCATCGTCGTTGCCACCTGGCCGATGTTGCTCGGTGTGCAGCGCCGCCTGGGCGGACGCCGGGGCGTGGCCACCGCGCTCATGACCATTGTGATGCTCGCCGTCTTCATCGTGCCTTTCGCTATGGCTATTGGCGTGCTGCTCGATGCGGCCGTCAGAAGCGCCGAACTCCTGAGATCCGCGACAAGTGAAGGACTTCCACCGCCACCCGCGTGGCTGACCGGATTACCGTGGGTGGGAGAACGGCTTGTCGCAAGGTGGCTGGAGTTCGCCGCTGGCGGGCCCGAAGGCGTCACCGAGGCGCTGCGGCCTTATGCCCGCTCGACGGCGGGCTGGATACTAAAGATGAGCGGTGGAGCCGGACTTGTCGCGATTCATTTTATTCTCACGGTCATCATCGCCGGCATTCTTTATAGCAACGGCGAGCAGGCGAGCCGTGGTGTGCTGATGTTCGGCCGAAGGCTTGGCGAGGATCGCGGCGAGCGCACCATTCTCCTTGCAGGTCAGGCTTTGCGCGGGGTGGCGCTTGGTGTGGTCGTCACCGCTCTGGTGCAGTCCCTGATTTCCGGTATCGGCTTGTGGCTCGCCGGCGTGCCTAATGCCGGCTTGCTGCTCGCCATTGTCTTCGTTCTCTGCGTGGCGCAACTCGGCCCGCTACCGGTCCTGATTCCGGCCATTGTCTGGCTGTATTGGTCCGACAGCATGGTCTGGGGCAGCGTGCTGGTGGTGTTCGCCGTGATTGTTGCCGTGGCAGACAACGTTTTGAAGCCACTGCTGATCCGCCGCGGTGTCGATCTGCCGTTGCTGCTGATCGTCGCCGGGGTCATCGGCGGGTTGATGGCCTTTGGTATCGTCGGCCTTTTCATCGGCCCGGTGATACTTGCCGTTACCTTTACATTGCTTGTGGCCTGGGTGAGCGGTGGCCAACCGGCGAAAGAGCAGCCGGCTTCCGCTTAACCACCGGTGATCTGCGCTCGATACCTGGGCACGAACGGACTTTTGAAAGGAGTTTGTCATGCGCTTCAGGCTGCTTGTACTTCTGATTTCAGGATTGCTGCTTGGCTCCTGCAGCTCCGACAAGCTGTCGGCTGCGGATGTGATCACGGCGGGATTTGCGGACCTCCGCGTGACCGCAAACTCGGTCATCGGCGATTCCGTGAGGCGCGAGAAGTTCCTGAAGGCCAGTGACACACTCGAGGCCGAGCTGCGATCCTTCGACGAGTATTTCGGCGGCGTGGTCGGGAAATTCCGCACTGCATTTGCCGAATACGACGCCGGCCAGGACAGCCTGGGGCGGATTTCCGACGAGTATTCTGCGCGGCAGAAAGAAGCCCGGACGCGGTTTGTCGATGCTCATGTCGCCATGGCCTCGAGTGTCACGGCCGATGAGTGGAAGGTGCTGTCGAAGAAGGAAATCAAGTTGCTCAAAGATATTCGCAGTGCCTCGATAAGGAGTCTGCAATGAATACCGTGCGCAGGCAGCGTGGGCAGGTTCTTATCATCATTTTCGGCGCCATGTTCCTAGGTGGCGGTCTTGCCGCCGGTGTCTTCTCGAGCGGGACAGCTGTCAAGGACATGAAGAAGGAGATCAAACAACTCGACCTCGACGCCGATCGCGAGAAACAGGCCCTCGATATTCTCGAAGGCTGGAATGACGCCGTAAAGCCGATGTGGAAAGCCAACGAGAAGCGCGTCGATGAATTTTTCTCACTGCTGGAGAAGCAGCACACCCCTGCGGCAACTCTCGAGGCGCTTTTTGTAGAGCAGTCCGGCGACGCGGCCGAGGCCGAAGTTAAGATTCTCATGCTTCGTGATGAATTGCGCGCCACTCTGACAAGGGACGAGTGGGCGCGGGTGTTTACCGTGAAGTGACAAGGCGCCAGATTTTTTTCGGAGTATCAATCCGGCATCTCTTTTTCTGCTCTAGGCGCGACTCTCCTGCCGCAGCCACGAGGCGAGAAACGCAGACCCCGATGGGCTTACACGATAATGGTCAAAACCGTCGGACGACCCGATTACTACGACAAGCATGTGGTACTTGCGGAGCTTGTCCAGGCTTTGTTGCACCTGTGCCGGACGTCGGGCCAGCTCCACCGCAAGATCGGGCGCTGACGTAGCGAGGCCCGGCCCAAGCCTGGCACTTGTCTTAAGCACGGCGAGATCGAGATTGTCGAAATTCACTTCGCCAAGCTGGCTTCCGGCAATCGACCGTCGGTGTGGCATGATTCGGCGGAAATTGCGCAGCAACGACGCGAAGAAGTTGTGAAGCCCGCGCGCGATGCGAAATGCGAAGATGCGGGCCGCTATCCGCAAGTACCACGCAAGTTCCGCGACACGCCTGAAACTTTTCCACAGGAACCAGACAAGTAACAACCAGAAAAGCAGCGAAACAAGCGCGCTTGGAAGGTCCGGATTCGCCTGTGCGCTTGCACCCGGATTCTGCAGAAGTGCCTGCGCCCGGGCAGGCAGGTGGTTCAGGACCAGTTTGCCGGGCAAAAGAAACGTCTCGTACGCCGCAAACGCGAAATCGTTGATTGCCACCTGCCATTCCCTGGTCATGTCATCAAGCCGCCGCCGAGCACCGCTGCTGACCGTTCCTGCGTTCGGACCGAAAACCGTCGTAACACGGTGTCCTGTTCATAACCTGCCAATGACTATGGTGCCGTGGTCAGCGGCAAACCGTGACCTGGATCACAATCTGAATCGTTGCCGGGCCGCTGCGGCTGCCTTTCCCGCCACTTTTGCCACAACCGAAGTGAGGCGCAGATCACAGATTGAACCCCCGATTTGCTCAACACTTGCATCTCACTGCGATTCTGGCGCGTCGGCGCGCGCCGCGCACACCCATACATGAACTTTGTAATGGTTCAATGGAATTACCCGATGGCGAAATTCATCAGGATATTGGTACTACTGCTATGGGCTGCAGGTCCGACTGTCCTGACCGCTGCGTCCGACCTTTCACAGGAGCAGATGCGCAGTCTCGACGACCAGGTTCAGGAGATTAAATCCGACGTCCTGAACATTGCTTCGGAGCTCGGCAACCTGGAGGAGCGATTGCTGTATCCGACGGATACGCAGATTGCTGTTTTCGTAGCGCTTGACGAGGGCGAGACATTCCGCCTCGATGCCGTACAGATCACGATCGACGGCGCATTGGCGGCGCACCATATTTACAGCTTCAATGAGCTCGAAGCATTGCAAAAAGGCGGTGTGCAGCGCATCTACACCGGCAATGTCACCACCGGGGGACACGAGATCGGCATCTCGGTGCTTGGCAAGGAAAAAGGTGGTGCCGATTTCTCCAAGGCCGCCAGCTTCAATTTCGTCAAGGGAGTCGAGCCGAAGTTGCTCGGCATAACCCTGGCGGGACCAGGGTTCGGTAAGGACGGAATCCAAGTCGGGGAATGGTAGACCATGTGCCGGGCTCCGTTCGCAGCGATCGGGCTCACGTTGCTTGCCGTTCTGGCGGCAAGCCCTTGTCACGGAGACCCGCTGCGTGACCTGTACTTCGGCGAGGCACTCTTTTACGCGCATCAGGGCCATTATTTCGAGGCGCTCGAACGGCTCGACGCGGAAATGCGGCAGCATGACGAGCTCGACGAACCGGAGCTCGATTCATTGTATGTTTACATCGATGACGCCGAGTTTTCCCTTGGCGACTTCGAGCTGCGTTACAGGATGCACCATCGCGCGGGCCGCGCAATCCGTGCCGTTCTCGAGGGTGCCGTCGAGGATCCGGTGCGCAACGATGCAGCGTTCCGGCTGGCGCGAATTCACTTTCAAAAGAATCAGATGGACGACGCAATGCGCGCCCTTGAGCGAATCGAGGGAAAAATACCCACAGGTATTCGCGACGACATCGACTTCCTGAAATCGAATATCTTTCTCGCTCAGGGTCGCCCGGCAGAAGCAATCGACATTCTGGCGGGACTGCAGAACTCCGATGGATTCGGAGGATTCGCGTACTACAATCTCGGTATCGCGTATTTGCAGGACGGCCGGCAACAAGAGGCCATCAGTCAGCTGGATAAAGCCGGCCAGATCGACGCCGCGGACCCGGCGGTGCTGGCAATCAGGGACAAATCCAACCTTGTCCTCGGAACCTTGTTGCTCGAACAGGGCGAGTTCAACAGGGCGAAACCGTATTTCAATCGAGTGCGGCTGGAGGGTCCATTCGCGAACCAGGCTTTGCTCAGCGCCGGCTGGGCCAACGTTTCGACGGATGACTTAAATCGGGCCGTAGTTCCGTGGAGTCTGCTTGCGGAGCGGGAGGTTACCGATCGCTCTGCGCAGGAGGCCATGCTTGCCTTGCCCTATGCCTACGCCAAACTGAACGTGCATGGGCGTGCGGCCGTATTTTACGGCCGTGCGCTGGATTCATTCGGCGAGGAAGTGGACAAGCTGAATGACTCGATCGACAGCATCAGGGACGGCCGCTTCCTGGAGGCGCTGATACGTGAGGAAATTCGCCAGGACAAGGACTGGGTGATACGACTGCGATCACTTCCGGAGGCGCCGGAAACTTATTACCTGACTGAGTTGCTGGCCACCCACGAATTCCAGACGGGTTTGCAGAATTATCTCGATCTCGCCGATCTGCGGCGCAAGCTGCGTGCCTGGCAAGCAAGTTTCGATTCCTTTGACGAGATGGTGGATATTCGGCGTGACCACTATGAACCGTTGTTGCCCGAGGTGGATCAGCAGTTCAGGGAACTCGATTCGAGGCTTCGCCTGCGTGTCGAACAACACAAGCAACTCGTCAAGCGCCGGGACGACTTGCTGACGACACCACGGCTCGAGTTCCTTGCGACCCGAGAGGAACAAGCATTTCTGCAACGCATCGAGCGACTCGAGTCACAACTGGCAGGCGCGCAGGGCCCGTCCACGACCGGTTTCGAGGAGCGGATACGGCGGCTCCGGGGAATCCTGATCTGGACTTTGGAGACCGAGTACCACGAACGACTGACGGCCTTCGACAAGCATTTGCGGGGCTTGAACGAAGCGATGGCTGTTGCCCACAAACAAAACGAAGAGTACATCCGGGGCCGGCAGGCGGCGACACACAGCTACGTCGGCTACAACAAGCCGATCGACCGGCTGCGTACCCATGTTCGCGATTCGATCACCACGGTCGACCGGCTGATGTCCCGGCAAGGTCATTTGCTCGAAGTTGTCGCGGTTGAGGAACTGGTAGCGCGTCGGGAACATCTCGAGGGCTACCGCGACAAGGCTCGATTTGCGTTAGCCGACAGCTATGACCGGGCTACGCAGGCGCAGGTCAGGAGCGATGACGGGCAATGAAAGGGAATCCGGCCATTTTCGTACTGGTATCGCTCGGCATGGCGGGCTGCGCGTCGACGCGCCCTCAGGGTAACGGCACGCTCGCCGAACTCGAACAGCTGCCGTCCGATATTACCGAGGTGTATCTGGACGACAGCCTTGACCTCGCCGCGCAGAGCTACAGGCGTTATCTGGAGGAAACTCCCGAGACCGCACAGACGCCGGAAGCCATGCGGCGACTCGCGGACCTCCAGCTGGAACGCGAGTACGGAATCATCGGCGGCGGACAGGTCGTCGAAATGGCCGCACCGGAGACGGCCGAGCTCGCGGAACGGCCGGCACGAAACGAGGATTCCGCGGCCCGGCGTGAACCCGCGGAATCCGATCAGGACTTCGAACGGCGGGCGACCGCAAGAGAGGAGTTGCTGTCGTCCCACACTGAAGTCGTCGTACTGCCACCGGGCGATATGCAGCAGAATGCTCCCTCGGGGCCGCGCGAGGCAATCGAGATCTATCGGACGATCCTCGAGAAATACCCGAACTACGAGCGCAATGATCAGGTCCTCTACCAGATGTCGCGGGCCTACGACGAAATAGCCGAAACCGAAGTCGCCATGGAAGTGATGGAGAAGCTCGTAGCCGGCTATCCATACTCCAAGTACCTCGACGAAGTGCACTTTCGGCGCGGCGAATACTATTTCGTTCGCAGGAGCTTCCTCGATGCTGAAGAGGAGTACGCATCGATTGTAGGAACGGGCCCAACGTCATCCTACTACGAACTGGCTTTGTACAAGCTCGGGTGGGCTCTGTACAAGCAGGAAATGTATGACGAGGCACTCGACAGGTACATTGCAATGCTCGACTACCGCCTGTCGATCGGCTACGACTTCGACCAAACCTACGAAGAGGACGATGAGCATCGTGTAGCCGATACCTTCCGCGTCATCAGCCTGAGTTTTTCCAACCTTGGCGGGGCAGAGGTCGTCAACGAGTACTTTGCCGCCAACGGTCACCGCAGCTATGCCGACAAGATCTACAGCAATCTCGGCGAGTTCTATTTCGGCAAACTGCGGTACGAGGACGCTGCATCCATCTACCGGTCGTTTGTCGATCTGAATTCTTTCCATCGGGTCGCCCCGAATTTCAGTATGCGCATTATCGAAATCTACGACGAAGCAGCGTTTCCACAGCTTGTCGTAGAGGCCAAGAAAGAGTTCGCTGCGGACTACGCACTGGATTCAGAGTACTGGAATTACATCGACGTCAGCGAGTCGGCGGAAGTCCTGGGCTTCCTCAAGACAAACCTGACGGATCTCGCCAATCACTACCACGCCTTGTATCAGCTCGACGAGCTGGTCGAAGAGCGACCGGCCAGCTTCGCGGAAGCGCAGCGCTACTACCGCCAGTTTCTGAGTTCGTTCCCAAATGATGCCGACTCGCCCCCGGTCAACTATCAACTCGCCGACCTGTTGCTGGAGAACGAGAACTATGTAGAGGCTGCGCGAGAGTATGAGCGCACGGCTTACGAGTATCCGGTTCACGAGCAATCCGCCGCGGCAGGCTATGCCGCAATCTATGCTTATCGCGAGGAGTTGAAAGTCGCGAGCGGTTCAGCACAACTCGACGTGAAGCAGGCGACGGTAAAGAGCTCGCTGGTGTTTTCCGATGCATTCCAGGAGCACGAGCAGGCGCCAGTGGTTCTCGGCGCGGCGGTGGACGACCTCTACGAAATGAAGGATTTTACACTGGCGATTGCATCGGCACGGAAGCTGATCGACCGCTATTCGTCCGCGGACCCATCGCTCCTGCGCGCGGCCTGGGCCGTCATCGCAAACTCCTCCATTGACATAGCCGCATACCCGGACGCCGAGCATGCCTACCTCCGCGTTCTTGAACTGACGCCTGCGGAAGACGAATCTCGATCCGCAATCATCGACGGGTTGGCCGCCTCGATCTACAAGCAGGGAGAGCAGGCCCTGCTGCTCGAGGACTATCGGGCAGCGGCAGATCACTTCCTGCGAATCAGGGACGTTGCGCCAACGTCCGGCATCAGAACGGCAGCCGAGTACGATGCGGCGGCCGCTCTCGTCAAGCTGCAGGACTGGGATATGGCTGCCGGTGTGCTGGAGGAATTCCGCGCGGAGTTTCCCGAACATGAGCTGCACTCCGAGGCTACAAAGCAGCTTGCCCACATCTATCAGGAGGACGGGCAGATCGAGCGATCTGCCGCAGAGCACGAGCGAATTGCTGACGAGTCGTCGGATCCAGAGCTGAGCCGCGACGCGCTCCTCACCGCCGGCGAACTTTATGACCAGATCGACAGCGTCGATAGCACGATCAGGGTCTATGAGCGTTACGTTGCCGAGTATCCACGACCGCTCGACCTGGCGCTCGAAACCCGATCGAGACTGGCGGAAATCTTCAAAGGCAGGCACGACCTCGATAGATATCACGAAGAGTTGAATGAAATTGTCGCAATCGATGAAAGCGCTGGTGCCGATCGCACCGATCGCAGCAGATACCTTGCTGCTACTGCAGCGCTGGTGCTTGCTGAGCGCAGCTATCGCGCTTTCGCCGAACTTAGGTTGGTACAACCATTCGAGGAGAGTCTCGCTGAAAAGCAACGGCGCATGGACGAGACTATGGCGACGCTCGAGCGGCTTGTGACGTATGAGGTGGCTGAAGTTACGGCGGCAGCGACCTACTACATCGCCGAGACGTATATCGAATTCAGTAATGCTCTTCTGACGTCCGAACGCCCGACGGGACTGACTGACGCAGAGCTCAATGACTATGAACTGGTCATCGAAGAGGAAGCATACCCGTTCGAGGAGCGGGCCCTGGAAGTGCACGAGCAGAATTTCGAACTTGTGACCGTCGGCGTTTACAACGTATGGGTGCAGAAAAGTCTCGACAAGCTGACAGTACTGATGCCGGGTAGATACGCCAAGAACGAAATCAGCGGTGGCTTCGTCGGTTCCATCGATATCTACGCATACCGCAAACCGAATGCACCCGATAACGGCATCGACGGACACGAAAATGCCGAGGCACAGGGTGCTGCGGAGTCGGCCGCGGCGCTCGGCACAACGGCGCAGGTCGTGCAACGGCCCGGCCAGGAACCATAAGGCCTTTACAGGAAGCTGACATGCGCGCAATCGACGACAGCCGGGAGTTCGGATACACAGCAATACTGCTCGCGTCGGTTCTTCTGCTGAACGCATGCTCCGCACCCGGGCCATCGCGGCCGCCGGCGCGCATCGAGATACAGGAAGATGTCGGGTTCACGATAATCGAAGACGCGCCGATCAGTGGCGATGTGCGTACGGAATACGAGGAAGCGCTGGTCCTCCTCGAGCAGGGACGGCTCGATGAGGGAATCAGTTTGCTCGAGATCGTTGCCGAGGCAGCACCGTTGCTGACCGCGCCACGCATAGATCTCGCGATCGCCCAGCATAGGTCCGGCAACCTGGAGGATGCGGAAAATAATTTGCTGCGGTCACTGGAGCTGAACCCGCAACATCCGGTCGCGCACAACGAACTGGGGATCATCTACAGGAAATCCGGCCGGTTTTCCGATGCGAGGTTAAGCTACGAAGCCGCACTGGCAGTTTATCCCGGCTACCACTATGCACGGCGCAACCTGGCGATTCTCTGTGATCTGTACCTCGCGGATCCCGACTGTGCTCTCGAGAACTATGAGGCCTATATGGCAACGGTTCCGAGCGACGATGAGGCGACTATGTGGATTGCGGACCTTCGCAATCGGATCGGCAACTAGGTGTGGCCATGATGAAATTATCGATATTACTCGTTGCGCTGATCATTCTGGTTCCTGTAGCGCATGCTCAGGATCCGGAACCGGACACGGCGGTAGAGGTTGAGACGGTAGCGGCTGAGACGAATGAAGCGGAAGACACGAAGCCGGAGGGGCCGAAAACCATGTCCGGGATGTCTATTCTGGGCAACGAGGAGACACCGAAAGCGCTCGTAATCATTCCGTGGAAATCGTCCGAGCTGGGAAACGATCTGAGCCTCAGCAATACGCTGGATGACCGTGCCCAGCCGGTCGACAAGGAAGTCTTCATGCGGGAGCTAAGCTACTACCAGATTCGCTCCGGCGAATAACGGTTGCGCTGAGTCGGGTGCCCGGATCGCAGGCAAGGGCAGATTCACGGTGATTTCGGGCCTTGCCAGACCACTGAAAGTATGACCACAAGTCACGAACGTGCGCTGGATCACACTTGCCTTCGTGATGCGGATTTATCCTTGGAATCGGGCTCGGTCAAGACATTCTGTTCAATGAGGATTTGGTAATGGACATCTTTTATTCGCTAGTAGCTTTCTTTGTATCAGGCGGTCTGTTCATGTATCCGATCTTGTTGGTATTCGCCGTCGGGGTCGGGATAGCGATCGAACGCTATGTAACTCTTACCCTGGTAACCAACAAGAATCAGGTCATGTGGGAAAAGGTCCAGCCTCTGCTCGCGAAGGGTGAATTCGACGAAGCGCGGGCAGTTACCAGCAAAGACCAGTCCACGATCTCTCAGGTTCTTAACATGGGATTGTCGCTGCAGGGCGCTGTCCGCCGCCGCGAAGACATCGAGATCGCGATGGAGGAGAGCATGATGGAAATCGTCCCGCGGCTCGAAAAACGAACCTCCTATGTAGCTCTGGGTGCGAGTATTGCAACTCTGCTCGGCCTGCTCGGCACGATCATGGGTCTCATACAGGCATTCACGGCAGTGGCAAACGCAA
>CAYXKM010000125.1:0-18217 GCA_964465665.1 uncultured Woeseiaceae bacterium
GAAAATCTACTTGGAAAACAGCCTGCAAATATCTACACCGTCACAAATTCCGTGTGGATGATGCTTTTGCAGGGATATTGTGTGATGGGATTCACAGGCCGAGTTCAGCGCTTTTGCTGCGGCCTGAAACGGCTGATCAGCTCGCCGAGCAGCTGAAATTCCTCGCCGCGCGCGCTGCCCTTGCGCCAGGCGAGGCCGATCGTACGGTAGCTGCTGTCCTGCAGGGGATATAGCCGCACGCGGGTCTTCCGCAGGATGGCCGATCCTTCCGCCATTTCCGGCAGGAAGGTTATGCCGAGGTCGGCATCGACCATTTCGACCAGTGTCAGCAGGCTGCTCGCGGCAAAGCGGCTGATTTTTTCGGTGTTGCGAATTTTGCAGGCGCTCAGCGAATGATCGCGCAGGCAATGCCCGTCCTCAAGCAGCAGCACACTGCCGGCATCCAGCTGGTTGTAACGGTAGTTCTTCGGATCGACGCGCGCTGTGCCTTCGCGGCACGCCAGGCGAAACCGGTCGCGGAACAGCTCCAGCGTCTCGACACCGCGCAGCTCGTAGGGAAGTGCCAGCAGGATCAGGTCGAGTTCACCGTCCAGCAGTTTTGCGTGAATCCGGCTGGTCTGGTCCTCGGTCAGGTACAGGCGGAGTTTCGGGAAGTCACGGCGCAGCCGTGGCAGCAACCCGGGCAAAAGAAACGGCGCGATGGTCGGTATCACGCCGATCCGCAGATCGCCGCTCAGGGGTTTCCGCCGTTGCCCCGCAATTTCCACCAGCGAGTCGACATCGCGGAGGCAAAGCCGGGCTTGGGTAACCACTTCCGCGCCGGTTGCGGTGATCGTGACCTGCCGGTTGGTGCGATCCACGAGCTGGGTGCCCAGCAGGCTTTCAAGTTCCTGGATCGCTGCGCTGAATGCGGACTGGGAGACGAAACAGGCCTTGGCGGCTCGGCCGAAATGACCTATCTCGCTAAGCGCGACGAGGTAGCGGAGCTGTTTCAGGGTAGGTTGACGCATAATCGATAAAACAGATTATAGCATACTATTTAATCTGTTTTACTTATCAATCCGGAACCCTTAGGATGCGACTCAACCCAAACGCTCAGAGCAGAAGAATTCATGGATATCGGATTGACCACAGAACAGCGGCAGAACATTGCAACAGGGCTGTCACGGCTGCTGGCGGACAGTTACACCCTTTATCTCAAGACCCATAACTACCACTGGAACGTGACCGGGCCGCAATTCAGTTCTCTGCATACAATGTTCGAGCAGCAGTACACCGAACTCGCCATCGCCATTGACGAGATCGCAGAACGGATACGATCCCTTGGCGTACGTGCGCCGGGTTCCTATGCCGAATTCGCAAAACTGACTGCAGTCAAGGAAGCGACCGGTAACGAAACCGCGACAGATATGATCCGCGAACTCGTGACCGGACAGGAAACCATCGTGCGCACCGCCCGGCAGGCGTTCCCGGCCGCGGACGAAGCCAACGATGAGCCCACAGCCGACCTGCTGACGCAACGCATGCAGTCGCATGAAAAGAATGCGTGGATGCTGCGCAGCATGCTCGGCAACTGAACGAATAACCCTTTGAAAATTTGAAATCCCGAGGAGAAATCAATGTTCGAGAACAAGGAAGGACAACGAGTCCCCAATGTCACTTTCAAGACCCGTGCAGACCACGAATGGAAGAAGCTTGCTAGCAAGGACATCTTTGCCGACAAGAACGTCATCGTGTTTTCGCTGCCCGGCGCTTTCACGCCGACCTGCTCGTCGTCGCACGTGCCGCGTTTCAGCCAGTTGGCACCGATCTTCAGGAAGCACGGCATCGACGAGATCATCTGCATGTCGGTCAACGATGCGTTCGTGATGAACGAGTGGCGTGCAACGCAAAAAGCTGATGGCATCACGTTCCTGCCGGATGGCAATGGTGAGTTCACCGGCGGCATGGGCCTGCTCGTCGACAAGGATGACCTGGGCTTCGGCAAACGGTCCTGGCGCTATTCCATGCTGGTGCGTGACGGGGTCATCGAAAAGATGTTCATCGAACCGCGACAGCCTGGCGATCCGTTCGAAGTGTCGGACGCCGATACGATGCTGGCCTACCTTGCACCTGCTGCACCGAAACCGCTCGACGTCACCGTGTTCTCGCGCGCCGGCTGTCCACATTGCGCCAGGGCGAAGGGCCTGCTGCGCGATGCCGGGATCGAGTTCGAGGCGCTGGAGCTGAACAGTGCGTACACCGACCGCACCTTGCGTGCAGTGGCCGCCGCACGGACCTTTCCCCAGGTGTTCATCAATGGCAAACAAATCGGCGGTGCCGATGAATTGCAGACCTGGCTCGAAGGGCCGTACGCAGAAAGGCAAAAGAAAGCAGCCTGATACGAGCACAGTTACCAATCGTTCGGCACGAAACAATCGGGCCCCGGCCATGCGCCGGGGCCTTTTTGCTTGCGCGATTGGTCGCTTGCCTGCGCGCCGGATGCCGGCGTTGAAGCCGGGCATGAATGTCACTATTCTTGCCGCTCTCACCGAGGAGCAATTGAGGCATGCAGATATCCAACAAAGCGCTGCTGAAGACACAGGCTTATATCAACGGTCAGTGGGTTGACAGCGACAGCGGCGACACCTACCCGGTGAAGAATCCGGCCAACGGCGTACTGATTGCCGAGTGCGCGTCCTGCGGAAAGGCGGAAACGCGGCGCGCGATCGCAGCCGCGGAAGCGGCAATGCCGGCCTGGCGCAAGCGCAGCGCCAAGGATCGGGCGGCGATCATGCGACGCTGGTTCAACTTGATGATGGAGAACCAGGAAGACCTTGCGCGCATCATGACCACCGAACAGGGCAAGCCGCTTGCCGAAGCGCGCGGTGAAATTGCCTACGGCGCGAGTTACATCGAATGGTTTGCCGAAGAGGGCAAGCGCATTTACGGCGACACCATACCGCAGCCCTCGAACGACAAACGCATCGTCGTCATCAAGCAGCCCGTGGGCGTGGTCGCCTGCATCACGCCTTGGAATTTCCCGAACGCCATGTTGACGCGGAAAATCGCGCCGGCGCTCGCCGCAGGCTGCACGGTCGTGTGCAAGCCGGCCAACGCCACGCCGCTGTCGGCATTCGCGTTTGCCGAACTGGCCGGACAGGCCGGCATACCCGCCGGCGTCATCAATATCGTGACCGGCAGGACGGAGGAAATCGGCGAGGAACTCACCTCGAACCCGATCGTTCGCAAACTGACCTTCACCGGATCGACGCCGGTCGGCAAGAAGCTGATGGCCGCCTGCGCAAAGACGGTCAAGCGCACCTCGATGGAACTCGGCGGCAACGCGCCGTTCATCGTTTTCGACGACGCCGACCTCGACGAAGCGGTGCGTGGCGCCATCATCTGCAAGTTTCGCAATGCAGGCCAGACCTGTGTCTGTGCAAACCGCATCCTGGTACAGGACGCCGTGTACGATGAGTTCACACGCAGGCTGATGACGGCGACCGCCGGCCTGAAACTCGGCAACGGCATGGACGAGGGCGTGAACGTCGGTCCGCTGATCAACGAGCGGGCAGCAAACGATGTGCTCGGATTCGTCGAGGACGCCGTTGCCAAAGGTGCGAGGGTCGTGGCCGGCGGACAGCGTTCATCGCTTGGGCTTTGCTTCGTGCAGCCGACCATCCTGACCGAGGTGAATGACGGCATGCGCGTGTTTCGCGAGGAAATATTCGGTCCGGTTGCGCCGCTGTTCCGGTTCAGCACCGAAGCGCAGGCCATAGCCATGGCAAACGACACCGAGTTCGGCCTGGCCTGCTATTTCTATTCGCGCGACATCGGCCGAATCTGGCGAGTCAGCGAAGGACTGGAATACGGCATCGTCGGTATCAACGAAGGCATCATTTCGAATGAAATGGCGCCTTTCGGCGGGGTCAAGGAGTCGGGACAGGGCCGCGAAGGGTCGAAGTACGGTCTCGATGATTACCTCGAGATCAAGTACATGTGCATGGGCGGCATCGACAAATAGGCAGTTCGGCAGGCTTTGTCATTGAGGTCCGATTCCGGCTAGTCGGCCACGGTCAGCGGCGTATACTTGCGCTCACCCGATTTGGTGATGAGCATGCTGCAAAGCGAAATCTACGAACGCGCGAGACTGGCCAGGGATCCCCGCTTCGACGGCCAGTTCTTCATTGGCGTCAGCACCACCGGCATCTATTGCCGGCCGATCTGTCCGGCGGTGTCGCCGAGGCGCGAGAACATAGCCTATTTCCCGAGCGCGGCGGCGGCGGGCGAGGCCGGATTCCGGCCCTGCCTGAGATGCCGGCCCGAGTGCGCACCGGGAACACCGGCCTGGAGCGGCACGTCGACGACGGTGCGCAGAGGCTTGCGGCTGATTTCCGGCGGGGCGCTGGACGAGGGCAATGTCGAGCAACTCGCGGATCGGCTCGGCGTGACCAGCCGGCACTTGCGGCGATTGTTCGGCAGGCATCTCGGTGCATCTCCGCTGGCTGTTGCCAGCACCCAGCGCCTGCATTTCGCCAAACGGCTGATCGACGAGACCGCGATGCCGATGAGCCTGATTGCCGAAGCAGCAGGTTACGGCAGCGTGCGTCGTTTCAACGACTCGATGAAAACAAATTACGGGAGGACTCCGCGGGAATTGCGGCGCAGCAGTTCGCGACGGCAACCGGCGGTCGATGCCGCAACTCTGAGCGTCCGCTTGTCATATCGGAGGCCGTTTCAATGGCAACGCCTCCTGCAGTTCTTTGCCCTGCGGGCAACGCCCGGCGTCGAGGCCGTTTCGGGCGATCGCTACTACCGCAGTGCATCGTTGAACGGGTCACACGCGATCATCGAGCTCAAGCCGGATGAAACGGATAATCATGTATTGCTGACCTTGCGCGGTGTTCCTACGACATCGTTGTTCGACATCGTGCAGCGCTGCCGGGAAATGTTCGATCTCGATGCACCGGTTGCGGATATCTCGGCGGTTCTCGAGAAGGACCCGCTGCTGGCCGGCCTTTTGCAGACGCAACAGGGCATTCGCGTGCCCGGAAGCTGGGACGGGTTCGAGCTGGCCGTCCGCGCCATCCTCGGACAACAGGTTTCGGTGAAAGCGGCGACGACACTGGCGGGGCGGCTTGCCGCGAGCTACGGTGAGATGCTCGTGCTGCCGGACGGTGTTGCACATGGCGAACTGACCAGGATTTTTCCTGTGGCAGAACGCCTGCTGCGGGCACGTCTGGAGAATTGCGGCATCATCCGCAGTCGCGCAGAGACCGTACGTTCGCTTGCGCGAGCGGTGACCCGCGGGGAACTGAATTTCGATGCCAGCCAGGACCCGGAGGATTTTTGCAACGCATTGAAGTCGATCAAAGGTATCGGCGAATGGACGGCACAGTACGTTGCCATGCGCTGTCTCAAGAATCCGGACGCGTTTCCGGCCAGCGATCTCGGCCTGATCAAGGCCATCGAACCGTCAAAGCGCGTTACGCCGGCGCAACTGCTTGCGAGAGCGGAGGAGTGGCGGCCATGGCGGGCTTACGCGGCATTGCTTTTGTGGGGTTCGGATGCGAGCTCCGGAGGATGAAACGATGTATTACTGTTACCTGACTACACCGATCGGCGATCTGCTGCTTGCCGGCGACGCGGATGCGCTGACGATGGTGAGCTTTCCGCAAGGGTCGATGCGGCGTGAGCCGGAAGCCCACTGGATCTATTCTGAAAAGCCCTTCGCGGCAGCTCGCCAGCAGCTGACCGAGTACTTCGAGGGGCGACGCAAGACTTTCGATCTGAACCTGCGCCCGAACGGCACCGAGTTTCAGCTCGATGTGCTGAAGCAACTGCAAAAAATTCCTTACGGCACGACCGTGTCATATCGTGATATAGCCGAGCGCGTCGGCCGGCCGAAAGCAGTACGGGCCGTCGGGGCAGCGAATGGGCGGAATCCCATCCCGATCATCATTCCCTGCCACCGGGTCATTGGCAGTTCCGGCGACATGACCGGCTTCGGCGGTGGCATACCGACGAAAAAGGCCCTGTTGCGACTCGAACTCGAGAACAGCCAGTTTACAGGTGCGGCACAATCGGCCACCGGCTAGGCCGACGGGCACGCTACTTGTCTCATTTACGCAACACGCATGCCCGCGGTGGTCCGCGAACGCCGCCAGTGCTTTAGCACACGTACCAATATTCAAAGACTTTCAGTACCATAGTCCCCATACTTTAGTGGGCTGTTGTTTTTGCACGAATTCGGCGTGGGTCCCACGCCTGGAGGCGCGCCGGCAGTTCATGCCAATAACCAAGTAGCGGGGGCGACACAATGCAAATTCGCAAGCAGCTGGCACGGGCAATGACACTGTCGGCAATCTTCACCGGGCTTACCGTGTCGGGTCCAGCGTTCGCGCAGGATTCGGCCAACAAGGTATTTCTCGAAGAGATCATCGTCACGGCGACCAAGCGCGCCGGAGGAATGGAAGTCCAGGACGTACCGGTTGCGATTTCTGCCTACAGCGACTCGCAGCTTGACGCAATGTACATACGCGATCTGAAAGCTATCGGCTATTCGGCGCCCAGTGTGCAGCTGGAAGATATCGGAACCGCACGCGGCGTGGCGAATTTCTCGATCCGGGGGCTCGGCATCAACAGCTCGATCCCGTCGATTGAACCGACTGTTGGTGTTTTCGTCGATGGTATGTACATGGGCATGAATGCCGGTGTCGTGCTGGACATCTTCGATCTCGAGGGTATCGAAGTGTTGCGTGGTCCTCAGGGTGTACTGTTCGGCCGCAACGTAACCGGCGGGGCGGTGCTGCTACGCAGCACACGGCCGGGCGACGAGCTGGCCATCAATTCGCGGGTTGCCTACGAATCGGGCGAGAACATGTACCTGTCGGCGGTTGTATCCGGACCGCTGACCGATCGGATCGGCGGCAAACTTGCCGTTTATTACAACGACGATGGCGGCTGGTTCGAGAACCTGACGACAGGTAACAAGAATTTCGGCAAGGCCGATACCAAGATCTACCGCGGAGCGCTCGAATTTGAAATAACGGATGCCATGGACCTGTTGCTCAGGGTCGAGCATGCCGATACCGAGGGCGATGGCCCTGCGTCGCAGAATGCCGGCTTTTATGGCACCGACAACTTCGAATTCGGCATCGACGAAGAAGGTTTCTACGACACGACCTGGGATCAGGCGAGTGCCGAACTGACCTGGGACGTCGGTCCGGGAGACGGCCAGATCGTCAACCTTCTTGCCTGGCGCGACTACGAGTCATTCACCATGGGCGACATCGATGCATCGCAGCTGTTCTTTTTCCATGCGCCGGCATCGAATTTCCAGGACCAGATCTCGAATGAGTTGCGGTATACGACGAGTATCGGCGACTCCTATCTGACCACCGGTATCTTCTATTTCGGTCAGCAAATCGAGTACCGCGAGAATCGCATCATCCCGCCGGTAGGCCTTAACGTCACGGGCGGCGGCGACCAGGACCAGGATACGCTGGCGTTCTTCGCCAACCTCGACATCGGGGTGACGGACGATATCACGCTGAACCTCGGCGCGAGGTATACGGAAGAGACCAAGGAAGGCAAGATCGGCAATATCCCGCTCAATCGCTGCGAAGTCGGCGGCGGCTGCACGACCTATGACTTCGTGGACGAACAGACCTGGAGCAGCGTATCGCCTAAGGTCGGGATTCAGCTCACGCCGAGCGAATATACGCAAATCTATGCTTTCTGGACCAAGGGGTTCCGCAGTGGCGGTTACAACCTGCGCCATACTGCGGTTTTGGTACCGAACGAAGGCTTCGATCAGGAGGAGCAAAGCTCCTACGAAGTCGGCCTGAAGAAGGACGTTGCCGGTGGCAGGGTCCGGATCAATGCGGCCGCGTACATCAACAAGATGACGGACCTGCAGAGGGAGATCAACCTGCCGGACCCGGTCGTCGGTGTCGTGCAGCTCATTCGCAATACATCCGATGCGACCATTGCCGGTTTCGATCTCGAAGTATCGGCATCGTTGTCGGATAGCCTGTTCCTGCGAGGCAGCTACGGGTACGTCGACGGCAGTTACGATGAGGTTCGTTTCGACCTGAATGGCGATGGCTCAATCGATGACGCAGACCTGCAACTCGACATGCCTCGCCTGGCGCCGCAGTCCTTTGGCGCCGAAGTGATCTACAGCCGCGAGATCGGTGCCAGTACGTTTACGGCGCAGGCGAGCGGCTACCATCGTGACTCTTCGGCGTATACGGACAACAATCGCGGTCAGCTTCGCGCCGCGGACATGTTCGATGCCAGCCTTGGGCTGACGTTCATGGACGACCGGATGAAATTGTCGGTGTTCGGCCGGAACCTGAAGGACGAATCGACGATCGGTGGCGACACGCAATTGCCCGCAACCTTCCCGGGTTCGCCGACGTTTGCGCTGCCGGCTTTCCAGGGCACCGGCGCTACATTCTCGCCGCTCAACAAAGGCCGTACGTACGGTATCGAGTTGCAGTACCGCATGTAGTCTCTATCGTCATGAAAACAAACCCCGGCACCGCCCGGGGTTTTTTTTGCGCGAATTGAAGCCTTCTGAATTACAAGGGTCTGTTTTGCAGCGACAGGATCGCAGCAGATGCCTCGACACCGGGTAACAACCGGTCGTCGTCTTTCAGCTCCTGAAGCCGGGACATGAGCGGCAGGACACCGGCCCAGACTGGAATGGCGTAGTCGTCGGGTTCATCGACCGGCATCCCTGAAGATATCTTGGCGGATGCCGCGTCGATCGTTACTGCGATGACGCCGGTCATTTTCACTTCGTTTTCGTGCGGCGCCCGCAGTTCGTCCCATCGGCCCGGCATCAGGTGTTCGCTGATGACTTTCATGGCGCAAAGCTTTTCGTCATTGCCTACGACCAGGCTCGGTATACCGAAGACGGTAACGGAGCGATAGTTCATCGAGGAATTGAATGCCGATCTCGCAAGTACGATGCCATCCAGGAGCGTTACGTTCAGGCAGATTCTGTCGCTGTCTTCGATCATACGGATGACACGGGCTTTGCGCGCGCCGTGGAGATACACGGTCTCGCCCTCGCGACCGTAAATCATCGGCACGACGACAGGGTTTCCGGCTTCGACGAAAGCGACCTGCGCCACCAGGCCGGCGTCGAGTATTCGATGCACAGTGTCCCTGTCATAGCGGCCCTTCTCCCGCAGCTGCCGGACCTTGTTCAGCTTGCTGACTGCATACTCGACTGTCATGACACTCTATCCATGCAGGAATTTCGGAACCAGTGTAAGTGCTATGGCCGAAACCAGAATGATGCTGATGATGTTCAACGCAATGCCTGCCCGCACCATGGTTGGAATGGTCAGCAGGCCGGAGCCGAACACGATTGCGTTTGGCGGTGTTGCGACCGGCAACATGAATGCGCAGCTGGCGGCGAGCGTCACCGGCACGAGCAGGACGATGGGGTCTATGCCGGCCTCGATCGCGATGGCACCGGCGACCGGCAGGAAAGTCGCGGTCGTGGCCACGTTGCTGGTCAGCTCGGTCAGGAAAATGATGATGGCCGCGATGATGACGACAACAACGGCGTCCGGCAGTGTCGCAAACAGGTGCAGGCCGTCGCCGATCCACGCTGCCAGCCCGGTCTCGCTGACGGCATTGGCCAGCGACAGTCCGCCTCCGAATAAAAGCAGGATTGCCCATGGCAGGCCTTCGACCTGTTCCCAGCGCAGCAGCAACGGATCTTCGGCCGACCCGCTCGGCAACAGGAACAGGGCCACAGCACCAGCCATGGCGATTCCGGAGTCGTCCAGTGCTTCGAGCCCGGGAACCTGGTTCAGCAACGGACGAAGGATCCAGGTGAGCGCCAGCAACACGAAGACGATGCCGACACGGCGTTCGGGCGTGCTCAGGGGGCCGAGATCGGTTTTGAGCTTCCTCAAGTGCATGCGACTGTCGACGGAGGTGTGGAAATCGACATGAAACACGACCTTGGTCAGAGCGAGCCATGCCAGCGGCAGCATGAGTGCGCTCAGCGGGACTCCAACCAGCATCCAGTTAACGAAATTGATCTGGGTGTCGTAGTTTTCGACCACGAATGCAGCGAGCATGGCGTTTGGCGCCGTACCAACGAGTGTCGCCATGCCACCAATCGTCGAACCGTAGGCGACCCCGAGCAACAGCGCATACTGAAAGTCCCGTTTCGCCCGGTCACTCAATTCGGCGATGGTGCCGTGGATGACAGCAATGATCGACACGGCAATCGGCAACAGCATCATCGTCGTGGAGGTGTTCATGACCCACATGCTGAGGAGCGCACTGGCCAGCATGAAACCGCCCACCAGCGACGCGCCATTGCCGCCTGCATATTGCAGGACCGATAGCGCAATGCGGCGGTGCAGGTTCCAGCGTTGCATGGCGAGTGCGACAACGAATCCGCCGAGGAATAGGAAAATTACCTTGTTCGCAAAAGGCGAGGCTGCGGTCTGTATATCGGCGATGCCAAGCAGCGGGAAAAATACCAGTGGCAGCAATGCGGTGACCGCAATCGGTACTGCCTCGGTTGCCCACCAGATTGCCATGAGCAGGCCCATCGCAGCGGTATACCACGCCGCCAACGACAGAGAATCGGGCGGGCCCGCAACGATCATTATGATTGCGACGAGCGGGCCAAGCGCCAGCCCGGTTCGCTGGTAGCCGGCCCTGCCTTGCACAGTGTTATTGCTCGTCACGAAAACTCCCCCGTACACGACACGCCGAGTCTCGATGTGTGCGCATCGTTATTGGACGCCGCTCTTCGCCATCGCTCTTGGCCATCGCGACGAAGATAATCCGGCAACTGCTGTCGCACGTCCGGAGAGAATTCGCGCACACAGGGACTCTCAGCTATATCTAGTGCACATCTCGCCTTCAGGTACAAGATGTAGTAGCATCGCTTGCGTACCAATCCGGTACGCACGGAGAAAAGGTGACTGAGGGCGGTCCGGTCGTAACGCCACGCAGGAAGCGGGAATCGTTGTGCGGTTGACGCGTGTTACCTCTCAGCACGCGCCGCAATTGAGCAATTGCGTCCTCCTGGACTTTTGCGATTGCTGCCGGCGAAACGCGTTGCGCCGTTACTGCGATACCAGCGGCAGAATTTGTTGGACAATGACGTTCTGATGATTCATACGCCGATGGTATTCGTGCCTGAAACACCTTCTGCTTAATATGCCGCCCAGTCATCTGGGCGGCTTTTTTCGGTCCTGTGTTGGCCAGATTCGTTACCTCAGGCATCACTGTCGACCTGGCGCTCCGGGATTCTCGCAGCCAGACAGGAGAGCAACGTCGTTATGAACGAACCGGATCCGGGCTCCACGCACAAGGGATTGTCTGCCCGCGCTTACGTCCCACTTGCGCCGGGTGAATCGTACCAACCGTTCATACCCGCTCAGACCGAGCTGGCGGAGTTCACTTTCAAGGCGGCACTACTCGGAATACTTTTCGGCATAGTATTCGGTGCAGCAAACGCGTACCTCGGGTTGCGCGCCGGGCTGACCATCAGCACCTCCATCCCGGTCGCTGTAATGACGGTTGCGGCGTTCAAGGCCCTCCAGGCAGTCGGGCATCGGGGCACGATCCTCGAGGCCAATATCTCGCAAACCATAGGATCGGCGTCGAGCTCGCTGGCAAGCGGCGTGATCTTCACGTTGCCGGCACTGTTTCTATGGGGTGTTGCGCCCGGACTTTTGCAAATGACGTTGCTTGCCATGAGTGGCGGCTTGCTTGGCGTACTTTTCATGATTCCGTTGCGCCGCTTCCTTATAAAAGGAGAGCACGGCCGCCTGCCGTATCCGGAAGGTACGGCCTGCGCGGAAGTGCTGGTTGCGAGCGAGGTCGGCGGACAAAGCGCGCGGTTCGTTTTTCTCGGGCTCGGGCTCGGCGCTGTCTTCAAGTTCCTGACGTCCTGGATCAAGGTCATCCCCGACCATGTAACGACCAGCCTGCCGTTCCTGAAAAAGGGTGAACTCGGCATGGACCTGTCCGCCGCGCTGTTCGGCGTGGGCTACATCCTCGGGCCGCGGATTGCGACCGTCATGGTCGGGGGCAGCCTGCTTGCCTGGATCATCATCATTCCGTCCATTGCCGTGTGGGGCGAAAGTATTACGTTGCCGGTCTTTCCTGAGACGGTAGCGCTGATCCTGGACATGTCGCCCAGCCAAATCTGGTCACGATACGTGCGATACATCGGGGCGGGTGCTGTCGCAACGGCCGGGATCATTACATTGATTCGCAGCATCCCGGTTATGGTGCAGAGTTTTCGCATTGGAGCGAGTCAGTTGCGAGATCGGGTCGGCGGAGAATCGGGCGGCGCACCGCCGGATCGTACTGATGATGACCTGTCATTGAGATTTGTCGGCTTCGGATTGCTGGCCGTCGCACTGTTTATCGCGCTCGTGCCGCAGGTTTTCGGCAATGTCGGTGGCCTCGGTGTCCGGCTCGTCGCATCGGTCTGTGTAGTTGTGTTCGCGTTCTTTTTCGTCACCGTAGCTTCGCGCATCGTCGGACTGGTCGGTGTGACCAGCAATCCGACCAGCGGCATGACCATCGCTTCCCTGCTCGGCACCGCCGGAATATTTCTCGTCATGGGCTGGACAGACCTCGCCGGCAAGGCGGCAGCGCTCACTGTTGGTTGTGTAGTCGCTATTGCGGCGTCGATCGCCGGCGACACATCGCAGGACCTGAAGACCGGCTACCTGCTGGGCGCCACGCCCAGGCGGCAGCAGATCGGCGAAATCATCGGCGTATTGAGTTCGGCAACGTTTGTCTGTCTGTCAGTCATTTTGCTCGCCAAGACCTTTGGTTTTGGAACGCAGGAGCTGCCGGCACCGCAGGCCACGTTGATGAAACTGGTCATCGAAGGTGTTCTCGATCAGCAGCTGCCCTGGGGTTTCGTCGGATTGGGGATCGCGATAGCACTGGTTTGCGAATTGTTTCGGATTCCCTCGTTGCCGTTTGCCGTCGGCGTTTACCTGCCGGTATCGACGTTGACGCCGTTGTTCCTTGGCGGATTGCTGCGCGGCTTGTTCGAGCGCTTTGCACGATCGCCGGCAGACGCGTCGGACGTCCGGGAGCGCGGCGTGCTGCTCGGCAGCGGCTTCGTTGGCGGCGAAGGGCTGCTCGGAGTCGGTATTGCCGCGGTGGCATTCATGCAGAACCGAAAACCCGACGGCATTGGGACCGGATGGCTCGGCAGCGCTGGGATGGCGGAACTGTTCGGCCTCGTCGTGTTCGGTTTTCTGATTGCGGGATTCAGCCGGCTGGTCCGCCGCTGAGTACCCTTTGGCTGGTATTGTCCTGGCGACCCGGGGACTGGAGACGATCGTGATCTTATACATTGCAACCATCGGATGTCGTGGCGTTCGCGTATGCCTGACGCTGGTTGCCGCACTGTCGATTGGCGCCTGTGCATCCAGCCCGCCGGATGTACCGTACCCGGCATTCATCCAGGCCGACGATCTGCCGGACGCCTTCGTCGCCGCGCTGCCCGGTTCCCGGGTCAAACAGTTTGGCGGCGATTCGCGCTCGGCCCGGTCGAGCAATCTCCTGTTGCTGCCTGCCGATTGGGATTTCGGCACCGGCGCTGCACCCGACAAAAGCGTGGAGATATTCGTGCTCGCCGGCGAAGTGGAACTGGCGGGCTTCAGTTTGCTGCCCGGTGGGTATGCCTGGCTGCCGGCCGGTTACATGGGTGCAACCTTGCGCAGCCGCAGTGGAGCCGAGTTGCTGTATTTCCTGAGCGACGCGGACGAGCGCAGCGCCATCCAGGTGCCTTTGATCACGAGCGTCGAGTCCAGCCGCTGGCGGCCGCTGTCAGAGGACCCCGCGGATTTCGGGCTGTCGGTCATGGAGTTGCGATCGGACCCGGGCAGCGGCGCCAAAACCTGGCTGCTGAAAATCGATCCGGTCGCGACGCAAGGCTGGCAAAGTTATTCCGCGGAAGTGGAGGGCTATCTCGTCAGCGGCAACTACCAACACAGCGAGTGCATAGCCGGGCAGTCGCGGACGGGATCCTACCTGCCGGGCGGTTACTTTTTCAGGCCTGCCGGAGCCATCAATGCCGGACCGGAGGCGCGCAGCCTCGAGCCCTCCATCTGGTTTTTGCGTACGCCGGGCAACGGTGAAAGACAGGCTGTCGCAGCCTGTTCGGGCGCCGATCAGTGATTCAGTTTTGCACGAAGCGGGTTATTCCGGCGCCGAGCTTCATCAGCTTTTTCAGCGTTGACGTGGGTACGCCCTGAATTTTCTCGTACCAGTCGCTGGTCGTTTCGACGAATTGCAGCATGCTCTGGATTCGCTGCTTGGTAATCGCGTCGGTGGCTGCTTCGGCTTCCACGTCGATGGCGCATTTCCTGAGCATGGACAATGTCGGATTGAGTTCGCGCTGTTTTCTCTGATCGATGATGACACGAAACAGTTCCCATACTTCGTGCATGGATTCGAAATAGTCGCGGCGGTCACCAAGCACGTGCGTCATGCGCACCAGGCCATAACTCTGCAGTTCGCGCAGGGCAGTGCTGACGTTCGAGCGGGCCAGTGACAGCAGATCGACGATTTCATCGGCACGCAGCGGGCCAGGAGACAGATAAAGCAACGCCTGGATCTGGGCTACGGACCGGTTGGTCCCCCAGCGGGTACCCATTTCACCCCAGTGCAGGACGTACCTTTCGACGGCTGGCGAGAGCTTCATTGCTTTCGAATATTTCTGTCAAAAAAGAAATCTAGTCACTGGCGGAGCGCGCGTCAAGTCAACGAGTGACTCACGAGCACTGCCCGCCGCGGTCTCGGCAGGCCTTCAACGGTCAGCCGCGGATCGTCCGGATTGAGGGCCTGCCGCAACGACTCGAAAGGCATCCATTCGGTCGAGCGCTGTTCCTCCGTCGTCGTTACCGACACATCGGCGACGAATGGCTCCGAGTATCCGCAGTCCTCGAGCCAGCTGAGCAGTTGCGGCAGTGTCGGCAACAGCCAAACGTTGCGCATGCGCGCGTAGCGGTCCGGTGGCGTCGTAGCATCAGGTTGGTGTCCCGGCAAGACAAGTGTTTCGAGTACCAGCTCGCCGCCGGTGCGCAGGCAGCCGTGCAGTTGCCGCAGGTGTTCCAGCGGATCGCGCTGGTGATAGAGCACGCCCATAGAGAATACGGTATCGAAGTCATGATTGCGGGATGGCAGATCGGCCAGCCGCAACGGCAGGATGTGCACAGCAGGTTCCCGCACATAGCGCTGCAGGGCCTGGAACTGCGCCACGTATAGAAGAGTCGGATCGATGCCCAGCACGAAGCGCGCGCCAAGGCCGCGCATGCGCAAGGCGTAGTAGCCATTGCCGCAGCCCACGTCCAGCACAATTCGGTCGCTGAGCGGGCTGATGGCCGGAGCTATCCGCGCCCACTTCATGTCCGACCGCCACTCGCTGTCGATATCGATGCCGCAGATGTGAAACGGGCCTTTGCGCCATGGCACCAGTTCGAGCAGCCGTTCACGCAACATGGCCACATGATTGGCGTCGCCACCGGCAGTGGAAACTCGCACGGCCGGCTCATGCAGGATCGACGGACCGGTTTCGAAGTGTGGCAATTTCCGCAGCACGTCGTTCCACTCGCGCAATCGCCCGTGTATACCCTCGCGCAGGTTCTCGGCCAGGAGCGCCTGTACAGGCGCACACCAGTCCTCGAGACCTGCGGCAGCAAGGTCCTCGACCAATGTCTCTGAAATCAGCATTCGCTATCGGATGGCGAGGATCGACACAAAATTGAAAAAGCGCAGCCACGGTCCCGCGTGGCGAAAGCCGGCCTGCCGCAAGCGATCGAGGTGGACGCCGACCGGTTCCGGAACGAGAACATTCTCGAGAGCTGCCCGCTTGCGGCTGATTTCCAGTTCGCTGTAAGCATTGCGTCTCTTGAACTGGTGGTGCAGCTCGACGAGCTGGCGCTCGATATGCGCATCGTGATCGACCACTTTTTCCGACAGGATCAGGGCACCGCCATCGACTAGGCCGTCGGCAATTTTGTTCAAAAGCATTTGCCGTTCAGCGACTGGAAGGAACTGCAGCGTGTAATTCAGAACCACCATCGATGCGCGCTGTATTTCAACCTGGCGGATGTCGGCAAGCAGAACCTGTACTTCAACGTCGGTCCTGTGTGTATCTTCGGCGACGATCTGACGGCAGCGATCTACCATTGCCGGGGCGCTGTCGACCGCGACGATGCGACAGCCAGCGGTACTGATATTGCGCCGCATCGCAAGTGTCGCCGCGCCCAGCGAACAGCCGAGGTCGAAACATTGCGTGCCGGGCGTGACGTAACGACCCGCAAGTAGTCCGATGGATTCGATGGTTTCGGCATAACCGGGAATGGACCGCTGCAGCATGTCCGGAAATACCTCCGCCACAGCCGCGTTGAAATCAAACGGTGCGGCTTCCGCAGTATCCGACAGGTAGATCTCATCCTTTCGCATGGTTTTTGGTCCTGGTCGTATCCGGGAATTCGCGGCAGGCATTGTAATCGCGGCGTCCCGGGAGGGCGTGGGTCGATGTCGCGATCCCTGTTTCGGCCCGACTCGGGCGTTCCCGCACATTCGCCGCTTTTTTGCCCCTGTTCGCTATACTTATTGCATCTTTCGCCGAATTTTGGCAAGTTTGCGCCATCCTGCGATCAGGCTTTGCTGTGAAGCGCTTCATGGCCGTCAGTTGCCGGTGTGGGACAATTGCCATTCAACGTGCGGCACCTCAACCGGGATACCTAAAGCGATGTTGAACAGGATCCAGCTGGACATACACCGGCAACTGGGGATTCCGGATGATTACGCTCCGGGACGCCACCTGCCGTATTTTGCGGATGCGTTGGACCTGGTCGATGTCGGCCCTAATCTGGTCGGACGCATGCAGCGCCTGACGCCGAGAGCCGCGAGCCGCTGGCAACAAATGCAGTCGGCCGCCCGTTCGGAGGGAGTTACGCTCTTGATCGTCTCGGGGTTTCGCAGCTTCGACTACCAGGCCGAGCTGATCCGCAACAAACTGGGTGCCGGGCTGTCGATCGACGATATATTGAAAGTGAATGCGGCCCCCGGTTACAGCCAGCACCATAGCGGCGAAGCGGTGGACATAGCGACACCGGGCACCCGGCCATTGACCGAGGAATTCGAGCAATCCGAGGCTTATTCGTGGCTTGGGCGCCATGCCGGCGAGTTCGGTTTCTCAATGACCTACCCGCGCGACAATCCCTGGGGATTCGACTTCGAACCGTGGCACTGGGCTCTGGATTGAGCCCGGACCGTCGCCCACGCATCGCGTAAATACGGCGGTTTCACGATGCTTTTCCACCGTTTTTTTGTTGACAGTTCTGCCTGACGATTAGACAATGCCCGGCTTGTGTCCGCGGAGGGGTACTCAAGCGGTCAACGAGGGCAGACTGTAAATCTGCTGGCTATGCCTACGTAGGTTCGAATCCTACCCCCTCCACCAGACCTGAGTAACCAAGGTCGAACAAACGGGTGGAAGGTGGCGACAAGTATAGCAGTTTTTCCGACTTGTCTTGTTGATTGAAGTTAGCGTTACAGAGAAATACATCCGCGGCCGCAATCGAAACTACTGAGTCACTGGCGAGCGAAACGAGCGGTCACTCAATAGTGTATGCATGCATCAACGAAATCAGAAATCTGACGGTGTTGTTGAAAAGACTGTCAGATTTTTTGTGCGCCTGAAGAAGTGACGCGCTGCTGGTAATTGACCGAAGACCTGACAACGGATTTTGCAAGTCGGCGGGTGTAGTTCAATGGTAGAACCTCAGCCTTCCAAGCTGATGATGTGGGTTCGATTCCCATCACCCGCTCCAGACAGGAAGGCGCTACGTTAGTGTGGCTTCGGCAGTGGAAGCTGCGGCAGGCGCCGCAAATGCTACTGCCCACATAGCTCAGGGGTAGAGCACTTCCTTGGTAAGGAAGAGGTCCCCGGTTCAAATCCGGGTGTGGGCTCCAGTCAGTGATTGACAGAGTTTGTTGTTCGACGAATTTGACCACAGTCATGCAAGGCCCGCACGCAGCATGACCGGCACGTTTAGACCACGAGAGATTAGGACATGTCCAAAGAGAAATTTCAAAGAACGAAGCCGCACGTGAATGTAGGGACGATTGGTCACGTGGATCATGGGAAGACGACGTTGACGGCGGCGTTGACGAAGGTGATGGCGGCGAAGTTTGGTGG
>CAYXKM010000126.1:0-14543 GCA_964465665.1 uncultured Woeseiaceae bacterium
CCACGCTCGACGATCGCGCGCTATGTCACCGTGTCCTACCGGGTTGCAGTGGTCCCTGCCGACGGTGATGAAAGAAAAGCTGACGCGTTCTTGCGACGTGTGCTCACCGAGTGATTGCCGGCAGCGGGCGATTCCGGTTGATTTACAGGCTGCCCGTTCCGGTCAGCGTCGAGCCGGCCGGTTCAGCGCTGCGATTCGGATCCGCGGACTCGTCACGCGTAACCTTGACCAGGACACCGAATTTCGGATGGTCGAAATAGCGCACGTCGCCGCTCTTGAAAATCCGGTCCTCGAAGATCCTGTAACGCAGCACAGCCGGCTGCAGGTCCGGTTTGTCCGAGTAAACATAGGTGTCGCCGGAACTCTCGCCAGTGTTCGGCACCGGGTTGCCGGCATACGCCTGTGCCGATGGTCCTGCATCCAGTGAAAGGTCCATGACCAGGTGCAGGTAGCGGCTGAGGTACAACGTCAACTCGCCGTCGAGACGCAAGGGTGCATTGCCGAGCATGCGCAGCCGGATCGGCGGCGTCATGTCTTTCTCGACCGTCGTCTGGGTCCACGCCGTGTGCATGATGGGTTTGTAGGCATCGAGCGTTTGCAGCTTGCGGTAGATGTCCCGCATGGTGTATCGCGCGGGCTCCAGCAATTGCAGGTCGATCAGGCGGGACAGCGGGACTTCCGCAATTGAAGGTTTGCCACCGGTGCCGGAACTTTCCACCGTTGCCGGCACGTCCGTAAAGACGAGCTCGCCTTCGGCCAGGTCACCGGGCGGCGGATCGACCGCTTCGGCAACGAATATTTCATTCCCGGACATTGA
This sequence comes from uncultured Woeseiaceae bacterium, assembly GCA_964465665.1. Lineage (GTDB taxonomy): Bacteria > Pseudomonadota > Gammaproteobacteria > Steroidobacterales > Woeseiaceae > JAKEGN01. Next base: position 818 of record CAYXKM010000126.1, read on the forward strand.
GCTGTCCGCGTACTCGAAGACGATCATCTCGACGGTGTAACGGCGCGATGGGTCTGCTTCTTCTGCAGGAGCCTCGGGCGCGACCACCTGCGCCATGGCGCAGGGAATGCCGCAAATGAGCCACGTCAGGGTCCATGGCTTGAATTTCATAGATGTCATCCCGTTGCCAGCCTGCCAAAGTCTTCGGACGTGGTCAGGTCCCGGAGCAGTGATTCTACTGCCAAAAAGCGTTTTTCCGGCGTATTCATATCCATTCGGAACTGTAATCGATGCGCGCCCTGCATTCGATAACCTTGACTGTCACGTTGGACCAGCCGCACCAGGTTCAGCGGATCGATGCGAGTTTCCTTGCCGAACACGAGGTATCCGCCTGCCTCGGCGGCATCGATTTTCTCCACGCCGAGCGCGGTTGCCTGAAGTTTGATTTCGGCGACTCTTATAAGGTTCCTGGCTGCCGGCGGCAACAGGCCGAAACGGTCGATCAGCTCCACCTGCAGGTCGCGGAACGCCTGCAGTGTCTCGGCGCTGGCGATACGTTTGTACAGCATCAGTCTCAGGTGTACGTCCGGCACATAGTCTTCCGGCAGCAGTGCCGGCAAGTGCAGGTTGATATCCACGCCGGCGTTGAGCGGCTTGTCAAGATCCGGCTCCCTGCCGTTTTTCAGCGAATCCACGGCGCGGCCAAGAAGCTCAGTGTAAAGCGAGAAACCGATCTCCTGGATCTGGCCACTCTGGGTGTCGCCGAGCAACTCCCCGGCGCCGCGAATCTCGAGGTCGTGTGTCGCCAGTATGAAGCCCGAGCCGAGATCCTCCAGTGAATCGATTGCCTCCAGGCGCTTTATGGCGTCTGCCGTCATCGCGGCCCGGGGCGGGGCGACAAGGTATGCATATGCCCGATGATGAGAACGGCCGACCCGCCCCCGCAGCTGGTGCAGCTGCGCAAGACCGAAGCGGTCTGCGCGATTGATTATGATGGTGTTGGCGGTCGGAATGTCGATACCGCTTTCGACTATCGTCGTGCACAGCAGGACGTTGAAGCGGCGATGGTAGAAATCCAGCATCACCTGTTCAAGTTCGCGTTCCGGCATTTGTCCGTGACCAATGCGTATGCTTGCCTCCGGCACCAGTTTGGCAAGCTGCTGTTCGACGCGTGCGATGTCTTCAACCCGGTTATGAATAAAGTACACCTGGCCGCCCCGACGAATTTCCCGCAAAAGCGCTTCGCGGATGACCACATCGTTCCACTCGCTGACAAATGTCTTGACTGCCAGGCGCTCGGCCGGTGGTGTGGTGATGAGCGACATCTCACGCAGGCCCCCGAGGGCCATGTTCAGGGTGCGCGGTATCGGTGTAGCGGTCAGCGTCAATACGTCGACTTCGCTGCGCAGCGACTTGATCGCCTCCTTGTGCCTAACGCCGAACCGATGTTCTTCGTCGATGATGACCAGCCCGATGTCGCGAAAATCCTTCGTGTGCTGCAACAAGCGGTGGGTACCGATGACGACATCGACGGTGCCGCTGCGCATGCCGTCGACGATCCGGTCGGCTTCCTTCTTCGAGCGAAATCGTGACAGCACTTCAATCCGTACCGGCCAGTCCGCGAACCGGTCCTGGAATGTCTGACCGTGTTGTTGTGCGAGCAACGTAGTGGGCACGAGAATGGCCACCTGCTTGCCGCCATGAACCGCAGCGAAGGTCGCCCGTAATGCGACCTCTGTCTTGCCGAAGCCGACGTCACCGCAAACGACGCGATCCATCGGTGTGCCGCTGGACAGGTCCTGCAGCACCTCGTCGATGGTACGCGCCTGATCTTCGGTCGGCTCGAACGGAAAGCCTTCCTCGAAAGCCCGGTACTCTGCTTCCGGCCAGTGGAAACGATGGCCGACGCGGGCGGCGCGCCTTGCATAAACATCCAGTAACTCGGCAGCAACGTCACGGATCCGGTCCGTCGCCCGATGCTTTGCTTTGGCCCACTGGTCACTGCCGAGCTTGTGCAGCGGCGCGTTCTCAGGCGACGTGCCGGTGTAGCGGGAAATCATGTTCAATGCATGCACCGGTACATAGAGCTTGTCGCCGTCGGCGTACTCGAGGTGCAGGAACTCCCCCTCGATGCCACCCGTACTGAGGTTGACCAGCCCCCGGTATCGCCCGACCCCATACTCCGCATGCACGACCGGTGAACCGTCCTGCAAGTCATTCAGTTGCCGGATGATCGTCTCCGGATCCCTTTCGCTGCGGCGCCGCCGCGATCTCTGGCGCGGGCGGTCGCCGAACAATTGCTGCTCGCTGATCAAGCCGATTGCGGAATCCGCGAGCAATACTCCGTTTTCCATCGCCGCGATGGTGACGCAGACACGATCTTCCGAATCCAGGAATGACAGCCAGTCGTCGATACGCCGGATGTCGATTCCACGTCCCTGCAACAGGTCGACGATTGCCTCGCGACGCCCGGCCGATTCCGCGGTGAACAGGACTCTGCCATCGAAATCCGCAAGGAATTGCAGCAAAGGCGCCGCCGCATCGTCGAACCTCGATTCGATGCGCAATGCCGGCGGCATTCGCGCAGGCAAATTGATGCAGCCGGCAGCATCGGCTACCGATTGCGGTGAGTAATTGACGGACTTGATGGCGGCAAGGGTTGCCAACAGTTGCTCAATGCCAATGAAACTTTCCCCGGGCTTCAGGATCGGGCGTTCCGGATCGAGACTGCAAATGTCGTAACGGTCGAGGATCTCCTGCCAGGCCTGTTCGAGTATGGCGTCGAGATCCGCTGGCCTGAATGCGACCGTTGTTTTCGGCAGGTAGTCGAGCAGCGTTGCCGTTTCGTCGAAAAACAATGGCAGGTAATACTCTATGCCGCCGTGGGCGATGCCTTCGGAGACCTCGCGATAGACGCGTGAACGCGACGGCTGTCCTTCGAATCTTTCGCGGTAGCGCCGGCGGAATTCACGGATGTCGTCCTCGTCGAGTGGGACTTCGCGGGCCGGCAGAATTCGAATGTCCCCGACCTCGGTCCCGGACAGTTGCGTAACCGCATCGAATCCCCGCAGGCTTTCGATCTCGTCGTCGAAAAAGTCTATCCGCAACGGCTGGTCCGCGCCCATGGGAAACAGGTCAAGGAGCGACCCGCGAACGGCAATTTCGCCGTGCTCTTCGACCTGGGAAACACGCAGGTATCCGGACGCTGTCAGCGAGTCGACAAACTGCTGCCGGTCTACTTTTTGGCCGCGCTCCAGTCGCAGAGACCTTGCCGCGACGTAGTTTTTCGGCGGCAGGCGTTGCAGCAGGCAGGGTGCAGATGCGATGACCACGCCACGGCTTAAGTCGGGGAGGGCAGAAAGGACCGACAGCCGTTGCGACACGATGTCCTGGTGTGGCGAGAAACTGTCGTAGGGTAGCGTCTCCCATTCGACAAAATGCACTATCGGCACAAGGCCTGCGGCAAAGAATCGCATCTCCGTCTCGAGTTGATCGGCATGTCGCGGATCCCGGGCCAGCACCAGCAAGGGACCGTCCTGCTGCATGGCGTATTCGACAGCGGCGAGGGACATGGCAGCGCCCGTCAGCCGGCCGATCGAGATCGGTCCACAGGGAAGGCGGGCAAGCGGTGGAAGCAGTATGGGGTCGCGCGACACTCGGGAAACCGCAGGCAAAAACGGCCGGCGATTATCGCACATATGTCAGGCACAACTGTCATGCATAACGGACGTGACTTGCCGCAGCAGCCCAACGGGTATTCTCAGGTGTCGCAGGCCAGGCACAGTGCCGTGCCGGCTGCGGGCGTAATGTCAGCGGCGACTGACGGCGTGTACGACCTTGTCGTACTCAAAGAACACAACGAACTCGCTGTAGTCCCAGCGGCTGATCGGCGGATCGCCAACGGCCGGCTGTTTCGAATTCGGCCTGCCATAAGTCGATTCGACGCGGGCTTCGGTCATGCCGCGGGTGGGTTTCCCGGGCTGTTCGAAGCGCGCCGCATTTTCAGTACCGCCCATTTGCAGGGTATCGGCAATGGCCGGGCCGGAAACGAGGCCGGCAGCGGCAATCAGGACACAGAGCTTGGCCATAGCAGGGCCTCCAGATCGATTGTGGCGACTATAACATCGCGCTTTGGATCAAAAACAGTTGATTAACAGCGTTTTACACGCACAGGGCCAGGCGCTCCCGGACCTGGTTCTCAGTATTGGAAGACGGCCCCGGCACTATCGAATATGGTTTAATGCGGCCGATGATCAGGCCTGTCGAACTGTTTGTTGGCTTGCGTTACCTGCGGGCCAGGCGGCGCACCCGATTCGTCTCCTTTATCACGCTGATTTCACTGGCCGGCATAGCCCTCGGGGTGGCCGCCCTGATCGTGATTCTGTCGGTCATGAACGGCTTCGAGGCCGAGTTGCGTGACCGCCTGCTGAGCATGACCGCGCACGGCAGTGTCAGTAGCAAGCACCGCGGTGACGACAGCGATGACGGCCTGCCCGACTGGCAGTCCGTGCAGAAACAGGTGCTGGCGGCGCCTGGAGTGCTGGCAGCCGCCCCGTACGTGCACATGGAAGGCATGGTCCGGACCGGCAGGAGCCTTCGTGCCGTGCTGGTCAATGGCGTCCTGCCGGAGCTGGAAGCCCCGGTTTCCGGTGCAACCATCAATTTCGTCGAGGGGAATCTCGATGTTCTGCAGGACGGGAGCAGGAGCATAGTCCTCGGTAGGTTGCTGGCACTCGACCTGGGTGCGCGCATGGGCGACGGCGTCGTGTTACTGATTCCGCGACCCGACGGACACGGCTCGCTTGTACCCGTGCTGGAACGATTCACACTGCGCGGTGTATTCGAAGCCGGGGTGCAGGACCACGACGCGACACTGGCCCTGATACACATGCACGATGCACAAAAACTGCTTTCGCTCGGCGACCGCGTCTCCGGAGTGAGATTTGTCGGCGCCGATGTGCTTTCGGCCCCGGCCGTGTCCGCCGAACTGCAAGCCACTTTGGGCCCGGGCTATTCCAGCAGCGACTGGACCGTCGAGAACGCCAGTTATTTCCGCGCAATCCGTCTCGAAAAGATGATGATGTCGCTGATCCTGTCGCTGATCATCGGCGTTGCTGCTTTCAATATCGTCGCGAGCCTGGTGATGGTCGTGACCGACAAGACCGGTGACATCGCCATCCTGCGCACGCTCGGAATGGGGCCGGGCGGGGTCGTGCGCATCTTCTTCATCCAGGGCGCAACGATAGGTTGGCTGGGTGTTTTTCTGGGGGTTGCCATCGGGGTCGTGTTCGCCATTTACGTGCCGGTACTGGCGCCGGCTGTCGAACGATTTTTCGGTTTCCAGATCATGCCCGGCGACGTCTACTACGTGACTGCCATTCCCTCCGTGCTGAGATGGCAGGACGTCAGCATCATCGCGGTCGCCGCATTCCTTCTGACCTCGCTCGCCACTCTCTACCCGTCGCGCCGTGCTGCGAAAGTCAATTCGGCTTCGGCATTGCGCTACGAGTAACAACATGCCGCACTGGTTTGAATGCTGGATGGGTGGCCGCTATGTGCGCTCAAAAAGTCGCAATGGCTTCGTGTCCCTGATTTCCACGATTTCGATCAGCGGTATCGCGATTGCGGTCGCGGTCCTGATAGTCGTGCTGTCGGTGGTCAACGGCTTCGAGAGGGAGCTGCGCGAGCGCCTGCTGGCCATGTCGGCGCACGCGACCATAGAGGATCCGCTGGGCACGCTCGCAGACTGGGACCGGCATGCCCGAGACGCAGTCGCGCATCCCGCCGTGCTGGGTGCGGCGCCGTATGTCGACGGGCAGGCGCTGCTGGTGTCCGGGAGGCAACTGAGCGGTGCGGAGCTGCGCGGGATCGATCCGATGCTTGAGTCTGCCGTTTCCGGCATAGCAACCGTCGTTACCGAGGGAAGTTTCGATGTGCTGCAGCCAGGTTCGTTCGCGATCGTCCTCGGCAGCGAACTCGCACATGCGTTGCGGGCCGGCGTGGGCGACAAGGTGACGGTGACGCTGGCGGAGGGCGTAGTGACGCCGGCAGGCGTGATGCCGCGGACCCGGCGGTTTACGGTCGGCGGCATTTACCGGGTGGGTATGTATGAATTCGACCGGCGGCTGGCATTCGTCAATTTGCAGGATGCGCAGCGTCTGTTCCGCCTTGGCGACGGTGTCAGCGGCATCCGGCTGGCAGTTGCGGACATCTATGCAGCACCGTCCATTGTGCGCGAGGTGGCGATCGATGGCGGCGGCGGCGTACTGGTGAGTGACTGGACCCGCCGTCATGTGAATTTCTTTCGCTCCATACAGATCACCAAGTCGATATTGTTCGTCATACTTCTGATGGTCGTTGCCGTCGCTGCCTTCAACATCGTGTCTACGCTGGTTATGGTCGTCAAGGACAAGCAGTCAGACATTGCCATCCTGCGCACTGTGGGCGCATCGCCATCGACGGTGTTGAAAATATTCATAGTCCAGGGAAGCATCATCGGTGTCATCGGTACGCTTGCAGGCCTCATCCTGGGTGTCGTTCTCACGATCAATCTGGAGAGTATCGTGGCTTTCATGGAATCCGCTTTCGGCATCAAATTTCTGGCCGCCGACGTCTATTTCATCAGCGACCTGCCGGCGGAGTTGCGCTGGCCGGACGTTGCACGAATCTGTGCGATTGCCCTGGTTCTCGCCTTGCTGTCGACCCTGTATCCCGCGTGGCGGGGCGCACGGACGTTGCCGGCGGAGGCATTGCGTTATGAATGAGGTCCGGGATCTGCCAGCGGTCGAAGTACTCAGCTGTCGCAACGTCGTGCGCCGGTTTACGGACGCCAATTCGGTGCTCGAAGTGTTAAGCGGTGTCGATCTCAGCGTATCGGCAGCCGAGCGTGTCGCGATCGTCGGAACCTCGGGCTCGGGCAAGACCACCCTGCTGCAGATCATGGGAGGGCTCGACGATCCGAGTTCCGGCGAGGTCATCGTCGGTGGCCACACGCTGGCAAATACCAGCGAGGTGCAGAAAAGCGAGCTGCGCAACCGATACATCGGATTTGTGTATCAGTTTCATCACCTGCTCCCGGAATTCTCCGCGCAGGAAAACGTGGCGATGCCGCTGCTGATTCGCCGTGAGCGCAAACAAAGCGCCATGCAACAGGCTGCGGTATTGCTCGACAGGGTCGGTCTCGGTCAGCGGCTCACGCACAAACCGGGCGAGCTTTCCGGGGGTGAGCGCCAGCGTGCCGCGGTTGCACGCGCCCTGATAACACGACCGAGCCTGGTGCTGGCCGATGAGCCAACGGGAAACCTGGATGCAGGCAACGGAGAACACGTGTTGCAGCTGATGCTCGAGCTGAACCGCGAGCTGCAGACCAGCCTCGTGATCGTGACCCATGACAGATCGATAGCAGGTCGCATGGATCGGGTGCTGGTGCTGGAGAATGGCAGGCTCGCCGGCAACGCCTGAAGATCACTTGCGTCGGCGGCGTTTGGCCAGGTAATCCGCAATGGATGCCCGCCACAACAGGTCAAGCGCCACATAGCCGACGAAAGCGGCCAACGACCCGAGCAAAACACAACCGAGCACCATGGGCTGCCAGATGTGCAGAAACTGGTTGCCCAGCCAGGACAGCGACAATTCGAATTCAATCGGCTGCGGCTCCAGGCCCAGCAACGCACGTCCCAGCCAATAAGCAGACAAAAACATGGGACCCATCGTGAGCGGATTGCTGACGAACGTCGTTACCGTAGCGACAGCAACATTGACCCGCAACGGGATTGCCGCAAGCGCAGCGATCAATGGATGTCCCGGGATCGGCATAAATGCGACGAACAATCCGAGCGAGAAAGCGGGCACCACCGACCGCCGCCTGATACCCCACAGATCCGGGTCATGCAGCAGGTGGTTGAACGGCTCGATGAACCACAGCCGGCCCAGGCGCTCTCTATTGAGGGCAAATTTGCGAAAAAAGCGCCTTGGCATTGCTACGAATATCCGATTTCATCGAGCCGAACGGCTCGGGATGCTGGCGCGCATCATAACGAGAAACCGCAGGGAAGCGGAACATGTTGCGATTCACATTGTGTCTGCTTTGTGGTGTCTATGCGATGCAGCAGGCGGAAAGCCTGCCATCCGCACCGTGGCTGCTGGCACTTGCTGCAATCACGACCGGAGTGCTCCTGATATCCCGACTCCGGCTCGCGGCGGCATTTCTGCTCGGTTGCCTGCTCACCGCCGGCTCCGGACTCGCTGTAATCAGCGATCGACTCGATTCTCGGCTCGAGGGAGAGGTTACGGAATTCGCCGGAACGATCGGTGATTTTCCGGTTCCCGCCGGCGCGGCCTTGCGCCTCATGGTCAAACCGCAGGGTCGCTTCGATCTGCCGTCGAGGATTCGTCTCAGTTGGTACGAGCCAACGGATATGCCACGGCCAGGCGAGGTATGGCTGATCACCGCACGACTGCGCGCCCCGCGTGGCCTGGCCAATCCGCACGGATTCGACTACGAAGGATGGCTCCACCGCCAGCGCATCGGCGCGACCGGCTATGTCGTCGCAGCAACCAGGGCTCCGCATCAGCCCGGCGTCGGCAGTGTCACCGAACTGCGTCATCATGTTTTGCAACGCATCAGGCTATTGCTGCCGGAGGATGCTGCACGTGCGGTCCTCCTCGCGATTACCATCGGTGCACGGCAGGAGATCAGTCGCGAACAGTGGGACCGGTACGCCCGCACCGGAACCAGTCACCTGATGGCGATTTCCGGATTGCATATTGGCCTCGCGGCCGCAGGCCTGTTCCTGCTGGTGCGGATCATTGCAGCGCCATTCGCCTGCGGCAGAAACATTCGCGATGTCGCGCTCATTGCAGCGGCTGCCGGTGCGACAGCCTACACGTTGATCTCCGGTCTTGCGGTACCTGCCCAACGTGCGCTGCTGATGGTGTTGCTGGTGGCCGCGGGGCTGCTGCTGCGACGGCAAAAGGACCCGCGCAGGGTCTTGTCCCTGGCCTGCCTCGCCGTGCTGCTGGCGGATCCAATGGCGGCGCTTGCGCCGGGGTTTCAGCTGTCTTTTCTTGCCGTGGCCATGCTGCTCTGGTCCGGGCGGCAACTGCCCACGGCCAAACCGCAACGCACACCCGGGCCGGCCGCACGGGGCATTGACGCGATATCGCGCCTGGCGCAAATACAGATGGTGCTGTTGTTCGGCCTGCTGCCCCTGACGGTACTCCACTTCAACCGCATCACCTGGCTTGCGCCGCTGGTCAACTTCGTGGCGGTGCCAATATTCAACCTCTGCACAGTGCCGCTCGTGCTGGCCGCCATCGTGCTCGACGGACCGATGCAATTTGCCGGCGATGCACTGCTGCGGCTTGCGCATGCCAGTGTCGTCTTCCTGCTGTGGCTGGTCGATGCGGCCGCGAAGCTGCCGCACGCGGAGATTCGGACACTTGCGATGAATTCTCAGCTGCAGCTCCTGTTATGGGTGACGGCACTTTGGGCAGCGTTGCCACCGGGATTTCCGGGACGTTACCTCGCCTGCATTGCCACGCTGTTCGTCGTCCTGCAGAAGCCGCCCGTGCCACCGGCGGATTGCGTCGACCTGCACGTACTCGACGTCGGCCAGGGATTATCCGTGGTTGCGCAAACGCACACACACGTCGCCGTGTTTGATGCCGGCCCGTCTTTTCGCAGTGGCGGCGATACCGCAACGCTGGTTCTCGTTCCGTTCCTGCGTTCTCTGGGTTTACGGCAGATCGACACGCTGATAGTCAGTCACTCCGACCTCGATCACGCCGGCGCGGTGCCTCAACTGCTGGAACAAATGCCCGTGGCCCGCATCCTGTACGGTGAACCGCCGGCGATCGGGGAGGATCCCTCGAGCCTGCGGTCCCGCTGCGCCGCCGGGCAGTCCTGGCACTGGGACGGCATCGATTTCCGTATCCTGCACCCCGGATCGGCGGCAAATTCCACGGGTAACAACGCGTCGTGTGTGCTTGAAATCAGTGCCGCGACGCAGCGCGCGCTTATTACGGGCGACATCGAAACACCCGTTGAGCGGCTGCTGCTTGCGCAGAATTCGCTCAGGCCGTCGCAAATCGTCGTGGTGCCGCATCATGGCAGCCGCACGTCATCGTCGGTGGAATTCGTTGCAGCGCTGGGTGCCGAGCTGGCTATCGTATCCGCCGGTTTTGGCAATCGCTGGGGATTGCCGAAAGCTGAGGTGGTGGGCCGCTGGCAAGGTCAGGGCGCAAAAATGCTCTCGACGGCAACATCCGGTGCAATCAGTCGCAGACTTTGCGTGGATGGCAGGCAGGGGCCGGTGATCGAGGAGCGCCGTGCGCATCGACGCTACTGGCACGCGCCGCCTTGATGCGTGCCTGCCAGGAAGCCATGACGCGGGAATTTTTGTGCCGGTCACTGTATATTTCGATTTTCCTCAGGATCGGGTCTATGGTCGAAATCGTCAAAGCGGGCGGCTGGTTGATGGCGCCAATCATTCTCTGCGCCATTATCGCGATGGGGATCATGCTTGAACGATTCTGGACTTTGCAGCAGAAACGCGTATTGCCGGAAGACCTCACCAGCAAGGTATGGGGCTGGGTGAAGAAAGACGCACTCGACCAGCGGCAGATCCAGACGCTGCACCAGGGCTCGCCGCTCGGACAGATACTGGCCGCGGGCCTCATCAATCGTGACCAGGACCGCGCGGTCATGAAAGACAGCATCGAGGACACGGGCCGGCATGTGGTGCATGAGCTCGAGCGTTACCTGGACACTCTTGGCACTATAGCCGCCATCTCACCGCTGCTCGGTTTGCTCGGGACCGTGATCGGCATGGTCAAGGTCTTTTCTGCCATCACCACCCACGGCGTCGGCAACCCGACCGTGTTGGCAGGAGGCATAGCCGAAGCATTGATCACGACGGCCGCGGGGCTGACCGTCGCCATTCCGGCGCTGATCGGCTACCGCTATTACCGGAACCGCGTGGACACCCTGGTCGTCGACATGGAGAAAGAAGCGATCAAGCTGGTCGAGGCATTGCACCGGCGCAATGCGGCCACTGGCGCCGACGAATGAAACTCAACCTGCGGCCGCGTGCCGAGCCGGAAGTGAACCTTACGTCGTTGATTGACGTCGTTCTGCTGTTGCTGATTTTCTTCATGGTCTCGACGAGCTTCGTCAAGCAGTCGCAGATTTCCATTCGTCTGCCGGAAGCGCAGAACACACCGGAGGTGGAAGAGATACCGGACCAGATCGAGATCATGATCACGGAGCAGGGTACGTACCTCGTCAATGGCCGCGAACTGGTCAACAACCGGCCGGAGACCATTCGCAATGCCCTGCAGAAAGTCTCCGGCGGCAATACACAGTTGCCGCTGACCATCAGCGCAGACGCCAATGCGCGCCACCAGTACGTGGTGACCGCCATGGATGTAGCAGGCAAACTGGGATTCGTGCAGATCAGCATCGCAACCGTCAACGATCCTGCCTCTCCGTGAGCGTGCGAATCGATCCGCAGGTCATCAAGGTCTACGGCCGCCTTTGGCGGTACGTCATACCTTACCGTTTCATCGGATTTATCGCCGTGCTTGGCATGGTGGCGTCGTCGCTCGTGGAAGGCGTGCTGGTCTGGATGCTGGAGCCGATGACGGATGAAGCGCTGGTCGCGCATAATCTCGAAACGGCGCAATGGCTTCCAATTGCTTTCGTCGGCGTGTTCATCATCCGCGGAGTGGCCGGTTTTGCGACAGAGGCTTCGCTCGGATGGATCGGACGCGGTGTCATCAGTTCCCTGCGACGCGATGTTTTCAGGAAGTTCCTGACCCTGCCATCGCGTTTCATAGAACAGAATTCAACCGGTCCGCTGCTGTCGCGCATGACCTACAACGTGGAGATGATTTCGGAATCGGTAACCCACGTGGTTACGACTTTGATCAGGGACGTCCTGACCATCTTCGCCGCCGCGGCCGTCATGTTGTATCAAAGTCCGCGTCTCACGGTGCTCGTTGCCATAGTCTTTCCGCTGATTGCGCTCATGATTCGCGCACTGGCCAAAGCCTTTCGCCGTTACAGCAGCCGTATACAGGATTCCGTCGGTGAGGTGACCCAGGTTACCGAGGAAGTCCTGTCAGGTCATCGCGTGGTCAAGATTTTCGGCGGTTACGCCTACGAAACAGAGCGCATGTTCGATGCCGACGAAAAGAATCGTCAGCAACATCTGAAACTGGTTCGGGCCCGTTCGTTTGGTACCGCCCTGACCCAGGTCATCTTCGGATTCAGTGTTGCGCTGGTCATTTATTTCGCCGGCGTCGAGTCGATGGAAAACAAGCTGAGCCCTGGCAAGTTCATTTCCTTTTTCAGCGCCATGATGCTCATGTTGCAGCCTTTGCGCCGAATCACGAACCTGAATGCTGTCATTCAGCGCGGAATTGCGGCAGGGGACAGCCTGTTTCGCATCATGGACGAACCGGACGAGGTCGATTCCGGCAGCGTGGAACGTGACAAAGTGCGAGGCGCCGTGGAATTCCGCAATGTCCGGTTCTCCTACGGCGACAATGGAACACAGATCATCGATGACCTGTCGGTGTCGGTCGAAGCGGGTAAGTCACTGGCGATCGTCGGGCATTCAGGCAGCGGCAAGTCGACTCTGGTCGGACTCCTGCCGAGGTTTTACGACATCGACAGCGGTGAAATACTTCTGGATGGCATTCCAATCCGCGATTACAAACTGTCGAGCCTGCGCGCTCATATCAGCCTGGTCAGCCAGGACGTCGTCCTGTTCAATGACACCATCGCCAATAATCTCGCCTACGGATCGCTGCGGCAGGCTTCGCAGGCCGATGTACTCCTGGCCGCGGAGGCAGCGCACATTATCGAGTTCGTCAGGGACCTGCCGAACGGCCTGGATACGATTGTCGGTGAGCGCGGAGTTTTGCTTTCCGGCGGACAACGGCAGCGGATCGCAATCGGCAGGGCGCTCCTTAAGGATGCGCCGGTCCTGATACTCGACGAAGCGACCTCTGCGCTCGACAGCAAGTCGGAGCGGCATATAAAGGATGCACTCGGCACGCTGATGCAGAACCGTACTACGCTCGTTATCGCGCATCGCCTCTCAACCGTCGAGAACGCCGACCGGATCATCGTGCTCGACCACGGGCGTATCGTCGAGTCGGGTACACATGCGGAGCTGCTTGCGCTCGATGGGCATTACGCGGGTCTTTATCGTATGCAGTTCAACGACGAAGCAAACACGAACGGCGCCTGACCGGTCACGTATGGTGCGACAGAACACTCACGAGAAGGACTGGCTGCAGAAACTGTGGTACGGCAAATCGGCCTGGCGTTATCTGCTGCTGCCGTTCAGCGTCGTGTTTGCTGCCGTGGTTTCACTGCGCCGCGACCTGTATCGGCGCGGCGTACTGAGGTCGTACAGAGTGGCCGTGCCTGTGGTTGTCGTCGGCAACATCACGGTCGGCGGTACCGGAAAAACGCCCATCACGATATGGCTGGCACACGAGCTTAAAGTGCGCGGCCACAAACCAGGCATCGTGAGCCGTGGTTACGGGGGCAATGCCGGTGTCAAACCGGTGGAGGTTACGGCGTCAAGCAACCCGGCACAGGTCGGAGACGAAGCCATCCTCATTGCCGCGCGCAGCCGTTGCCCTGTCTTCGTGCATCCGGATCGCGTTGCCGCCGCCGAGGCAGCAATGGCTGCCGGGTCCGACATCATCATTGCCGATGACGGACTGCAGC
>CAYXKM010000127.1:0-3609 GCA_964465665.1 uncultured Woeseiaceae bacterium
GTATTTGCGCGGCCAGATGTCGACGTATCTCGATGCCGGTATGGCAAGGAACGCGTTGAATACGACGACAGCGAAGCCGAGCAGGATGCTGATCTGAGTGTCGGACAAACCGAGATCCGCTTTGATAGGCTCGACCAGCAATGTCATGATGCCGCGATCGAGTTCGAGGAACAGCAGCGCTAGCGCGAAAATGCTGACGGCATACCACGCCGTGCGGCGCTCCGGCCAGCCCTGAGCGCCGGTTTTGGTCGGGATTTCGCCGGCAGCCAATCCTGTATCCGTTGGTTTCTCTTGCGTCATCGTTCGCTGGCTCCGCAGTTCCTTCCGGCGCCGGCTATCATACGCATCGTTGCCCTGTTCGGATCGTGCATTTCGCTTGAAGTCGAGTCACTGTTCGGCAGTGGTGGAGTTTTGTCACCTGCCGTATTGCTGAATCGACCAGGCGGAGGGAGAAAGGGTCGTTCAATGGCACAAATGCTGAATCGGCAAATCAACGCAAGGCACTGACCAACAATGGCCAAACGTTCGAGGCGCGTTTCATTTGTGCTGGCAATGTCAGCCGTACTGGTTTGCGCTTGCGGCGAACGCCAAGCGGAACCGGAAGCAAGGTCCGCTTCGTCCGCCGCACAGGTCGATGCGGCACGACTGAACGATGCCGGCAACGATCCCGACAACTGGATAAGCCACGGCCGGACCTACGCGGAGGAGCGCTTCAGCCCGCTCACGGCAATCAACGCCAGCAACGTGCAGGATCTCGGCCTCGCCTGGTATTTCGAATCCGATTCGACCGTCGGAACGGAAGCGACGCCGCTGGTCGTCGACGGCGTCCTGTACACCACCGGTACCTGGAACGTACTGCACGCTATCGACGCTGCAACCGGCGAGGAGATCTGGCGATACGACCCGAGGCTTCCGCGACACTGGATACGCTACACCTGTTGCGGTCCGATCAATCGCGGCGCGGCGCTGTGGAAAGGCCGTGTGTATTTCGGGACCATCGACGGCCGGCTGATCGCCGTCGACGCCGCTACCGGCAAGCTCGCCTGGCAGGTGCAGACGACGGATCCCGACAAACCGTACTCCATCACCGGTGCGCCGCGAGTGGTCAAGGACAAGGTCATCATCGGCAACGGCGGGGCGGAGTTCGGCGTGCGGGGCTACGTCACCGCCTACGACGCCGCGAGCGGCGAACAAGCGTGGCGCTTTTATATCGTGCCCGGCAATCCGGCGGACGGTTTCGAATCGCCCGTCATGGAAATGGCGGCCAAGACCTGGAACGGCGAATGGTGGGTTGCCGGCGGCGGCGGCACCGCCTGGGACTCGTTCTCGTTCGATCCGGAACTGGATCTGCTTTATATCGGCACTGGCAACGGCTCGCCGTGGTCGCGCGAACTGCGAAGTCCGGGCGGTGGTGACAACCTGTTTCTCTGTTCGATCGTCGCGGTTCGTCCGGACGATGGCGAGTACGTCTGGCATTACCAGGCCGTGCCGGGCGAGAACTGGGATTACAACTGTGCGCAGCAAATGACGCTCACCGAACTCGAAATCGGCGGTAAGCCGCGAAAAGTCCTGATGCAGGCAGCAAAGAACGGTTTCTTCTACGTACTCGACAGGACTGACGGGGAGTTGCTGTCGGCGAACAATTTCGTGCCGGTCACCTGGGCGAGCCATATCGACATGGAAACCGGGCGGCCGGTGGAGATCGCGGAAAACCTTTACGGTGTCGAGGAATCCAGGAACATCACGCCCGGACCTTTCGGCGCGCACGTGTGGCACCCGATGTCGTACAGCCCGTTGACCGGTCTCGTGTACATCCCGGCACAGGAAAATGTTTTCAGTTACACGCGCTCGGCCACCTACGAGCACAAGGCGATGGCGTGGAACATTGCGCAGAATCCCGATGCAGAGCTCGCGCCCGGCGTCACCGAGTTCGTCAACAAGGGTTACTTGGTCGCCTGGGACCCGGTGAGCAACTCCGAAGCCTGGCGGATTCCGCATGACACGGACTGGAACGGCGGCGTGCTGGCAACGGCGGGAAACCTGCTGGTGCAGGGCGCCGCGGACGGGAGGCTGGTCATCTACCGCGCGGACAACGGCAAAGTGTTGTGGGAAATGCCGATACATACCGGCGCCGTGGCCGGACCGATCAGTTACGCCGTTGGCGGCGAACAGTTCATCGCGGTGGCTGCCGGGTGGGCCGGCGCCATTCCGATCCTGGGCGGCTCGCTCACGCCGACACACAATGCGCCGATGAGAATCCTCGCCTTCAACCTCGGCGGCAGCGCGACGCTTCCTTCGCCAACAGGACCTGCAACGGCAGCATTGCCGGAGATCGATGCAAGCGAAGAGACCCTCGCAGAAGGCAAACTCCAGTACGACAACATCTGCCGCACCTGTCACGGATTCGATGTGATCTCCGGCGGCATGATGCCCGACCTCCGATTCATGAGTGCCGATACGCATAAAGCGTTCGACGAGATCGTGCGCGGCGGCAGCCGCGCAGAACAGGGCATGGCGTCGTTCGCCGATGTCCTCACTCGCGAGCAGTCGGATGCGATCCATGCATACATTGTGACGGAAGCGGCGAAAGTCCGGCGCACCGCGCTCGAATCGCAATAGCGTTCACAAACTCAAGAAGGAATTATCCCGGTGATCGATGTTTACTTCTGGCCCACCGGCAACGGCAAAAAAATCACGATCATGCTCGAGGAATGCGGGCTGGAATATCGCATCATCCCGATCAATATCGGCAAGGGTGACCAGCACACTCCCGAATACAAACGCATCAGCCCGAACAACAAGATGCCGGCGATCATCGATCACGATGCCGAGGGCGGGCGGCTGTCGATGTTCGAGTCCGGCGCCATACTCCTTTATCTCGCGGAGAAAACCGGCAAGCTGCTGCCGAAGACAACTCGCGAGCGATTCAAGGTATTGCAGTGGCTATTCTGGCAGATCGGCGGACTGGGACCGATGGCTGGTCAGGCCCACTACTTTCTTCGCTATGCGCCGCACAAAAACGAGGAAGGCATGCGGCGTTTTCGAAGTGAAGTCACGCGCCTTTACGAGGTCATGGACTGGCAACTCGGCCGCGAGGAATATCTCGGCGGCGAATACTCGATTGCCGACATCGCCGCGTGGCCCTGGGTATTCCGGCATGACTGGCAGGAGCAGGACCTGAACGACTTCACCAACGTGAAGCGCTGGTTCGAAGCCGTCGGTAAACGGCCGGCGGTCGTGCGCGGTGCCGCGGTTGGAAAGGACCTGGTCGACCGCTCGGTGCAAATGCCGGACGAAGAAAAGAAGATACTGTTCGGACTTATCGACCAGGACTTCAAGAGCAACTAAAACCTTTCTCAACATTACGAATCTGTTCGCGCGGAAAAAAGGTGCCGGATTTATTTATCCAGGGAAAGCGGAAAATAAATCCGGCACCTTTTTCCCCCTTTTTCCCACAGCGCAAGTCCATAGACGGCGACACGTCGATATGCCTTTCGAGCGAGTTAAGACTTCCGAGCGAGAAAGGCATGGCGCCGTGGCGCCGTCCACGCGATCAGTCGCCTGCAGTGCAGGCTCCTACATGGAAACCGCGGGCGCGCGCTGCCCGTA
>CAYXKM010000128.1:0-4266 GCA_964465665.1 uncultured Woeseiaceae bacterium
CATCGCCTGGACTTCGGCGTAGAACTGGTCGACCAGCGCCGCGACCGGGAGCCTGGCGCCCGACTTCCGCGCTTCGTCCATGCAGATGGACAAGTCTTTCCGCATCCAGTCGACGGCGAAGCCGAAGTCGAATTTTCCGGCATTCATCGTCTTGTAGCGGTTCTCCATTTGCCAGCTCTGGGCCGCACCTTTGGAGATGACGCCGACGACCTTCTCGACGTCGAGGCCGGCGCGCTTGGCGAAATGGATCGCCTCCGCCAGACCCTGGATCAGGCCGGCGATGCAAATCTGGTTGACCATCTTGGCCTTTTGTCCGGAGCCGACCGGCCCGATAAGCGTGCAGGCTTTCGCATAGGAATCCATCACCGGCCGGACGCGCTCGAATACTTTCGGATCGCCGCCAACCATGATGGTCAGTTTGCCGCTTTCGGCGCCGGCCTGGCCGCCGGACAACGGCGCATCGAGAAAGTCGACCCCTTTCACTTTTGCCGCATCGTGCACTTCCTGTGCGACCAGCGCGGAGGCCGTCGTGTGATCGACGATCACGGTACCTGCCGCACTGCCTTCGAGCACGCCGTTGTTGCCGAGTATGACGGCGCGAACGTCGTCGTCGTTGCCGACACAGCAGAAAACGATATCGGCGTTTCTTGCAGCCTCAGCCGGCGTCAGCGCCAGGTGTCCCCGGTGCGTTTTCATCCACGCTTCTGACTTCGATTTGTTGCGGTTGTACACCGTGACCTCGTACCCCGCTTTTGCGAGGTACCCGGCCATCGGGTATCCCATCACACCCAGTCCCGCGAAAGCGACGCGCATCAGCAAAATCCCCGCGACAATGCCGCATTCACGCGGCGCTGGCCCTGTTGTTGTCGACGGCCCGCGGCATTTTCTTCCGCGGGTCGAGGCCGACCGAGCGTGCAATGATTTCACGCATGATTTCCGAGCTGCCGGCGTAGATGCGCGAGACCCTTGCGTTCAGGTACATGCGGCAGATCGGGTACTCGTCCATGTAGCCTGCACCGCCGTGCAGTTGTACGCAGGTATCCATCACCCGCCCTTCTAGTTCGCTGGTATACAGCTTGGCTTTGGCTGCATCGTCGGCTGTCAGGATGCTTTCGTTGTGTTCTTCCACGCAGCGATCGATGAAAGTTTGTGCAATGTCGATCTCCGTTCGCATGTCCGCCATCCGGAAGCGCGTGTTCTGGAAATCCGCAATGGTCTGGCCGAACGCTTTGCGCTCCCGGATGTAATCCATCGTGAGGTCGAACGCAACCTCGGAGGCCGCCACGTAACCGACCGCACCGAGCAAACGCTCCTCGGCCAGAAAGTGCATCAGGTGATAAAAGCCGCGGTTCAATTCGCCGAGCAGATTCTTTTTCGGCACCTTGACGTTGTTGAAAAACAGCTCGGCCGTGTCCTGGCTTTTCAGGCCCATTTTTTTCAGGTTCCGGCCGCGTTCGAAACCGGGCATGTCGCGTTCCACGACGAACAGGCTGAGCCCGTGGCTGCCGCCGCCGTCCGTGCGCGCCACTACGACCACGAGATCGGCATTGATGCCGTTCGAGATGTAGGTTTTCGAGCCGTTCAGCAGGTAATGATCGCCTTTGTCCTCGGCGCGCGTGCGCAAGCCGGCAACGTCACTGCCCGCTCCAGGCTCGGTAATGGCAACCGCCAGTATGTGCTCTCCGGAAACGCACTTTGGCAGCCAGCGCGCTTTCTGTTCCTCGGTCCCGAGCTCGCCGATGTAGGGCCCGACCAGGCGGTTGTGCAATGTCATGAAAAAACCGGCATCGCCGAAACGCGCGTTCTCCTCGATCAGGATCTGCTCGTATCGGAAGTCAGGCACGCCCGCGCCGCCGTATTTTTCATCGGCCCACATGAGCAGTAATCCCTGTGCACCGGCTTTGAGGAATGCATCGCGATCGACAATGCCCTGTTCGTGCCAGCGATCGCTGTGAGGCTGGATCTCGTTCTTCATGAAACTCCGCACGGAATCGCGAAACATCTCATGTTCTTCATTGAAAATTTTTCGTTTCATGGTTCTCTCGTCCCGACAGATTTACTGGCCGCTGAATCTGGCTTTGCGTTTCTCGAAAAATGCGGCCACACCTTCGGCGCAGTCCTGGCTCTGTTTGAGCTTGTCCTGCAGCGCCGCTTCGACATCGAAGGTGCTCGCCCAGGAGCCGCTCGCTGCATGGCGCATGGCTTTCTTGATTGCAGCGAGCGACAGCGGTGCGCGTTCGGTGAGCGAATGCGCCCACTTCATCGCTTCATCCAGCAGGCTTTCCGCGGGTACTGCGCGGTTTGCCAGGCCAAGTTCGACGCAGCGTGCGGCGTTGATTCTTTCGGCTTCGACGTTCAACTGGAATGCACGGCGATAACCCAGTTGTTGTACCAGCAACCAATTCAGGCCGCCGTCGGGAACCAGCGAAATGGTCGAGAACGGCGACAGCAGGAAAGCGTTGTCCGCCATGATCAGCAGGTCACAGGCCAGTGCAAAGGAAAGTCCAATGCCGGCGGCCGATCCGCCGACGGCAGCGATGACCGGCTGGTTCATGCTGGCAATGCAGTCCAGCGCCGGGCGGAATTCCGTTTGCAGCGTTTGCTGGATCGACTGGTCCCGGGACACACCGTCCTTCAGATCGGCGCCGGCACTGAAGCAGCGCCCTTCACCGGTCAGAACCACGGCGCGCACGCCAGGATTGCTCGCCGCGCGCACCAGTGCAGCCGTCAGGTCGCGACGCATCTGCTGCGTGAACGCATTCATCGATTCCGGCCGGTGCAGCGTGATCAATGCCACTGCCGCGTCCTGCCGGTACTTCACCGTTTCGTAGTCGCTCATGAATAGTCGCTCATATTCAGTTCCTCAGGCGGCAGCGCGCTGCTCGCTTTTCTTTGCATTGCCATAAAACGTTTCGCCTTTTCGAGCCATGTCGCGGAGCAGCTCGGGCACTTCGAACCGTGCGCCGTAAACTCTTGCGAGTCGGTCTGCTTCGGCCACGAACGCGGCGACCCCGGTCGTTTCTATGAACGACAGCGTGCCGCCGGTGTACGGCGGAAACCCCCAGCCGAACACCGAGCCGATATCCGCATCGGCCGGGTGTGTCACCACCCCTTCCCCGACACAACGCACGGTCTCGATGGCCTGCACGTACAGCAATCGTTTCCTCACTTCGTCGGCCGTCGGCTGATTCGCCGCGCGCGGGTATAGCGCGGCCAGACCTGGCCACAGATGCTTCTTACCGCCATCCGGGTACTCGTAAAAGCCTTTGCCGTAGCGTTTGCCCTTGCGGCCGAGTTCATTCACGAATCGAACCAGCAGCGCATCGGCCGGTGACTCGACCCAGGCTGCGCCGAGATCCTTCTTCGTTTGCAGCATCACGTGGTAACTGAGTTCCAACGT
Organism: uncultured Woeseiaceae bacterium; assembly: GCA_964465665.1. GTDB lineage: Bacteria > Pseudomonadota > Gammaproteobacteria > Steroidobacterales > Woeseiaceae > JAKEGN01. The sequence goes on from CAYXKM010000128.1 coordinate 3,401, forward strand.
GACCTCGTCGGTGACAGCGAGCGGTCCGACGGGCATACCGGCGTGTTTCGCAACATTCTCGATCAGGGCCGGATTGACGCCTTCGGACAGCATGAGCATGCCTTCGCGGCAATACACGCCGAACACGCGGCTGGTGTAAAAGCCACGACTGTCATTGACGACGATCGGCGTCTTCCGGATTTGCTGGATGTAGTCGAGCGCCTGCGCGATGGCCAAGTCGCCAGTTTCCGCACCGACGATCACTTCCACCAGCGGCATCTTGTCGACCGGCGAAAAGAAATGTATGCCGACGAACTGTTGCGGCCGTTTCGATGCTTTTGCCAACCCGGTAATCGGTAGCGTCGAGGTATTCGAGGCAAAAACGACGTCGCTGCCGATCACGGCTTCGGCCTTGGCAGTGACCTCTGCTTTGATCTTTCGATCCTCGAATACCGCTTCGATGACCAGTTGGCAAGCGCGCAGGTCCCGGTTGTCGCTGGTCACGGCAATGCGCTGCAGGACTGCGGCTGCTTCATCGGCCGTACTGCGGCCCTGCTCGACACGTTTCTGCAGGAGCTTTCTCGAATAATCCTTGCCCTGTTCCGCTTTTTCTACACTGGTGTCGAGTAACACGACTTCGATGCCGGCCATGGCTGAAACGTAAGCAATGCCGGCGCCCATCATTCCGGCACCCAGTACACCCAGTTTCTCGACCTTGCGTTTCGCCGGACCTTGCGGACGGCGGACGAGCTTGTCCGCCTGGCCTTTGCTGACAAACAGCGTTCTCGACATGTTGCGTGCCACCGGGTCCATCAGCATTTTCGTGAAGTATTTCGATTCGATGTCCAGCGCCTTGTCCATCGGCAGCACGGTACCTTCATACACCG
>CAYXKM010000129.1:0-4500 GCA_964465665.1 uncultured Woeseiaceae bacterium
GGCAGGCAGCGGCTGCACGATAATCTGAGCCTTGAGGTCATGCGGGGGGAAATTCTTGGCATCGTCGGCGGTTCGGGCACCGGCAAGTCCGTGCTCATGCGCAGCATGCTTGGGCTCCGCAAACCGCAGGCCGGGGAAATACGCGTGCTCGGGCACGACGTTTACTCGGCAGGGCCCGGTTTGCAGCAACGCTGGGGCGTGTTGTTCCAGAACGGCGCCCTGTTTTCCGCGTTGACGGTACGACAGAACGTGGAATTGCCCATCGCCCTGCACTCGGACATGCACGCCGCGACACGACGGGAACTTGCAGAATTGAAGGTTCGCATGACCGGTCTGTCCCGCAGCGCGTTGGACAAGTATCCGTCCGAGCTATCGGGGGGAATGAAAAAACGCGCAGCGCTCGCACGCGCGCTGGCACTGGAGCCCGATATATTGTTCCTGGATGAGCCGACCGCGGGCCTCGACCCGATCGCCGCCACGAAATTCGACAACCTCGTTACTTATCTGCAGTCCAGCCTGAATCTCACCATCATCATGGTGACACACGACATGGACAGCCTGTTCGGGATCTGCGATCGAGTGGCGGTGCTGGTGGACAAGAAGATCGTAGTCGGTGCGCTTGATGAGATCGTGCAGTCGCCGCACCCGTGGATTCAGAGTTACTTTAACGACCCGCGTGCCATCAGGGCACGACAGAAGGAGAATAAAAATGTACGAGCGAACTAACTACCTGGCGGTTGGCGTCTTTGTGCTGCTTGGCACCGTCGTGCTGCTTGCTGTCGGGTTCTGGGTCGGTGGGGTCGGCCAGACGGTGCCCACGTCCAGGTACACCATCATTTTCGAGCGTGACGTCAATGGCCTGAGCGAAGGCAGCCCGGTGCGTTACATGGGTGTCGATGTCGGAGAGGTCACCACCATCCAGTTATTCCGTGCAGGGCGCACGTCGATAGAAGTCCGCATCGAGGTCGCCAGCTCGACGCCCGTCGACGGCGGCACTTATGCGAGCCTCGGATACCAGGGAATCACCGGTGTTGCTTTCATCAATCTTGCCGCGGACGCACGCCAGCACGAGCCGCTTGTGTTAACTGCAGGGCACCCGTACCCGGTGATACGCACTCGCGATGTAGGCATCGCTGCCCTGTTGAATTCGGGACCGGAAGTGCTGGCCCGGGTCAACGGCTTATTGGACAATGCTGGCCTGTTGCTGGACGAGAACAACCGCACCGCCGCAACGCAGATACTCGAGAATCTCGAACAGATCACTGGAGCACTGGCAGAGCAGCGGCACGCACTGGCCGTAGTGCCCGGCCGCATGAACGAGTCACTGGACCAGTTTCAGGAGACGCTCGAGCTTGCCGCCGAACTTGCATCGGAGGCCAGGCCGGACCTGCTGGCCAGCATGCAAAATCTCCGTCGAACCACCGACAACCTGGCGAACGCCAGCGAACGAGTGGAAAATTGGCTGGTGGAGAATGATGCATCGATTGACAGTTTTTTCGCCGGTGGCCTCGGGGACTCGGCATCGTTGGTGGCAGATATGCGAGCGGCGATGCGCGAACTGGAGAAACTCGGCGCCGAACTGCGGGCCAACCCGTCGCGGATGGTTCATAAACCGAAACTCGAGCCGGTTGCGGTAGCACAGTGAAAACGCACTTGCATTTGTCGCTGTGGATTGCCTTCGCGTCGGCTCTCGGCGGTTGCAGCGGCATGCTGACGTCGGATCAGCCACCGGAACACGTGTATTGGCTGGAGGCGGTCACCTTGCAGCTCGGCGAGCCACCGACAGAAAGTTTACCCGATCTCATCGTCGCAGTTCGCGCCCTGCCCGGCCTGGACACGGACCGCATCCTGGTGAAGGAACCGGGCGCGCGCCTCAATTACTATGCCGGAGCACGATGGCCCGACAACCTTCCGGAAGTTGTCACTGCAACGGTGCGCCTGTCTCTCGAAAGCAGCGGTCGTTTCAATCGTGTCGGCAGCGGGTCGCAAACGAGACGCAACGAATGGTCGCTGGATCTCGAATTGCGGGAGTTTTTCGCCGTGGTCTCGTCAGCGGGTACGCCGCCACAAGTGCACGTCGAACTCGTTGGTCACCTGGATTGCGGCTCGGGCGACATCGCCGTCAGTGCCGCGGCCACGGCACCTGCACAAGCGGACAAACTCTCAGGGATCATTGCTGCGTTTCAGAGCGCGACGGACAACGCTTTGATCAGTCTTGGTGGACAACTGGAGAGCCGTTGTTTCCGGCTGGAAGCTCAGCTGGAGATCCCACTGAGGGAACGGTAAGTTCGATGACCCCACTCGCCTAAATTGTCGTCACACTCCGCACCAATTTGTCGGGTGACCGACGCGAGCGTTACATCCTACGTAAGCATCGAGTACGCAACGAAACCGATAGCTCCCGTGCTGACCACAAGTGCGCACAGCGCAAGTAGTCCGTCATTGGCGATCAACGCCAGGCCGAGCGCGGTCAGCGCTATACCCGCAATGTTTGCGCTGAATGGCACCACCTCCATCAGTGGCATCACCACCGCAATCAGAATGCAGAGGGCCGCAGTCACCTGGATACCGACAGTGCCGGTGAATACCTGCAGCCGCGGGCGCAGCAGGCGGTCGCCAAAACGTGCGGGCCGACGCAGGAACTTTATTGCTTTCTTGAGTTTGGCGCTTGAAATACTGCGGTCCAGCAGCCAGCGCGGCAACCACAAGCGTTGGCGTCGCATCAGAACCTGCGCTGCCACCAGCAGAACCAGAATCGCCATGATAGTGGGGACGCCCGGAATGTCCCCGACCAGCGGCGCCAGGATGATTAATCCGAACAACACCAATATAGGCCCGAAGGAACGCCGTCCGATGGCATCCATGACCGTATCCAGCGACGCCTTCGCATCCTTATCCGCCGTCGATTCAATTTGATCCAGCAGCTCGACGAGACTGGTCGCTTTAGGATTCATGCTTGTACCTCTGGATAAACTTGTGGTGCTGACTCTGACCGTACCGCAAGCATAGAGCCAGGTTGAATGTGGGGAATTGAGCATATCAGGCTGCTCGACGACGATGTCTTTGGTGAGGCCATCCGTGACCAGCGTGCCACCGGCAGCCGAGGCTCAGGCAAGCGGCGCCTGTCTGTTGTGCCATTCGGTCGACTGCTCGTACGCATGCGCCACTGCGAGTACCGTTCCCTCGCCCAGCGGGGGGCCGCTGATCTGCATGCCGATGGGCAACCCTGAGCGGCTGAAGCCGCAGGGAACGGAAATCGTCGGGATACCGAAAATGTTGAACGGATATGTATTGCGCACCGAAGGCTCTGCCCCGGACGCCTCGGCCGGATTTTGGGCATCGCGAATTTTCTCGGGCAAGCCGGGCGCCGTTGGTGTGACGATAATGTCGATATCGGAGAAGGTTTCGCCGATCGCATGCCTTGCGATATCAAGTTTCCGTCGTTCTTCGATGTATCTCGCAGCGGAAAATTCGCCTGCCGCCAGAAGACGCTCGAGCGTGACGCTGTCGTAGAGTTGGTGATTCGCGGGATTAGACAGGTAGCGTTCATGATACTCGTACGCTTCCGCCAGGAGGACCGTGAAATCGGCCATCGGAGGCAATTCCACGTCCCTGGCATTGGCCGTCAGACCGTCGAGTACTTTCAGGGCTGCGTCGGTCGCCGTTGCGACGTCACTGTCGAGCTCGTCGAAGTACGTTGATCTGGCTATGCCGATGCGGAGATTTGCCGTTGTGCGATTGAGCGCGCTGGCGTAATCCGGCAGATCCGCGCGAATGCTCACAGGATCGAGCGGGTCGAATCCAGCAATCGCCTGCAGCACATGCGTGCTATCCGCGACACTCCGGGTCATCGGACCGACATGATCCAGCGACTCGGCTACCGGGATGATTCCGCGGATACTCGCGAGCCCGTGCGTCATCTTTAGTCCCACGATTCCGCAATAGGCCGCCGGTAATCGGATCGACGCCAGCGTGTCCGTGCCGAGCGCCGCGCAACACAACCTCGCCGCCACCGCCGCCGCCGAGCCACCCGATGAGCCGCCCGGGATATGTGCGAGGTTCCACGGGTTGTGCACGGGCCCGAAGTGCGAGATCGACGAGGTACCGCCGTAGGCGAATTCGTGCATATTGAGCTTGCCCAGCAGCACTGCGCCGGCCTTCGTCAGACGCCGATAAATCTCCGCGTCATCGGTCGGCACACGATCTGCAAATAACGCGCTTGCAGCCGTAGTACGGATACCGGCCGTGTCCATGTTGTCCTTCAACGCGATCGGAATGCCGTGTAGCGGGCCGCGCCAGTGACCCGAGTCCAGCTCGGTTTCCAGTTGCCGCGCCTGCTCGAGAGCAAGATCGCTCGTTACCGTGATGTAGGAATTGACGCGCGGGTCGAGTCGCTCGATACGTGCCAGATAGGCGCGAACGAGCTCCACAGGCGAAATCATGCGTGCACGGACCAGCATCGAGGCCTCGCTGATCGTGAGTTCGGTCAGATCAGTAACG
>CAYXKM010000130.1:0-16015 GCA_964465665.1 uncultured Woeseiaceae bacterium
CGGGCGATCAGCCAGGATGGCTTGCACTCGGGGCATTTATCAGCGGACTGCGAGCCTTTGGCTCGCTTAATGTCTCGCTGACAAACGCCCCGCGCACAAGCCGACGGAACGATGTAGGAGCCTGCATTGCAGGCGACCGGACAAAAGCGAAGGGCTAAACAGTAAAGGCCAGTAGCTCAATTGGCAGAGCGGCGGTCTCCAAAACCGCAGGTTGGGGGTTCGATTCCCTCCTGGCCTGCCATCCGGCGGGATGGAAGACACGCAGGCACTGCGGGAGCCTGCAGAGCAAGGCGACAGCATTAGAAACGAAGGCGGCAAGACATTGTAGGAGCCTGCATTGCAGGCGACGGCAGATTCCGAAAATTACCCAATGGCAACAACGACTGAAACGAGCGAGTCGGGCGTACTCGATACATTGAAACTGCTGATTGCGGCCGGTGTACTTGTGGGCGGCCTTTTTGGCTACTACTACTTCCTGGCATGGTCGTTACCGCTGCGAGTGCTACTGGTGCTTGGCGGACTGGCTGCCGGCATAACGATTGCAATGACCAGTACGCAAGGGCAGCGACTCTGGGCATTCATTCAGGGTTCGCGGGTCGAGATCCGCAAGGTCGTCTGGCCGACAAAACAGGAAACGACACAGACTGCGATCGCTGTGTTTGTCTTTACATTGGTTATGGCACTTTTCTTCTGGGGCCTGGACTCGTTCCTGCTCTGGCTTACAAGAACGCTGGTCGGGTCAACCGGCTGATCGTGCAGACCGCAAACAGGGGTGATACGGAAGTGGCATTACGCTGGTACATCGTCCACGCATATTCGAATTTCGAGCACAAAGTTAAGAGCTCGCTCGAAGAGCGTATTGCCCTGATGGGACTACAGGAGAAGTTCGGCGACATCCTGGTGCCGACAGAAGAAGTGGTCGAAATGAAGGAAGGGCAGAAACGACGCAGCGAGCGGAAGTTTTTCCCCGGCTATGTGCTGGTCCAGATGGAAATGGACGATGAGACATGGCACCTCGTGAAAGAAGTGCCGAAGGTCCTGGGCTTCATCGGCGGCTCCAGTGACCGCCCGGCGCCGATTACGGAGAAAGAAGCGGACCAGATCCTGAACCGCGTGAAGGAAGGCGTGGACAAACCGCGGCCGAAGGTGCTTTTCGAGCCCGGCGAAGTTGTACGGGTCATCCATGGACCGTTCAACGATTTCAGCGGTGTCGTCGAGCAGGTGAATTACGACAAGAGCCGGCTGCAGGTAGCAGTGCAGATTCTGGGTCGGTCTACACCGGTTGAGCTGGATTTCAGCCAGGTCGAAAAGGGATAGCAATTATCGGCAATGCACCGACCGCCGCAAGCGGCGCCGGTGATTGCCACAGATAGTCGATAGCGTTATCGGCCCTGCTGACGCAGTCCGATAACTGCTTGGATTGTTGGAAGAATGCTGTAGGAGCCTGCATTGCAGGCGAGCGCGGTGTTTGCAGTACGACCTGTTGGAGCCTGCATTGCAGGCGACCGCGAAGCGGATTTTTTGTTGGAGTACCGAACTCGGGACGAACGCGATTTCGGAAAATTTAGTCGAGGAGCCTAACGGCGCTTGCACTCGAAGAGGTAATACAAATGGCTAAGAAAGTAACTGGCTATATCAAGCTGCAGGTCGCAGCCGGCCAGGCAAATCCGAGTCCGCCGGTCGGCCCAGCACTGGGCCAGCACGGCGTGAATATCATGGAATTCTGCAAGACGTTCAATGCGCAGACACAGAGCATTGAGCCGGGCCTGCCGATTCCGGTAGGAATCACGGTTTACAGTGATCGAAGTTTCACTTTCATCACCAAGACGCCGCCAGCCTCGGTGTTGTTACGCAAGGCGGCGGGAGCCGCGAAAGGCTCAGGCACGCCGAACACAATCAAGGTGGGCAAGGTCAATCGCAAACAGATCGAGGAGATTGCCAGTTCCAAGATGCCGGACCTGACCGCGGCCAACCTGGATGCCGCTGTACGTACCATCGCAGGCACCGCCCGCAGCATGGGAATAGATGTTGAGGGAGTGAACTGATGGCCACGCTGAGCAAACGCAGGAAACTTGCCCGCGAAAAAGTGAATCCGGCGGTTTCGTATTCGATCGACGAAGCGCTGAAACTCGTCAAGGAACTTGCGACAGCGAAGTTCCCGGAGAGCATCGACATCGCAGTGAATCTTGGAATTGATCCACGCAAGTCCGAGCAGGTCGTTCGCGGTTCGACCGTCTTGCCGAACGGCACGGGAAAATCGGTACGCGTTGCCGTGTTCGCACAGGGTGACAATGCAGAGAAAGCCAAGGCCGCCGGAGCCGACATTGTCGGTTTCCAGGACCTGGCCGATGCAGTCAAGGCAGGCGAGATCAATTTTGACGTGGTCATCGCAACGCCGGACGCAATGCGAGTTGTCGGACAGTTGGGACAGGTGCTCGGCCCGCGCGGCCTGATGCCCAACCCGAAAGTCGGGACGGTTACGGCGGATGTGGAGACAGCGGTGCGAAACGCGAAAGCAGGCCAGGTGCGCTACCGAACCGACAAGGCCGGCATCGTGCATTGCGCGATCGGCCGGGCCGACTTCGAAATTCCGGCGCTGAAAGAAAATTTGACGGTGTTACTGGCCGACCTGCGAAAGGGCAAGCCGGCATCGGCAAAAGGCGTGTATCTCAAGAAACTGACAGTCTCCTCGACAATGGGGCCGGGCGTGTCGGTCGATCAGGCCAGCATCGAGGCTTGACGTTTTGAATTTGTTGCTTCGGCAGTGGTTGGGTCGAAGCGGTAAAAGGGCCGGTCGATGAAGCATGCTTCGTTTTCCGGCCATCGTCGAAGACCGTAGGTGATCACTGCTTGTTGTGATCTTAATTTGATACCTACGCAGATGGTGCAGCCTGAGTCAGAGCAATCTGGCGACGGTCACCAATTCGGCATTGGTGGGTGAAGAATGATTTCACCTTTGTTGTTGACCGTAAGCCAGGAGAAATTCATGGCACTGAAACTCGAAGACAAGAAAGCTTTTGTCGAAGAGGTAAGCGCGGTCGCGGGTGAGTCCCTGTCTGCCGTTGCGGCGGAATACCGGGGCTTGACCGTTGCAGAGATGACGCAGTTACGCAAGGAAGCGCGTAACGCAGGCGTGTACATGCGTGTTGTCAAAAATACGCTGGCTCGTCGCGCCATCAAGGGCACGGATTTTGAGTGTATGAAAGATACGCTCAAGGGCCCGCTGCTGCTCGCGTTTGCAAAAGACGATCCGGGTGCTGCTGCCAGGGTCATCAAGGACTTCGCCAAGGAGCACGAAGCTCTGAAGGCGGTCTCGTTATCGGCCGGTGGGCAATTGCTGCCTGCGAGTGATTTGGCGAAATTGGCAGAACTGCCAACGCTCGATCAGGCGCGTGCAATGTTGCTTGGCCTGTTGGTAGCTCCGATGACCAGGCTGGTGCGCACACTTGCTGAACCGCCTGCGATGCTCGCGCGGACCCTGTCCGCCAGAGGCAAGCAAGTTTCTTAACTAAATTGACTGATTCAGGATTTACCCAGAGGAATACAGAAATGGCAATGTCAAACCAGGACCTGCTCAAGGAATTGAGCGCCAAGCCGATCATGGAAGTCGTAGAGCTCGTCAAGATGCTCGAGAACGAGTGGGGTGTTTCGGCCGCTGCTCCGGTTGCAGTTGCAGCCGCAGGCGGGGCTGCTGCCGCAGCGCCGGCAGCCGAAGAGAAGACCGAGTTCGATGTCGTTTTGACCAGCTTCGGCGCCAACAAGGTTGGCGTTATCAAGGCGGTACGCACGATCACCGGCCTCGGTCTGAAGGAAGCGAAGGATGCAGTCGAAGGTGCTCCGTCCGTTATCAAGGAAGGTGCATCGAAAGCAGACTCCGCGAACTTCAAAAAGCAGCTTGAAGAAGCAGGCGCTACGGTCGAGCTCAAGTAATCACTTGATCTCCCGACCATTGATGCCGGACTTTGCAGTCCACCAGTCGGACTTGCAGCCGGTCGAAATATTCGACCGGCTGCTCGTTCGCGTCTGTGAAGCTTTTTTCGGTGTGTACGTAGCGGAACAGGTTCACAAAAATTTCTAGTTGCGCGGCAGTTTGCCGGCCGGGATTCCGGCTTGCAGGCACCGCCAAAATTGAAGGTAGTCTCGAATGGCTTATTCATTCACTGAGAAGAAACGCATCCGAAAAGACTTTGGCAAGCGCCAGACGATTTTGGCCGTGCCGTACCTGCTGTCTATTCAGCTGGACTCGTACAAGAAATTCCTGCAGGTCGAAGACAGCGGATCGAAACGCGACGAAATCGGCTTGCATGCTGCATTCAAAACCGTGTTTCCGATAGTCAGTTACTCCGGGAATGCTGCCCTTGAATACGTCAGCTACCGGCTCGGTGAGCCGGTATTCGACGTCAAGGAATGTCAGATGCGTGGCCTCACGTATGCCGCGCCAATTCGCGTCAAAGTACGCCTTGTCATTTATGACAAGGATGCCAGCGGTACGCCCAAGCCGGTCAAGGACATTCGCGAGCAGGAAGTGTATCTCGGTGAAATGCCACTGATGACGGATCACGGTACGTTCGTAATCAACGGTACCGAAAGGGTCATCGTGTCGCAGTTGCATCGCTCTCCTGGGGTGTTCTTCGATCACGACAAGGGTAAAACCCATTCATCGGGCAAGTTGCTGTTTTCGGCACGAATCATTCCCTATCGCGGTTCGTGGCTGGATTTCGAGTTCGATCCCAAAGACAGCCTGTTTGCACGTATCGACCGTCGCCGGAAACTTCCGGTGACCATCATTCTGCGTGCGCTCGGACTCACCAATGAAGAAATGCTCAAAATTTTCTTCGAGCACAACGAGTTCTTTCTGTCAGCGAAAGATATCCGCATGGGCCTGGTTCCGGGACGCCTGCGCGGCGAGACAGCCATGTTCGAGATCAAGCTCGGGCGAAAGGTCATCGTCGAGGAAGGCCGCCGTATTACGGCCAAGCACGTGCGGGAGATGGAGCAATCCAAGATCGACACGCTGGTCGTGCCGGCGGAGTACCTCGAGGGCAAGATTCTTGCGCATGACGTTATCGACAAGGAAACCGGCGAACTGCTGGCCGCTGCCAATGCCGAGCTGAGTGTCGAGATCATCGAGCTGCTGATCAAGAAAGGCATAGACAAGATTCGCACGTTGTATGTCAACGATCTGGATCGTGGCCCCTACATTTCGAATACCCTGAATATCGATCCTTCGACTACGCGGCTCGAGGCGCTGGTCGAAATCTATCGGATGATGCGACCGGGCGAGCCACCGACCAAGGAAGCTGCCGAAAACCTGTTCCAGAACCTGTTCTTCAATGGCGATCGATACGATCTTTCGGCTGTTGGCCGCATGAAGTTCAATCGGCGGGTCGGTCGCGAGACCTCCGAGGGTCCGGGCGTGCTTGATAATTCCGATATCCTGGATGTGCTCAAGACGCTGATCGACATTCGCAACGGTTACGGAACGGTTGACGATATCGATCACCTCGGCAACCGCCGCGTTCGCAGCGTCGGTGAAATGGCGGAGAACGCTTTCCGCGTGGGTCTCGTGCGCGTGGAGCGAGCCGTCAAAGAGCGCCTGACGCAGGCCGAGACCGAGGGCCTGATGCCGCAGGAAATGATCAACGCGAAGCCGGTCGCTGCTGCTGTGAAGGAGTTCTTCGGATCCAGCCAGTTGTCGCAGTTCATGGACCAGAACAACCCGCTGTCGGAAGTAACGCACAAACGTCGCGTATCTGCGCTCGGGCCAGGCGGCCTTACGCGCGAGCGCGCCGGTTTCGAAGTTCGAGACGTGCATCCGACGCACTACGGTCGAGTGTGCCCGATCGAGACGCCGGAAGGCCCGAACATCGGGTTGATCAATTCGCTTGCCGTGTATGCGCGTACCAATGAATACGGATTCCTCGAAACGCCGTATCGGAAGATTATCGACAGCAAGGCAACCTCGGAGATCCAGTACCTGTCGGCCATCGAGGAGAGCCAGTACGTCATTGCGCAGGCGAACGCCGAACTCGACAAGAATGGCCGCCTGACAGAAGACCTGGTTTCGGTCCGGCACAAGAACGAATTTACGCTGGCGGATCCGTCGGTTATTCAGTACATGGACGTATCGCCACGACAGATCGTGTCTGTTGCCGCCTCACTGATCCCGTTTCTCGAGCACGATGACGCAAACCGCGCGTTGATGGGCTCAAACATGCAACGACAGGCCGTCCCGACGCTGCGCTCCGAAGCGCCGCTGGTGGGTACCGGCATGGAACGTGCTGTTGCGGTCGACTCCGGCGTTACGGTCGTCGGGAAGCGCGGTGGTATCGTCGATTCAGTCGATGCTTCCCGCATCGTCGTGCGCGTCAACGATGACGAGACCGATGCATCGGAATCCGGTGTCGATATTTACAACCTGACCAAGTACACGCGGTCGAACCAGAACACCTGTATCAACCAGCGACCACTGGTTAAGGCAGGTAACGTGATTTCGCGCGGGGACGTGCTCGCGGACGGACCGTCGACCAACATGGGCGAGCTGGCGCTGGGCCAGAACCTGCTGGTCGCGTTCATGCCGTGGAATGGCTACAACTTCGAGGATTCGATCCTGATCTCGGAACGCGTCGTTAAGGAAGACCGTTTCACGACCATCCATATCGAGGAACTGTCCTGCGTTGCGCGCGATACCAAGCTGGGATCCGAGGACATCACGGCCGACATCCCGAATGTCGGCGATGCGGCGCTCGCCAAGCTGGACGAATCGGGTATCGCATTCATCGGCGCCGAAGTCAGCGCCGGTGACATCCTGGTCGGAAAAGTCACGCCGAAAGGCGAGACCCAGCTGACCCCGGAGGAGAAACTGCTGCGTGCGATCTTCGGCGAGAAAGCATCGGACGTCAAAGACACATCCTTGCGCGTACCGCCAGGCATGGACGGCACGGTTATCGACGTGCGCGTCTTCACGCGCGACGGCGTCGAAAAGGATGCGCGTGCGCTGTCGATCGAGAAATCTGAGCTCGAGAGCGTTCGCAAGGATCTCGACGATACCCTGCGAATTCTCGAAGAGGATATTTACGAGCGTATCGAGCGCATGCTGACGGGCAAGGTTGCCCAGGGCGGGCCGAACAAGCTGAAATCTGGCGGCAAGATCACCAAGGCCTATCTGGATGAGATCCCGCGGGAGAAGTGGTTCGAGATTCGTCTGAAGAATGATGAAGCGAACGAGCAGCTCGAAACGGCCGCCGAACGGCTCAAGGCGCAACGCGCCGATTTCGATCGCCGCTACGACGAGAAGAAAGCCAAGATCACGGCCGGCGACGATCTTGCCCCTGGCGTGCTGAAGATGGTCAAGGTTTACCTGGCCGTCAAACGTCGTATTCAGCCCGGCGACAAAATGGCAGGCCGGCACGGAAACAAGGGTGTCATCTCGACCATCGTTCCGGTGGAAGACATGCCGTACCTTGCGGACGGTACGCCGATCGACATCGTTCTGAACCCGCTCGGTGTTCCGTCGCGTATGAACGTCGGCCAGGTGCTGGAGACACACCTCGGCTGGGCGGCCAAGGGTCTCGGCAGGAAAATCGATGACATGCTGAAGGCGCAGGAATCGACCGTGAAGATTCGTCAGTTCCTCGACACCGTCTACAACAAGACCGGCGGTCGCGAAGAGGACATCAAGTCGCTGAGCGATGCGGAAATTCTCGAACTGGCGAGCAACCTGGTGAACGGTGTGCCGACGGCAACGCCGGTATTCGACGGGGCGACCGAAGACGAGATCAAGACGCTGCTGAAACTCGCAGACCTGCCGGAGTCGGGACAGGCAAAGCTGTTCGACGGGCGTACCGGTGATTCCTTCGATCGCGATGTCACAGTCGGTTACATGTACATGCTGAAGCTCAACCACCTCGTGGACGACAAGATGCATGCACGTTCCACCGGACCGTACAGCTTGGTCACGCAGCAGCCGCTGGGCGGCAAGGCACAGTTCGGCGGACAGCGTTTCGGTGAAATGGAAGTGTGGGCGCTGGAAGCGTACGGCGCTGCCTACACCTTGCAGGAAATGCTCACGGTCAAATCGGACGACGTGCAGGGCCGTACCAAGATGTACAAGAACATCGTGGACGGTGAGCACGAAATGGATGCGGGAATGCCCGAGTCTTTCAATGTGCTGGTCAAGGAAATTCGTTCTCTTGGCATCAACATTGAGCTGGAGTCAGAGTAATGAAAGATCTTCTGAAGCTGTTCAAGTACCAGAACCCGGTCGATGACTTCGATGCGATTCGCATCGGACTGGCGAGCCCGGACATGATCCGTTCGTGGTCTTTTGGCGAGGTCAAGAAACCCGAGACGATCAACTACCGGACTTTCAAGCCGGAACGCGACGGCCTGTTCTGCGCCAAGATCTTCGGACCGATCAAGGACTATGAGTGCCTGTGTGGCAAGTACAAACGCCTGAAACATCGCGGAGTCGTTTGCGAAAAGTGCGGGGTCGAGGTTACGCAGACCAAAGTGCGTCGGGAACGCATGGCGCATATCGACCTGGCCAGCCCGGTCGCGCATATCTGGTTCCTGAAATCGCTGCCATCCCGTATCGGCCTCATGCTCGACATGACCCTGCGTGAAATCGAGCGCGTGTTGTATTTCGAAGCCTTCGTGGTCGTCGAACCCGGCATGACACCTCTCGAACGCGGTCAGCTCATGACCGACGAAATGTACCTCGATGCGATCGAGCAGTATGGCGACGAATTCGATGCCCGCATGGGTGCGGAGGCGGTTCGCGAGATGCTCTCGACCATCGACCTGCAACGTGAAGTGCTGCAGGTTCGTGAAGAAATCGGCGGAACGCGATCGGAAACCAAGATCAAGCGCCTGTCGAAGCGGCTGAAATTGCTGGAATCCTTCATCGAATCCGGCAACCGGCCGGAATGGATGGTAATGACCGTCCTGCCGGTACTGCCGCCGGATCTGCGCCCACTCGTGCCGCTGGATGGTGGCCGCTTTGCGACCTCGGACCTGAACGACCTCTACCGTCGGGTCATCAATCGCAACAATCGGCTGCGCCGCCTGCTCGAGCTGAACGCGCCGGACATCATCGTGCGAAACGAAAAGCGCATGTTGCAGGAATCGGTCGATGCGCTGCTGGACAACGGGCGCCGCGGTCGTGCGATCACCGGTACCAACAAGCGGCCGCTGAAATCATTGGCTGACATGATCAAGGGCAAGCAAGGCCGGTTCCGTCAGAACCTATTGGGTAAGAGAGTAGATTATTCCGGTCGCTCGGTGATTGTAGTAGGTCCTACTCTGAGGCTGCACCAGTGCGGGCTGCCGAAAAAGATGGCGCTCGAGCTGTTCAAGCCGTTCATTTTCTCAAAGCTGCAACTGCGCGGCGAAGCAACCACGATCAAGGCTGCCAAACGGCTGGTCGAGCGGGAAGGCGCCGAAGTCTGGGATATTCTCGAAGAGGTCATTCGCGAACATCCTGTGATGTTGAACCGCGCACCGACATTGCATCGTCTCGGCATCCAGGCGTTCGAGCCGGTACTGGTCGAAGGCAAGGCCATCCAGCTGCATCCGCTGGTCTGCACCGCGTTCAACGCCGACTTTGACGGTGACCAGATGGCGGTGCATGTACCGCTGTCAATCGAGGCGCAGCTCGAAACACGCGCGCTGATGATGGCATCGAACAACATCCTGTCACCGGCCAATGGCGAGCCGATCATTGTTCCGTCGCAGGACGTGGTGCTCGGCCTCTATTACATGACGCGCAAGAAGGTCAACGGCAAGGGCGAAGGCATGATCTTCGCCGACGTCGACGAAGCAAGGCGCGCTTACGAGGGCGGTCATGTCGAACTGCAAGCGAAAGTTCGTGTTCGCGTACCTTTGCGCGATCCGAACAGCAATGACGACAAGGCAACGATTGTCAAGCTGGTCGACACCACTGTCGGCCGTGCGTTGCTGTCGACGCTGCTGCCGGTCGGCCTGAGTTTCGACCTGATCAATCGCGACATGAGCAAGAAAGCGATTTCCAGTGTTATCAACGCCTGTTATCGGAACCTCGGACTGAAGAAGACCGTCGTATTCGCCGACCGGCTGATGTACACCGGCTTCCGCTTTGCCACGATCGCGGGCATCTCCATCGGCGTCAACGACATGGTCGTTCCGGAAAGCAAGGAAGCAATCCTGGCAGTTGCCGAATCGGAAGTTAAAGAGATCCAGGATCAGTTTGCATCCGGCCTCGTAACCGACGGCGAGCGGTACAACAAGGTGGTCGACATCTGGTCACGAACCAATGACCAGGTGGCCAAGGCCATGATGGACAAGCTCGGAACCGAGATGGTGACGGACTCGACCGGCAAACAGGTTGCCCAGGAGTCGTTCAATTCCATTTATATGATGGCCGACTCCGGGGCCCGAGGTTCCGCCGCGCAGATCCGGCAGCTCGCCGGCATGCGAGGCCTGATGGCGAAGCCCGACGGCTCCATCATCGAGACGCCGATCACCGCCAACTTCCGCGAAGGTCTGGATGTTCTGCAGTACTTCATCTCGACCCACGGTGCACGCAAGGGCCTGGCAGATACAGCGTTGAAAACCGCGAACTCCGGTTACCTGACTCGCCGGCTCGTCGACGTTGCCCAGGACCTGGTGGTGACAGAAACGGACTGCGAGACCCGAAACGGCGTTTCGATGTCTCCGCTCGTCGAGGGTGGTGACGTGGTCGAGCCGCTGCGCGAACGGGTGCTGGGCCGGGTTCTGGCCGAGCCGGTACTGATTCCGGGCACCGACAAAGTGGCGTTCGACGCCGGCGCGATGCTGGATGAAGCCAGTGTTGCCCGTCTCGAGGAGTTGTCGATCGATAACGTGCTGGTACGCTCACCCATCACCTGCGATGTTCGTTACGGCGTCTGCGCACAGTGCTATGGACGCGATCTTGCGCGTGGCCAGCGTATCAACATTGGCGAGGCTGTCGGTGTGATCGCGGCGCAGTCCATCGGTGAACCGGGCACACAGCTGACGATGCGTACGTTCCACATCGGTGGCGCGGCATCGCGATCGGCAGCTGTCAGCAGCATCGAGATCAAGAACAACGGTGTCGTAAAGCTCAATAACATCAAGACCGTCGAGCACCGCAAGGGCTACCTGGTGGCAGTGTCCCGTTCCGGCGAAATCTCGGTTATCAATGAGCACGGCCGGGAACGCGAGCGCTATAAAGTGCCTTACGGCGCCACCATCAATTGCAAGGACGGCGACGCCGTTACCCTGGGACAGTTGGTTGCGAGCTGGGATCCGCATACGCATCCGGTCGTCACGGAAGTCGGCGGCAATCTGCAGTTCGAGGACTTCATCGACGGAGTTACGGTGACGGAGCAGGTGGATGAGTTCACTGGCCTGACCAGCATAGTCATCCTCGACCCGAAACAGCGTGGTGGCTCCGGCAAGGACCTGCGTCCGGTTGCACGACTGGTCGACGACAAGGGCAAGGACGTGTGCTTTGCGAAAACCGATCTCCCTGCGGTCTACGTTCTGCCGCCAGGTGCCATCGTCTCCATGAGTGACGGTGCCAAAGTGTCGGTCGGCGACATCATCGCGCGCATTCCGCAGGAATCGTCGAAAACACGTGACATTACCGGCGGCCTGCCTCGCGTGGCCGACTTGTTCGAAGCGCGCAAGCCAAAGGAACAGGCGATCATGGCCGAGTTCACGGGCACGGTCAGTTTCGGCAAGGAAACCAAGGGCAAACAGCGACTGGTCATTACCGACGAAGAGGGCGAACGTCACGAGGAGCTGATTCCGAAGTGGCGGCACCTGAACGTATTCGAGGGTGAGCAGGTCGTCCGTGGCGAAGTGATAGCCGACGGCGAACCGAATCCGCATGACATTCTGCGCCTGCAGGGCGTCGAATCGCTCGCGGATTACCTGGTCCGTGAAATTCAGGATGTGTACCGGCTGCAGGGCGTGAAAATCAATGACAAGCACATCGAAGTCATTATTCGACAGATGCTTCGCAAGGTGTATGTCCTCGACCCAGGCGAAAGCACCTTCCTGCGCGGCGAGCAGATCGACCGTTCACGCGGACTGGAGATCAGTGAACAGCTGGAAGCGCAGGGTAAGAATCCGATCGTCATGGAACCGATCCTGCTGGGAATAACCAAGGCATCGCTGGCCACGGAATCCTTCATTTCTGCGGCGTCCTTCCAGGAAACGACCCGGGTACTGACGGAAGCAGCAGTTCGCGGGTTGCGTGACGACCTCCGCGGCCTGAAGGAAAACGTCATTGTCGGGCGGCTGATTCCGGCAGGAACCGGCTTCGCCCACCATGCTGAGCGCCGTCGCACGCGCGAGCAGGATCTGGCCGACCAACTGCGCGAGCTGGAAGCCCGGACGGCTGCGGCGGAAGCCGAGGCACTCGAGGAAACGCGGGCGGAAGTGTCGAGCGAAGAGGTCTCGACGCCTGCGGCATAGGCTTCGGGATCGGCAATAAGCACGGCAAGGCCGCGGTCGCCCGCGGACCTTGCCGGCGGCTGGCTTGACACCCCGGACCGGGCGTCAATACAATGCCCGCCCTTAACCTCTGGGCCCGCTGACCGCGGGCCCAGTACACTGGCGACGAAACGACAGATATTTTCTTACGTTTCATAAGATTAGATCGGTCGCCACATCACCCGCAGGCTGAATCGCAGAGATTCGGCCGTCGGGTGCGCGCGTCTTTTACTGTGCGGACCGTGAGCACGACGCAGCAAACTGATATTGGCACTTCGATTTTTCAAACAAGAGAAAAGGGCCCATGGCCACAACGAACCAACTAGTACGCAAGCCGAGAGTCATTAAAACGGCGAAAAGCACGGTACCGGCGCTCGAGCGCAGTCCGCAGAAACGTGGCGTTTGCACGCGTGTCTATACGACCACGCCGAAAAAGCCGAACTCGGCAATGCGCAAGGTTGCGCGCGTGCGCCTGACCAACGGTTTTGAGGTGACGAGTTATATCGGCGGCGAAGGCCATAACCTGCAGGAACACTCGGTAGTGTTGATCCGCGGGGGTCGAGTCAAGGACCTGCCGGGTGTGCGTTATCACACCATACGCGGCACTCTCGATTGCGCCGGTGTCAGTGACAGGCGGCAGGGACGCTCCAAGTACGGCGCCAAGCGACCGAAATCCTGATTCAGATTATTTGCGACGAAGATCAATAAGACCTCCCGGCAACATGGCCGGGATCACAGAGACGAACCATGTCAAGACGATCACAGGCACCCAAACGCACCATACTGCCGGACCCGAAGTACGGCAGTGACCTTCTTGCAAAGTTCATGAACATGATCATGAACGACGGCAAGAAGTCCGTTGCAGAGCGCATTATCTATGGCGCACTCGACCGCATTACCGAAAAGGAAACAAAGGTCGATGCACTGGCGCTCGAGCTGCTCACGCAGGCACTGGAGAACGTCAAACCAATGGTCGAAGTCAAGTCACGCCGCGTCGGTGGCGCCACTTACCAGGTGCCGGTCGAAGTACGGCCGTCACGTCGTCAAACACTGGCAATGCGCTGGGTAATCGAAGCTGCGCGAAACCGCAGTGAGAAATCCATGGCGCATCGCCTGGCCCACGAGCTGATGGACGCAGCCGAGAACCGCGGTACCGCAGTAAAGAAAAAGGAAGACGTTCACCGCATGGCGGAAGCCAACAAGGCGTTCTCGCACTATCGCTGGTAGTCGTTCGGCTATCAAGTTTATTAAGGAAGACACACGTGGCACGCACAACCCCTATTGAACGCTATCGTAACATCGGCATCATGGCCCACATCGATGCCGGTAAGACGACGACCACCGAGCGCGTTCTGTTCTATACGGGCGTATCGCACAAAATCGGCGAAGTGCACGACGGTGCCGCAATCATGGACTGGATGGAGCAGGAGCAGGAACGAGGCATTACAATCACTTCCGCTGCAACGACATGTTTCTGGCAGGGCATGGACAAGCAGTTCGAGCAGCACCGCATCAATATTATTGACACGCCGGGACACGTTGACTTCACTATCGAAGTCGAGCGAAGCCTGCGCGTGCTCGACGGTGCCGTTACCGTTTTGTGCTCGGTTGGCGGCGTCGAGCCACAGACAGAAACGGTCTGGCGACAAGGCAACAAATACAAAGTGCCGCGCCTGATTTTCGTCAACAAGATGGATCGTGCCGGCGCCAATTTTCTGCGCGTCGTGGGCCAGGTAAAAACACGCCTGGGTGCCAACCCGGTGCCCATACAACTGCCGATCGGCGCCGAAGAAAAATTCGAGGGCGTCATTGACTTGATCCGGATGAAGGCTATCTATTGGGACGAAACCAATATGGGTACGACCTTCGAACTCCGCGATATTCCGGCAGACATGAAAGCTGCCAGCGAGGAGTGGCGCGCCAAAATGATCGAGGCAGCAGCCGAAGGAAACGAACAACTCCTGGAGAAGTTTCTCGAGGGCGAAGAGCTTACGAACGATGAGATTCGACAGGGCTTGCGCCTGCGCTCGCTGGCGAACGAAATCATCGTCACCATGTGCGGTTCCGCGTTCAAGAACAAGGGCGTGCAGGCGATGCTTGACGGCGTCGTGGAATTCCTGCCGTCTCCCGTGGACGTGCCGGCTATCAAAGGCATACTGGACAATGAATCCGAAGGTGAGCGGCACGCCTCCGATGACGAGCCGTTTGCGGCGCTTGCTTTCAAGATCGCGACCGATCCGTTCGTCGGCAACCTCACGTTTTTCCGCGTGTATTCCGGTGTCTTGAACTCCGGTGACACGATTTACAACCCGGTCAAGAGCCGCCGGGAACGCATCGGCCGCATCCTGCAGATGCATGCCAATGATCGAAAAGAGATCAAGGAAGTTCGGGCCGGTGATATCGCAGCTGCCGTCGGACTGAAAGACGTGACGACGGGCGATACGCTGTCCGACATGAAGAGCATCATTACGCTCGAGCGGATGGAATTCCCGGAGCCGGTTATTGCGGTTGCTGTCGAACCAAAGACCAAGGCAGACCAGGAAAAAATGGGCCTCGCGCTGCAGAAGCTGGCGAAAGAGGACCCGTCATTTCGCGTGCACACCGATGAAGAATCCGGGCAGACGATCATCTCCGGCATGGGCGAACTGCATCTGGACATTATCGTCGATCGCATGAAGCGTGAATTCAAGGTGGAAGCGAACGTCGGGAAACCGCGTGTCGCCTACCGTGAAACGATACGCAGCACGGTCGAGCAGGAAGGCAAGTTTGTACGGCAATCCGGTGGCCGTGGCCAGTACGGTCATGTGTATCTGAAGATTGAGCCACAGGAGGCCGGCGCCGGTTACGAGTTCGTCAACGGCATCGTTGGTGGCGTCGTGCCGAAAGAATACATCGGCGCGGTGGACAAGGGTGTGCGTGAGCAGCTCGAGAATGGCGTCATGGCCGGCTACCCGGTGGTCGACGTCAAGGTCACCTTGTACGACGGTTCGTACCACGATGTCGATTCGAGCGAAATGGCGTTCAAGATCGCCGGTTCGATGGCTTTCAAAGAAGGCGCTCGCAAGGCGAACCCGGTATTGCTCGAACCGATCATGAAAGTCGAAGTCGTCACCCCCGAGGACTACTTCGGTGATGTCATGGGTGATCTCAACCGGCGTCGAGGCCTGCCACAAGGCATGGACGATTCGCCGGCAGGCAAGATCATTCGGGCAGAAGTGCCGTTGGCCGAGATGTTTGGTTATGCCACGGATCTGCGCTCCATGAGCCAGGGACGCGCCGTGTATTCGATGGAATTCGCAAAATACAATGAAGTGCCGCACAACGTCGCTGAAAGCGTAATGAAGAAGGCCAGCTAGGCCCACCTGACATTTGAATTGACTGACAAGTTAACCGTCACGAGAGATTAGGACATGTCCAAAGAGAAATTTCAAAGAACGAAGCCGCACGTGAATGTAGGGACGATTGGTCACGTGGATCATGGGAAGACGACGTTGACGGCGGCGTTGACGAAGGTGATGGCGGCGAAGTTTGGTGG
>CAYXKM010000131.1:0-12592 GCA_964465665.1 uncultured Woeseiaceae bacterium
GGTGGCAACGGCGGCGAACGCCGATACCTGGTCGAGTCCCAGCCACATCATTGCCAGCATCAGTACGACGAAGACGAACGCGTAGACGGTGAAGAACGCCCACACTGCCCGCACAACGGAGTCGTCGATGATGTCCCGGCCGATCCGCAGGGGCCGAACCATCCGCGGATGGATCAGGCGCTGCACTTCAATCGCCGCCTGGCGCGTCATGATCAGGAAGCGTATGACTTTCATCCCGCCGGCCGTGGAGCCGGCACAGCCGCCGATGAAACTGATAAAAATCAGGAGTACCGGCAGCAGGACAGGCCAGACCGAAAAGTCGTCGATGCCATAGCCTGTGGTCGTAATCACCGACACAACCTCAAAGATGGTTACCCGGAATGCATGGGCCAGCGATACGTCGGTCTCCTGAACCAGCACAGCCGTTATAAACGCTGTCAATGACAATATGGTGATGAGAAAAACCCGCGCTTCCGAACTCGACGTATACGGCGTCAGTGAGAGGCGACCCCATGCGCGGAAGTGCAAGGCAAAATTTATGGATCCGAGCAACATGAACACTATGGCAACGGTCTCGATTTGCGGGCTTTGGTAATGCGCGAAACTCGCATCGTAGATGGCATACCCGCCGGTCGACACAGTCGAAAAACTGTGTGCAATGGCATCGAAAGCGGGCATGCCGGCAAACCAGTAACACAATGCGCACGCAGCCGTGAGGAACAGGTACAAACGCCAAAGCGCCTGTGCCGTATGTTTGATCCGAGGATGCAGTTTGTCGCTTTTCGCCGGCCCTGTGGTCTCGGCCTTCATCAGCTGCATCCCGCCGATACCGAGCATCGGCATGAGGGCGATTGCGGCGACAACCACACCGATGCCACCGAGCCACTGCGTTTCCTGTCGGTACAGCTGAAGCGACGGGGGAAGATTATCGAGGCCGACCAGCGCGGTGGCACCCGTCGTTGTGAAACCGGATGCGGCTTCGAATATGGCGGTTACGACGTCGGTGTTGCCGACCAGGACGAAAGGTACCGCTCCCAGGAGGGCTACGAAGAACCAGGAACAGGCGACAATCAGAAAACCGCTGCGACTTTGCAGGTGCTGGTCTGTCGGTGGCGTCAGCAGAAACACCGTTCCGCCAGCGACCAGTGCGATCGCGCCTATGCCGCTGAAAACCATGGCGCATCCGTCTGCGTAGATCAGCGATACGGCAACAGGGGGCAACATGCTGAGGCCGTAGATGACGCACAATAGTGCAAGGACTTTCAGAAGTGCGCTGTACATTGGATTGCGTATGAGTTTCAGAGTCACGGGAAGTCTTTCGTCTTGCATAATTATCCTGCGATCGAAATACTCAGGCACGTAAAATGATCGTAGCGTCTTTACGTTTTCTTTATGTTTGCCCCTGTGCGGGCGTTGGCTCAGCATGAATTCTCAACAATCGCATTCGGATCCAATTGCCGCTGGCGGTCGCGTGGCCGGCGACCCGCGTGCAACCAGGCAAGAGCCGGGACAGCGCATCTGGATGCGCGCACGCCCTTACGCGATCGCAACGGTCATAGTCGCGCTCGCGGCAGCAGTGGCCCCGGTGCTGCAACGTCTGCCACACGCCAACCTGTCGCTGTTGTTCCTGACCGGTGTCCTGGTCGTTGCAATACGTTTCGGCCTGTGGCCAAGCATTTATGCTGGTGTACTCAGTTTCCTTATCTTCAATTTCTTTTTCACGCCTCCGATTTTTACCTTTTCCGTCACGGAAAAAGGCGACCTCGCCACACTGGTATTCTTTCTGCTCATGGCGTCGCTCTCCAGCAATCTCGCTGCGCGAATGCGCGATGCTGTAAGTAACCGGGAGCACGCCGTCAGGCGAGCTACGACACTGCAGTTGCTGACACGCAGTGTTGCCGGTGCTGCGACCCGGGAGCAGGTGCTCCTGACCCTCGCCAATCACCTTGCGGATCACTTTAATTGCGCCGCCGAGATCATCATTGACAGTGAAAATCTGCCAGCAAGGATTTTTGTATCGGCCGCCGGCAACAGCAGCATTCGGGGTACTCACAAGGGATCATCACGCGATACAACGGACGATCTGGCCTGGACAACCTGGCCGGTCGAAACCTCGCGCGGTCCGTACGGGGCAGTTGCCTTGCACAAAACCGGCCTGACCGCTGATGAGACCGGATACGTCGACGCATTGGTCAGCCAGGCCTCGGTTGCTCTGGAGCGTATTCACCTTGCGGCGGAACTCGAGGCGGCGAACCTGGAATCGGAGCGTGTGCAGATTCGTGCCGGGTTGCTGTCTTCGGTCTCGCACGATCTGCGTACCCCGTTGTCTTCGATCATCGGTGCGGCTTCGAGCCTCATCGCGTATGAAGAATCCCTGAAACCCGGCGACCGCGACGCACTGCTGCAGTCGGTACTGAGTGAGGCCGAACGGCTGGATCGCTACGTCCAGAACCTGCTCGATATGACACGCGTAGAACACGGCAGCCTCGATTTGAAATGGGACTGGGAGGATCTGCGGGACCTCGTCTCGGCGGCGGCACGTCGGCTGAAAATGTCCAGCCGCAATGTCCGGTTGCAGACGCGTATTTCACCCGATTCGCAGCTGATCCGCGTGCATGGCGATCTCATAGAGCAGGTGTTGGTGAACCTGCTGGATAATGCCGTTCGGTATTCGCCGGACGGCGGCACTGTCCTGGTTGTTGCCAGGCGGGCGGGCGACGATGTCATTATCGAGATTGCCGACGAGGGGCCTGGTATCCCGGAATCAGACAGGGAGAAAGTTTTCGATGCTTTCTACCGGGTCAGCGAAAGAGACAGGAAAAGCGGCACCGGACTCGGGCTGTCGATCTGCCGGGGCATCGTCCGGGCACATCACGGAGAGGTGACGGCGGAGCCGCCGCCGCAGGGCACGGGTGCCGTTCTGCGTATCCGCATTCCGCAATCACAGGATCCGCCAGTTGCCGTCTGAGATGAGCGAGAACACGCCAACAATCCTGCTGGTCGAAGACGAAGCACCGATCCGGAGTTTCCTGCGCATTTCGCTCGAAGCAAACGGTTACAAGGTGCTCGAAGCGCGGGACGGAGAGAGCGGGATTGCCATTGCTGGCGAACATCAGCCGCAGCTCGTGATCCTTGATCTCGGACTTCCCGACATCGATGGGCAGCAGGTAATCAAGCGTCTGCGCGAATGGTCCGATGTGCCGATCCTGGTACTGTCCGTGAGGCAGGATGAACGGGAAAAAGTCGATGCGCTGGATGCCGGTGCCAACGATTTCGTCAACAAGCCGGCGAACGTGCACGAACTGATGGCACGCGTTCGAGTACTTTTGCGCAAACACGATGCCGGGCATGATGCTTCGGCGGTGTACGAACGTCATGGATTGCGAATCGACCTGGCACGACGCGCGGTCACCATGCAGGAAACGCCGGTTTCACTTACGCGTAAAGAGTATGAGCTGTTGCGTATGCTGGCGCGCAATGCCGGCCGTGTGCTGACCCACCAACAGTTGTTGCGGGAGTTGTGGGGTCCCGGGTTCACCAACGAGACCCACTACCTGCGTATCGTGGTCAGCGCTCTTCGGCAGAAACTCAACGATGATCCGGCCGATCCGCGCTACATCGTGACCGAGCAAGGCGTCGGCTATCGCCTGCTTGACCACTGAACCAAAAATGTGCCGGATTTATTTTTGCAGTGCAAAGATAAATCCGGCACCTTTTTGCCGGGCACCTTTTTTGCCGACAGCACAATGCCGACCGGATACCCTTGGGAATTGCACGGCGAGGGCGTCGCCACGGCTGTCGACTCAACTGAAAGAAAGATCAGTAAGTTAATGAAATATAAAATAAATATTGCTCCAATGATGGACTGGACCGACCGTCATTGCCGGTACTTCCTGCGACTGTTGAGTCCGAACGCCCGGCTGTATACCGAAATGCTGACCGCGGCATCGCTGTTGCATGGTGATGCGCTGAGCTTGCTCAGGTTCAATGACGAAGAGCACCCGGTGGCATTGCAGCTCGGCGGCAGCGATCCGGCATTGATGGCGAAGGCCGCGAGGCTCGGCGAATTGCACGGCTACGATGAAATCAACATCAATGTCGGCTGTCCCAGTGACCGGGTGCAAAGCGGTCAGTTCGGCGCCTGCCTCATGGCGCGTCCAGATCTTGTTGCCGCCTGTGTCGCTGCAATGCGCGACGCTGTCGGTGTTCCGGTGACCATAAAAACCCGTATCGGTATAGACGATGAAGACAGCTACGAGTTCCTTTGCCGTTTCGTGGAAACAGCCGCGGCCGCCGGTTGCAGGACATTTATCGTGCATGCACGAAAAGCCCTGCTTGAGGGACTGAGCCCGAAAGACAATCGCAGCGTTCCGCCGCTGGATTATTCCCGCGTCTACCGCCTCAAAGAGGAGCATCCCGAACTGCACATCGTGCTGAACGGCGGCATCACGACCAGCAATCAGGTGCGTGAGCACCTGCAACACGTGGATGCGGTCATGATCGGACGGCAGGCGTACCAGAATCCGTGGTTCCTCACGGAACTGGAGCAGCTGATGCATGGAACGCCGGTTCCCGCACGCCGCGATGTCATCGGGAAAATGGGCGCGTACATCGAACGCGAATTGTCCCGGGGTGTCGCGCTGAAGCACATGACGCGCCACATGCTCGGCCTGTACAACGGACAGCCCGGTGCGAGGTACTGGCGACGATTCCTCAGCGAGAACGCACATCGCACGGATGCCGGAATCGAGGTGCTGCACTCAGCGCTCGAGAAACTGCCGGCCGCGGCCTGAACCGTTGTTGATTTTCGCTGCACTCCGCAGCGGGCGCTGCCCAATCTTGCCGAATACCCGGTACAATCCCAGCCCCGTTTGATATATGACGCGTACCCGTGAGGACCAGGCGAAGAAAATGACTGTCGAGAATGCAAATGCCCGCAGACGAACCATGGCCGAGGAGGCCGATATCCACGATCTGTACGAGAGGGCCGTGCAAAACGTGGATCACGAAGTGGAGTTTCTGCAGGAGACGTTCGAGAGTATTCGAGGTCGCAAGGCCTGTCGCCTCCGCGAGGATTTCTGCGGTACGGCCAGCGCCTCGTGCCAGTGGGTACGTCAGGGGAAGCAGTTTCAGGCGATCGGTGTCGATATCGACCCTGCGGTGCTTGACTGGGGTCGACGGCATCGGGTCAACCGCCTGCCTGTGGCTGCGCAGGCGCGTGTGCAACTGCTCGAGTCGGACGTCATGTCGGTGGAAACGGCGCCGGTCGACATACTCGTTGCCTTCAATTTCAGTTACTTCATCTTCAACTCACGCGACATGTTGCGCGACTATTTTCGGCGGGCGCACGCGGCCCTGAAAGACGACGGGCTTTTCTTTGTCGACCTGTTCGGCGGGCCGGAGGCGCAGGAGGAATGCAAGGAAAAGACCAAACACAAGGGCTTTACGTACATCTGGCACCAGGCTGAATTTCACCCGGTGACGAATTACATCCGCTGCCACATACACTTCAAGTTCCGCGACGGTTCGAAGATCCGCAAGGCGTTCACTTATGAATGGCGCCTCTGGTCCGCGCCCGAGATTCACGAGGTAATGCTCGAAGCCGGATTCAGCAAAGCCACCCTGTACTGGGAAGGTGAGGATGAGGAAGGCGAGGGCAACGGCATCTTCACCCCGGAGGAAAAGGGTGAGGCAGATCTGGCCTGGATAGCGTATATTGTCGCCGAAAAATAGTTGCAAATTTAGTAGCTTGCTTCGCTTACTGAAAACCGGGCTGACCATCGTATATTGGACATAATGCAAGCGAATCACGTCGCTGAGCGCTTATAATCGCGGCTCGGGCGCAAGTGTTGCCCGCAGGAACCGCAGGAAGGACGTCTCGAGAGGTTGACCAAGACGAGCATGGCAAAGGACCTGGAAGTCGCGATTCTCTTCGCCGATGTCGTCGGAAGCACCCAATTGTACGATCAGTTCGGTGACACCAAGGCGAGCGAGACGGTTGCGCTGTGCCTCGAAGTCATGAAGGACGCCACGCGCCAGTATAGCGGCAAGGTCATCAAGACCATAGGCGATGAAATCATGGCAACCTTTCCGACCGTTGACGACGCCATGGGCGCTGCGAGCCAGATGCAAAGCAGGATCAGCAGTGATGCCGAGCGCAGCGGTACTCACATCCCGGTTTCGATTCGTATCGGCTGCCATTTCGGCCCGGTGGTGCAGGAGCAGAACGATATTTTCGGCGCCGCAGTGCACACCGCCAATCGCATGACATCCCAGGCCAAAGCGCGGCAGATTGTCATCTCCGGCACTACCGTAGAGCGGATGAGTCCCGATTGGCGCGCGCAAACGCGGCAGATCGACGTTGCTACAGTGCGTGGTCGGCTCGATGAGGTCGCTTTGTTCGAACTGCTCTGGCAGCCCGACGAAGCAACAAGCATGTTGCCGACAATCGAATGGGAAAACAAAAGCCGCAATGCATCGAAGCTGACCCTGACTTTTCGCGACCAGCAAGTGGTCGTCACGGATCAGAAGAAAAACGTCAACATGGGTCGCGCCGATGACAACGACCTTGTCGTCAAAGGCAACCTGATCTCCCGCATACACGCACGGGTTGAAAAACGCCGCGGCAAATTCGTGCTCATCGATCAAAGCACCAACGGCACGTTTCTGCAGAACGCGAGAGGCGAGGAAGTGTTCGTGCGCCGCGACAGCACGGAGCTGGTGGGTCAGGGGATCATAGGACTCGGCAGGATGGCGAAGGCCGGCACGCCACTCGCCATCCATTTCGTTTGCGAAGACTGATACACCGACCGCCGGCACGCATCGCGGGCGACAACGATCTGAATCGTACGTTGCACGCCGGCGACCCGCCGCCATGCCTTTCTCGCTCGGAAATCTTAACTCGCTCGTAAGGCATACCGTCGTGTCGCCGTCTTGAGCTGCCGCCGCGCTACCGGCTGGCATTGCACCGGTGTGCCCTTCGAGCGAATTAAGATTTCTGAGTGAGAAGGGCACACCGGTGCGGTGCCAGCATTTCGCTATTGCCCGCGCTGCGTGTCCAGTAATGAGTATGGCGGAGTCAGCTGGCCTTTTGCAGCGCCCTGACCACCTGCTCATGCGCGGCCAGCAATTCCGCCGGCAGACGGTCGCCGTAACCCTCGAGATAATCGCGAACGGACGACATTTCCTGTTGCCATTGGCCGATGTCCACCGAAAGCAATTCGTCGAGCACTTGCGGTGTGATGTCGAGATCGCGCGTGTCGATATCCTGGTTCATTGGCAGGTAACCGATCGGGGTTTCTCTGGCGCCGACACGATTTTCACATCGATCGATGATCCAGCGCAGCACGCGCAGGTTGTCACCGAAGCCCGGCCAGAGAAACTTGCCGGCCTTGTCCTGGCGAAACCAGTTGACATGAAAAATTCGCGGCAGCTTGTCCGATTTCCCCGCAAACGACAGCCAGTGCGCCCAGTAGTCGGCAAAGTTGTAGCCGCAAAAAGGTTTCATCGCCATCGGGTCGCGACGCACCACGCCAACGGCACCGGTTGCCGCCGCGGTGGTTTCGGAAGCGACACCGGCGCCAACCAGCACCCCGTGGCGCCAGTCCTTTGCCTCGTAAACCAGGGGCGCGAGCTCCTTGCGACGCCCGCCGAATACCAACGCCGAAATCGGCACACCCTCCGGCGCTTCCGCGAGCTGTGAATAGCTCGGGTTCTTTTTTGCCGAGACCGTGAATCGCGAATTGGGGTGCGCCGCCGGCCCGTTGCCGGGATCGTATTTGCGTCCCTGCCAGTCGACGGCCGGCGTGCCGACCTTCTTGTCTTCCCACCACGGCTGGTTGTCTTCCGTAAGCGCGACGTTCGTGAATATCGTATCGCTGCGGATCATGTCGTAAGCGTTTTTGTTGGTCTTTGCGTTCGTACCCGGTACGACACCGAAATATCCGGACTCCGGGTTGATCGCGCGAAGTACGCCGTCCTTGTCCAGGTGCAGCCAGGCAATATCGTCGCCGAGCGTCCAGATTTTCCAGCCGGGTTGCGATGCCGGCGGAATCAGCATGGCGAGATTGGTCTTTCCGCAGGCCGATGGAAAAGCACAGGCGATGTAGTGTGTGTCACCTTGCGGGCTTTCGACGCCAACGATCAGCATGTGTTCGGCCAGCCAGCCTTCCTCCCGTGCCTGCCAGCTTGCGATGCGCAAGGCGTGGCACTTCTTGCCAAGCAGCGCATTTCCGCCATAGCCGGAGCCGAAGCTTTGAATCATGAGTTCTTCCGGAAAATGCATGATGAATCGTCGTTCCGGATTCAGGTCTCCGATCGAATGCAGTCCCTTGACGAACGTGCCGTGCTGCTCGATGCGTTTCAGTGCGGCCGTGCCCATGCGGGTCATGATGCGCATGTTGACGACGACGTAGGGACTGTCAGTAATTTCCACGCCGAGCCGCGAGTACGGCGAATCTATTGGCCCCATGCAATAGGGAACGACATACATCACGCGGCCCTGCATCGCGCCGTCGAAGAGGGCGTCGAGCTTCGGGTGCGCTTCAGCGGGGTCCATCCACAGGTTGTTCGGCCCCGCATCTTCCCTGGCCGGCGTACAGATGTACGTCAGATGTTCGACCCTGGCGACGTCAGACGGGTGGGACCGGTGCAGGTAGCAATGCGGGTAATTTTGCGGGTCGAGCGCCACGAGATCGCCGGAACGGGTCATCTCGTTGATCAGTCGCTTGTATTCGGCCTCGCTGCCGGTGCACCAGTGAATGTCCTCGGGCTGGGTCAGCTTTGCGACGGAATCGACCCAGTCCTGGAGGGCGGTCAGTGATGACGTCATTCGATTATCTCTGAATCGGGTTAAAGACCTTGTGCCGGCAATGAAGACAATTCCGGGCAGGCCTGTTCGAGGGGCGCCATTATACCCATGGGACCGGAAACTGCACCCCGCCCCGCACGACCTCATCCGCACTTTCACATAAATCGCGCAAAAAAAAACCGCCGGTCCCGATTCCGGGACCGACGGTCGGTCTTGCCATCCATGCCCCGGGGGAGGGGGCAGGACAGTTTTTGTCAGGCGGCCTGAGAGTTGCCGGAAGTCGTTGCCGCGCCCGTTTCGGTGCTGGCTTTCCTGGCTCGTGCTTTCGGCTTGCGCTTCGCGCCTGCCGATGTAGCCTTTCGTGCAGGCGATTTACCCGAAGAGGTCTTCCTCGCAGCCATGGTCTTGCCGCGCAATTCGGAAATCGTGCCTTTCAGAACGTCGCGGACTTCCATACCGGCGCTGGCGACGATACTGAAGGTATCGCGCGTGTCGATCGCGATCTTCGATACGTTCTGCGGAATCAGCCGCAACTGGGTGCGAACCAGTTCGCCGAGATTCCTGGCTTCCGCGGCAGCTTTCAGGCGGTGTGCAACCGCGTCTATCTGGTGTTCTACCAGCCGGGTCTGCTGGCGCAGTACCTGGTCGGCGGTTTTGTGCGATATGGCGGTCAGTTTCAGGCCGAGCCCGGTAATGGTCTTGACCGGCTTTTTGCCGAGCACAACGCGATCAGCAGCGGATTCGGTCCGCTCGCGGGCGCCCTTGACCAGCCGGGCATAACGACCGCGCGCCTTGTCGGCGATGCGGCTCATGGTGTTCTCAAAAGTCGGGTTCATGGTGGGTCTCCGTGGTGCAGTGCAGCAATTGTTGCATTGCACAATAAGGCTTGGCCAGGCGTTTGTCAAGCCCCGGATTACCGCCACGCGATGCAACATAAGTGCCCTCCTCGCATCGCCCCTTCCGGGCTGAAACCCGCGAAAACACTGGCGTTGCGATTGTGAACGCTTTCACGCGGAAAGCGTGCGTCCATTCACAGTTCCGGCAGAAAAGCGGCCATTTTCGTGCGCCGCCACAGCAATTCGGCAAGAGTCGGCAATGTCCCGAAATGATGTGAGTTTGCATGCGATTCCGAGTCATCGATTCCGGCAGCAGTGACGCTGGCGGATCGTTCATCGCGGTTAACCGCACTTGCGCAAGGAATGTGACTTTGAACCCGAACAAGCCTGGATCACCGACCATTTTCGCGCGCGTCGCGGAAGTCGCTGCCTCGATCGCGACCATTGGCGTGGTCCTCCTTGCGTCGCAAACCGTCTGGGCCGCCGGAACTCCCGCGGGGACGGTGATCGACAACATCGCAGAAGTCAGTTTCGATGTCGGCGGTACCAGCATCTCTCTGAATTCCAATACCGTAAGCATCACTGTCGATGAACGCATCGACGTCGTCGTGACCTTGCAGAGCCCGCAGGTACTTGTAGCTGCAGGCGACACCAATCGAAGCCTTCTGTTCCGTGTCACCAACAACGGCAACGGTACCGAGGATTTTCTGCTCGCAATCGACAGCATTCTTGCCGGCGACGATTTTGACCCGGTACCGGCGGTGCCAGGAATCTATTTCGATACCGACGCAAGCGGGGATTTCAACGTCGGTGATGTTGCCTACACCCCCGGCAACAATGATCCGCAACTGGCGGCTGATGCCTTTGTCGACATACTTCTCGTAAATGACATTCCACTGTCCGCAGCGAACGGTCAAATCGGCTTCAGCCAGCTCGCCGCCACGTCGCTGACCGGCAATGGCGCACCGGGCGACGTGTTCGCCGGGCAAGGCGAAGGCGGCGGTGACGCCGTACTCGGCACGAGTGGCGGCCAGGCCGCGGACAGCGGCGAGTACCTGGTATCCGATGTCACGATCAACATCGTCAAGTCGGTAGTCGTTTCGGACCCGTTTGGCGGCACACAGCCGGTACCTGGCGCAACGCTCACTTATTCACTGGCAGTCGAGGTAACGAACTCGGGAACTGCCGGCAGCAGCACGGTGAACGACCCTGTCCCGGTCAACACCACTTATGTACCGAACAGCTTGAGCTTGAACGGTACTCCGATGACGGATGCGATCGACGGCGATGCCGGCGAACTCAACCTCGCCGGCGTGCCGTCGGTTGTCGCGCGCCTCGGCGATCTCACGCAGGCATCCGGAATACAAACCGTAACTTTCCAGGTAACGATCGATTGACACTTTTTTGGAGCGATAAGAGGGGAACACACACTATGAAAATCATTCATCAAATCGGCATCTGCATATTTTTCACTTCGTTTACGGTCGGCGCGTTTGCGCAGGACCCGGCAAAAGGACACCTGCAGGTGCAAACCGTTGTGCAGAAGGAAGAGGTCATCGTTGGCGAGAACGGCGAGGAGAAGATTCTGCTCGTCGATGCGAAGACCGTCATTCCCGGCGATGAAGTCATTTACACCGTGACCTTCCGCAACATCAGCAACGATGCAGCGGAGAACGTTGTCATCACCAATCCGATCGCAGCGGACCTCGAGTACGTCGATGGTTCTGCTTTCGGCCCGGGCAGCGAGATCGTTTTCTCTGTTGACGGCGGAACGGTCTTCGCCGCTGCGAGTGAACTGTCCGTCTCCGAGGACGGCGTCGCCAGGCCCGCCGAAGCCAGGGACTTCACGCACATCCGCTGGCAAATGCAGAACGAGATCCCTGCCGGATCACAGGGGGTCGCCCGTTTCCGCGCAAGGCTGCAGTAACCGATTTGTTTATAGGGCACGTTTCTTCGTGAAACGACCGCTTGCGGCGCAGGGACGCACGCGGTGCCGGCAGCCCCTGACCGGCCGGATTGGCTGGCAACACCATCAGTTGCAATGAAGCAAGGAGTACCGTAATGACACGCTTAATCGATATGACCACCCGGGTCACCAGGCTGGTCGCGTCAGCGACAATCGTGCTGCTGTCTCAGCACGCTTTCGCAGCCGGCACCACTGCCGGTACGACGATTTCCAACCAGGCGCAGGTCGACTACGCAGTCGGTGGCACTGGGCAAACCTTCATCCTGTCCGATCCTGCCGGCAACTCGGTTCCGGGTGGAGCGAGTGGGGCGTCGCCGACAGAATTTGTCGTCGACAACCGCGTCGACTTCACACTGGTCGAATCCGGATTTAGCGGGCATACGATAGTGACGCCCGGACAGACGGGTGCCTTCGTGGAGTTTACGTTGACGAACAACGGCAACTTCCCGCAGGACTTCCGCCTGGTCGCGACCAACCTGCTGGCCGCATTCGGCCCGGTCGGCAGCCCCGGTCTGACCGACACCGAAGTCGACATGAGTGCATTGCAGGTCTATGTCGACAACGACGGCAATGGCCTCGACACGGGCGTTGACCAGCCGTTTGTCGATGAACTCGCCGAAGATGCTTCCGTTGTCATTTATGTCGTTGGTACCGCAGATCTGACCCTGGTCAACGGCGATGTCGCCAACATCAACCTGCAGGCCGTCGTCGCCGACGCCGGTGCCGCAGGACTCGGTGCCGATACCACAGACGACGTCGGCAACGCCGATACGGCAGCAATCGACGTGGTATTCGCGGAAGGCTTCGCAGAAAGTGGTGGCACGGTGTTCGCGCTGGGTGACGGCATTCTCGATGCGCAGGACGGTTTCCAGGTTTCGTCGGCTTCTTTGACCATCAGCAAGACCGCAACCCTGATCAGTGATCCGTTCAACGGAGCTACCGACCCGAAGGCAATACCGGGCGCCGTTGTGGAGTACGTGA